>JANYCC010000007.1 GCA_025360495.1 Verrucomicrobiota bacterium | reverse complement strand
GCTGTCGCGACCGCCCTGGGAGGGCGGGTTTTCCTACCCGACCCGCTTCCCCCATGGCCCGGCTTCCCACGATGCCCAGATGCGCCCCCCATCCAGCCCCTCCCCGTCGCGTTTTGACATGGGAACCCGGCCTGTGCAGGGTCTATAAACTTGGAATGGGCTTCCCATCACGCCCGTGACCTTTCCCCATGCGCTCCGTCGAACTGCCAATGTTCCGAGCCTCCTTCCTGGTGCTCGTGTGCCTCACCGTGCTGGGTTCTGCCCGGGCCCAGTCACCCGTCGCGCCCTTCCATCCGCTTCCGATCGACGGCTTGGAGAACACCTTTGCGGTCGGCCGGCGGATCTACTCCGGGGCCGCACCCGAAAGTGACATCGGTTTCGCCGCCCTCGCGAAGCTGGGCATCCAGACGATCATCAGTGTCGACGGCTCCGCACCTGATGTCGTCGCCGCCACCCGTCACGGAATCCGCTACATCCACCTGCCCTTCGGCTATGACGGCATCCCGGCCACCAACGCCCTGCACCTCATCAAAGCCGCAGCCAGCGTGGACGGACCCCTTTATATCCATTGTCACCACGGCAAACACCGTGGCCCGGCGGCTGTCGCTGTCGTCTGCGAGGACTTGGAAGGATGGTCCCCGGAGACGGCCACCTCATGGATGCATGCGGCGGGGACGGCGACCAATTATACCGGCCTTTATCGTTCCGCCGCGACCTTCCGGCGCCCGACAGCGGAGGAATTGGCGCAAGTGTCGGCCGATTTCCCCTCGCGCGCCCCGACTCCTCCCCTGGTCGGAACCATGGTGCAACTCGACGGGCGCCTGGAGGATCTGAAGGTCTTCCGCAAGGCGGGGTTCAAAACGCCCACCGACCATCCCGACGTGACGGGGTCGGGCGCGGCGTTGCAATTGTGGGAACTTTTGCGTGAGACCCAACGAACGAAACTCGGCGTGGACCGAGGGCCGACCTTTGCCTTGGAACTGGGCCGGGCCGAGGTTGCGGCCGGAAAGCTGCACGCCGGGTTGAAAGATCTGGAGACCCGGCGCACCCGGAAAGCGGAGTCTGAAGCCGAAGGGGCATTCCAAGCCGTAATGAAGCAGTGCGCCTCCTGCCACCGCGCTGTGCGGGATTGAGCGGTGGCCCCGCTTGTCCCGACCCCCCTCTTTCCGGCAGGATGACACCCGTCATGCGCCACGCACCGATCGATCCGCAGCTTTTTGTCGAGAACCGCGCCCGCCTCCGCCAACTCCTGCTTCCCGGTGCGCTCGCCGTCGTGAATGCCAACGACATCCCCCCGACCAATGCCGACGGCTCTCTCCGTCTCATCCCGAACTCCGACCTGTTCTACCTGACCGGCGTCGAGCAGGAGGAATCGATCCTGCTGCTGTTTCCCGACGCCGAGGACGAACGCCAGCGGGAGATCCTTTTCCTGCGCGAGACCAGCCCGCTCATCGCCATCTGGGAGGGCCATAAGCTCTCGAAGGACGCCGCCCGCGCCGCCACCGGCATTGGGAACATCCAATGGGTGTCGGAGTTCCCGAAATTCTTTCACCGGCTCATGTGCGAGTCCACGCACGTGTACCTCAATTCCAATGAACACAAACGGGCCGAGATCACCGTTGAAACGCGCGATGCCCGCTTCGTGAAATCGGTCCAGGCGCAATACCCGCTCCACCAATACCATCGCCTCGCCCGGTTGCTCCACCGCCTCCGCATCGTGAAATCGGAAGCCGAGATGGGCCTGTTGCGCGAGGCCTGTGCCATCACCCGCGCCGGCTTCGATCGCGTCGCCCGCTTCGTCAAGCCCGGGGTCAACGAATGCGAGGTCGAGGCCGAGTTCGCCCATGAGTTCATCCGTCGCCGTGGCGGTTTTGCCTATACCCCGATCATCGCCTCGGGCGCCAATGCCTGCGTGCTCCATTATATAGAAAACAGCCGGCCGTGTGCCGACGGGGACCTGCTGCTCCTGGATGTCGCGGCGAATTATGCGAATTATAACGCCGACCTGACCCGCACGATCCCGGTGAACGGCCGTTTCAACCGCCGCCAGAAACAGGTCTATGACGCCGTCCTCCGCGTCCTCCGCGCCTCGATCAAAGGCCTCACACCGGGCAAGACCTGCCGGCAATGGCAGGAGGAGGCCGAGGAGGCGGTCGGCCGTGAATGCGTCGACCTGGGCCTGCTCAAACCCCGCGACCTCAAGGTCAAGGTCGATGACCCCATGCGGAAGCCGGTGAAGAAGTTCTTCATGCACGGCAATGGCCATCCGATCGGCCTCGATGTCCACGACGTCGGATTCACGACCGAGTGTTTTGCGCCCGGTTGGGTGATGACCGTGGAACCGGCGATCTATCTGCCCGCAGAGGGATTCGCCGTGCGCCTTGAGAACGATGTCCTCATCACGGCCGACGGCGTGGTCGACCTGATGGCCGACATCCCGATCGAGGCCGACGACATCGAGGCCTTGATGGCGCGCCGGAAATGACAGTTATCACTCCGGCAACTTGAACTTCGGACACTGGCTCAGGAATCGGACCGGATTCTGGAACACCACGCGGTCCACGGCCTCCGCGCTCCAACCGCGCCGCCGCATCTCGAACGCCGTCCGCGGCACGGCCAAGGGCACGCTTTCACCCCAATCGCACGCCGAATTCATCCACAACCGTTCGCCTCCGTACACGTCCAGGATGTCGATCGCCCGGGCCGGTGTGCATTTGCTGATTGGGTAGAGTGTCATCCCGGCCCAATGCCCCCGGTCCAACACCGACTTCACCGTGTGCTCCTCCACATGGTCGATCAACACCCGCCCGGGCCGGATCCGGGAATCTGATTTGATCACGTCGAGGATCAGGCGGGTCCCCTTCAGTTTGTCCTCCAGGTGCGGGGTGTGGACGAGAATGAGTTGATCGTGTCGGGCTGCGAGATCGACGTGTTGCTCGAGCACCTTCACCTCGTTCCGCGAATTCTTGTTCAGTCCGATTTCCCCGATCCCCAGCACGGTCGGTCGGTCGAGAAACTGGGGGATCAACGCGATCACGTCCTCCGCCAGTTTCACGTCCTCGGATTCCTTGGGGTTGATGCACAGCCAGCAATAATGCGGCAGTCCATAGCGGGCGGCCCGGCGCGGTTCGTGTTCGGTCAACTGGCAGAAATAGTCGTGGAATCCGTCCGCCGAACTGCGGTCGAAACCGGCCCAGAACGCCGGCTCGCACACGGCCGCGCAACCCGCGGTGACCATGTCGAGATAATCGTCGGTCGTGCGGCTGACCATGTGGCCGTGGGGTTCGATATAGCGCATGGGTGCGGTTCTTTTGGGGGTTGTCACTTCAGCCGGGCCAGGCCCCGACCGCGCCTTTGACGGTCGCCTTTTCGATGGGTTGATCCGTCGGGTCACTGAACGATCGGAGGACCCCGGCCGCCCGGCCCGTTTCGTCCGAAGCCAACCCTCCGAGCGCCGCCCGGAAGGCGGCGAGACGGAAATCCGCCTCACCCGTCGCCCGGTCCACCCGGTCGAGGAACGCGGCGAGCTCGATCAGCTTGCAGCGCGCGTCCATGAAATAGAGGTCCAACACCTGTTGCCGTGTCATGCCCCCAGCATGGACCGTGGAACGGCCGGCGCAATCCGGAGGTGTGCGGCCCGCACCGGACCCCTTCTTTCCGCTTCCGCCCGCAGCCCTTCGGCCTTTTGCTCCCGGGATGCGCCTGACGCCGGTGTTGCTCGCGTTCGCCGTCCTCCTCACCCCCGCCCGGTCCGCCGATTGGCAATCGCTCTTCGACGGGAAAACCCTCTCCGGCTGGGAGGTCACCCCCTTCGCCGGTCGTGGGGATGTCGAGGTCCGGGACGGTGTGCTCGTCCTCAACCAGGGCATCCTCACCGGAATCCACCGCACCAACGCCCCGGCCACCCTCGATTATGAGGTCGAACTCGAGGCCCGCCGCGTCCTCGGTGGCGACTTCTTCTGCGGCCTCACGTTTCCGTTTCGGGACACCTTCGCCACCCTCATCTGTGGTGGTTGGGGTGGCGCGGTGGTCGGACTGTCCTCCCTCGACGGACAGGATGCGTCCCAAAACGAGACCACCAAATACGTCACCTTCAAGAAGGACCGGTGGTATCGAATCCGGATCAGCGTCACCGCGACGAACCTGGGCGCATGGATCGACCAGGAGCAGGTCGTGAACGTGGATCCGCGGGGGAAGAAGATCGCGCTGCGGCCGGGGGAGATTGAACAGAGCCAGCCTTTTGGCATCGCGTCTTGGAGCACCGGATCCGAGCTGCGGAACCTCCGCTGGCGGCCCCTGAAAGAAACACTCCCGGCGGCCTCGGCACCGGCGTTTCCCTTGCCCGCCCGTTTTGGGGATGCCGCCGACCGCATCGTGGCCGCCGCCCTGCCCTCGGACTTCGCGTGGCAGCGACTCGCCGAACTTTGCGACCGGTTCGGCCCGCGTTTCTCGGGTACCACCAACCTCGAATCCGCCCTCGATTGGATTCTCGACCAGATGCGGACCGATGGCTTCGAGAACGTCCATGGCGAACCCGTGTTGGTCCCGCATTGGATCCGCGGTGAGGAGTCCGTCGAAGTGACCGAACCCTTCGTGGAACGTCTCCCGATGCTCGGCCTCGGTGGAAGTATCGGCACCCCGGACCAAGGACTGACCGCCCCGGTACTGGTCGTCACCAACTTCACCGAACTCACCCAGCGCGCGGCCGAGGCCCGTGGACGCATCGTCGTCTATGATGTCCCCTTCACCCATTATGGCGACAGTGTGCAGTACCGCTGGACCGGTGCCGTCGCCGCGGCCCGGGTCGGTGCGATCGCCGGCCTGGTCCGGGCCATCGGGGACTTCGGACTCCGCACCCCGCACACCGGAGCCATGAAGTACGAGGACGACGTCCCCAAGATCCCGTTTGCGGCCCTGTCTTCGGAAGATGCCCAACGCCTCCATCGTTGGCAGGATCGAGGGAAGACCCCGGTGGTGCGCCTGCGCATGACCGCCCGCTCCGCGCCGGACGTCCTTTCACGCAATATTGTCGCTGAGTTACGCGGCCGGGAGTTGCCTGAAGAGGTCGTCGTGATCGGCGGCCATGTGGATTCTTGGGACGTCGGCCGTGGGGCATTGGATGACGGGGGCGGCTGTCTGGCGGCATGGGAGGCGGTTCGTCTCCTCAAGCAACTCGGTTTGCGGCCGCGACGCACGCTCCGGGTCGTGCTGTGGACCAATGAGGAAAACGGCCTGCGCGGCGCCAAGGGTTATCGCGATGCCCACCGTGCCGAACTGGACCGGCACGTCCTGGCCATCGAGAGCGACAATGGCGCGTTCCCACCGGAAGGATTCGGCTTCACCGGCAGCGAACGGGGTCTGGCGGTGTTGCGGGCGATCGGCACCCTCACCGGGACCCGGCTTGAAGCCGGCAAGATCAGCCTGGGCGGACAGGATGCTGACGTGGGTCCGTTGCTCGAAGAAGGCGTCCCCGTCGCGGCTCTGCGGGTGGCCGGTGAAAAGTATTTTTGGTTCCACCACAGCGACGCCGACACGCCCGACAAAGTGGATCCGCAGGCCTTGGCACGCTGTTCTGCGGCCCTGGCCATTCTCGCCTACACGGTGGCCGACTTGGACGAACGTCTACCACGATGAGGCTGGAGTCGGCGGTCGAGGGGTTCCAGTCCACATTTTGCTTGCGCGAACCGGACCGGCTGAAGCCGGAACTCCGTACCCTGCCCCCCTCGCCCCGTGAGGAACGAGCGGAGGGAGGGCCGGGGAGAGGGGTCAGCCGTCCCGTCCGCCAGCCTCACCCGGACTGATCTGGTCAGGTATTCGCCCTGCCGATCTGCCGCGCCAGTCGCAGCGCAGCGATCATGCTGCCCGGGTTGGCCAGATTCCGACCCACCAGATCATAGGCAGTCCCATGGTCGGGCGAAGTGCGGACGAAGGGCAGCCCAAGGGTCCAGTTCACTCCGGTGTCAAAGGCCACCATCTTGAGCGGCGGAAGCCCTTGGTCGTGGTACATCGCCACCACGGCATCATAGGCCCCGTGAAACGCCTGGTGAAACAACGTGTCCGCGGGAAAGGGTCCGTGCACATCCAATCCAGACGCCCGCGCCCCGGCCACCGTGGGCCCGATCAGATCCAATTCCTCACGCCCCAGATGCCCACCTTCCCCCGCGTGAGGGTTCAAACCGCACACACCCACCCGTCGCCGCGACATCCCGAGTAATTGGCAGGCCTCGCCCGCCAGTTCGATGGCCCATCTCACCTGCTCCGAGTTCAACGCCTTCGCAACGTCGCGAAGCGGCAGGTGAGTGGTCGCCAAGGCCACGCGGAGCCATCGCCCCCGATCGTCGTGACCCAACAACATCATGGTGAACCGGCGAACCCCGGCCAAGTCGGCCAGATATTCGGTCTGCCCCACGAATGGTTGGCCGGTGTTGAGGATCGCCCCCTTGTTCACAGGTCCCGTCACCATGCCGTTGAATTCCCCGCACAGGCAGCCTTCGCCAGCCCGTCGCAGCCAGGCCATCGCCGCCTCCGCGGCGCGGGGATGCCCCGGCGACAGAACTTCGGGGAGATCCTGGGTCACGGCGGCGATGGAGACCCGCGCGGTGGACCGGCATCCGGGCACATGCGGGGGCAATTCCCGGTCCCATCCCGGGACCCCGCCCAACCGGGCGATCAGAGGGCGATCCCCCAGGAGCACGAAGCATGTGTCGTCATCCTCCGCCAGAAGCACGCCCAGCGATTTCAGGGCGACCTCGGGACCGATCCCGGTGGGATCGCCGAGGGTGACCGCCAAGGTGATGGGGGAGAGGTTCACCGCGCTCGGCCGGCGGGCCGATCAGAACCGGGCGACGTAGGATTTTTTGCGGATGCGTGCGAGCCAGGCCTTTCTCAATCGATCCTGCTCTTCCTGTTTCAGGGTGGCCTCGATCTCGGTGCGCATCTCGGTAAGGGGCCGGATTTGCGCCGTCTGTTTCTCCTCCAATTTCACGATGAAGGCCGCACCATCCAGATCGATGACGTCGGTGATCTGACCGGGTTCCAGTTTGAAGGCGATCTCACGGAGTTCCTTCCGGATGACCGTCCCCTGCGCTTCGATCCAGCCGCGGTCCCCACCTTTATAAGAGCGGGCGTCATCGGAAACCTCGTTCGCAACCGTGGCGAAATCAGCGCCCGCCTTGATGCGGACCAGCGCCTCCTGGGCAATCTTCACGGGTTCGCCGCGGGCATGCTTTTGGGAGTCGATCAGGATCATCCGGACCCGGGCGCGGTCGCCAACGCGGTATTTCTCCTGATTCTGCGCGTAGTAGCGCTCGAGTTTCCGGGGCGAAACCACCACTTCCTGCAATACGTTTTTACGCATCATCTGGTACACGACCAGCGCATCCCGCTCTTCCTGGCGGAAGCTCTCGTAGGTCCGGCCATCCTGACGCAACTGCTTGGTCAGGGTCACCCGGTCACCGAAATCCTTCTTCACCCGCTCCTTGACCAATTCGTCGATGATCGATTCCGGCAATTGAAAGCCGCTGGTTTTGAATTCGCCCACGACCAACCGACGGTCGATCAAATCTTCCAACCCAGAGTTCTGGATCTTGAGCGCATCCTGGTCGAATTCGGCCTGGGTCCGGGACTTTCGCGCCGCCGCCTCCATGGAACGACGGGTGAACATCTGCACCTCCTCGAAGGTGATCACCGACTCATTGGCGATGGCCGCGACCCCGTTCAACAGGGTCGGGGCGGTCCGGCCGACCCAAGGGATCCCGGCCGCCAACACCAACGCGGCAAATAAACGCTTCCGACTCATCGCGGCGCACCGTAAGGAGAGGCCGTCCGGGAATCAAGGAATCGGATCAACCGAGCCGCCAGACAATCCGGGCCTTGCCCAGATCATAAGGGGACATCTCCATTTTCACGCGATCCCCGGCCGTGAGGCGGACGAAGCGTTTGCGCATCTTGCCCGAGATGGTGGCCAGGACGAGGTGCTTGTTGTCGAGTTCCACCCGAAACATGGTCCCGGCGAGAACGGAGACAATCCGACCCTCGACTGCGACGTGTTCTTGTTCCTTCATTCGCTGCGTATCTGATGCCGCGCCGAACCACTGTGACGCTGTTTCCCCGCGGTCGGCCGACAGACCCGCGGGACAGCAAGAATGCAAAGGCGGAGACGGTGCGAACCGTACTCCGCCCCTTGAAAAGAGCCGGGCCTAGTATCGGGGCCGTCCGCCGCCGCCGCCACCACCACCGCCACCACCGTCCCGACGAGGGGCGCCTCCGGTCCGGGGACCGGAACTGCCTTCTTCCTTGGGCCGGGCAAGATTGACCGTGAGATTGCGACCATCCACCGGGGCTCCGTTCAGGGCGTCGATCGCCTTCTGAGCCTCTTCCGGAGTACCCATCGTGACGAAACCAAAACCGCGGGAACGACCGCTCATGCGATCCAGCATGACCGTCGCCTCCATGACCGTGCCGTGGGTGGCGAAAGCATCCTGAAGACTCTTGTCCGTGACGCTGAACGACAGGTTGCCTACGAACAATTTCGTGTTCAAGTGAATGGAAATGTCCCTAGACCCACTCTGCCTTCTCCAAACTGTTCCCGATTGTCGGGTTTCAAATCATCCCTGAACCGTGCCCACGGATGACT
>JANYCC010000480.1 GCA_025360495.1 Verrucomicrobiota bacterium | reverse complement strand
AGGAGGCCTGTCGCCGGGCCGGCCCGGGACGACGGGGATTTCGGTGGGTTGATCCGGGATTTGGCCAGGAGACGTCGGGCATTGCCGCCGGACACGAGCGCCTGATCCGCGGCCGACAATCCCAGCAACCGGATCTTATGGAGTTCCAGCCCGGGATGGAGCCAGGGGCCGTCGGAACCGAAGATGAGTTTGGAGGGACCGGCCCGCTTCACCGCCTGCACCAGATAATCAAACCGACGCACGCCCGACGTATCGGCGTGGATGTTGGGATAGCGCGCCATCTGTTCAATCACCCGTTCGTGGGACCGCCAGTCGTCGGCAAAGCTGCCGAGGTGGGCGATGATGAAATCCACGTCGGGATACTGCGGAGCGAACATGTCGATGACATGGGCCTTGCCGGCGACATCGACGATGACCGGCAGGCGGTATTTCCGGGCCGCCTCGCACGCCTCGCGGGTCGGCATCCCGTCGTGCCCGTGGATCTTCAGGCCGCGGAGACCGAGTCGCACCACCGCTTCCCGGACCATTTCCCCGATGCGTCCGGCATCCACCTTGGTGTTCAGCATGGCGAACCCGATCAAACGCGGGCGCCATCGGGCGACGACCCGGGCCAGTTCCCGGTTGGCGGTGACATAATCCGTGTGGAAGGCGGGGAACACCACGGTCCGTCGGATTCCGGCGGCGCGGGCCCGACGAAGGTACGATTCCATGGGTGCGTCGGTGTTCCATGGGGCGGTCAGCAGATCACCCCGGCCGGCATGGCAATGGCAGTCAATGATCATGGACCTGGTGTTTGGAAACCTGGGACGGATGCCTTCCTGCGTGCGACACCCCGGCCGGAGGAACGCGCAAATTCCTCCAGGAACGCGATGGCGGTGAGGATGCCCCGCTTATAATTCTTCAGGCTGAACTTTTCATTCGGGCCGTGGAGGCTGTCGCCCGGCGAAGCAAAGCCCATCAGCACGGTGGGGATGCCGAGCACCCGCTGGAACTCGCTGACCACCGGGATTGTCCCGCCCGAACGCACCCACACGGGAGCCCTCCCGAAAACGCGCCGATAGGCCCGGGCGGCCGCCCGCATGGCCGGATGGCGCCGATCCACCAATGCGGGCCGCGAGTGGATCTGGGTGCGCACGGCGACCTGGACGGTCCGCGGCACCACCTTCGAGACGAAGCGACGGAAGAGGCGTTCGATCTCCTCCGGTTGTTGGTCCGGCACGAGGCGGAAGCTCAATTTGACCCGTGCCTGGCTGGGAATCACCCCTTTCGGACCCGCCCCGGCATGGCCCCCGTGAATCCCGGTGACCGAGAGTGAAGGCCGGAGCGTGAGCCGTTCATATAAGGAATGACCGCGTTCACCCCAGGCCGTCGCCGTCCCCGCCTCGTGAAGGATGGCGGCGTCGGAGGGACCGGTGCGCGCCAGATATTGATGTTCCGCCTCACTCCAGTGCCGGACCCGGTCATAAAAACCGGGGATGGCGATGTGTCCGTCGCGGTCATGCAATTGCGCCACGATTTCACATAAGGCCTGGAGCGGATCATGGACGGCGCCGCCGAAATTACCGGAATGCAGGTCATGGTGCGGGCCTTTCACCTCCAACTCCACCGCGAGTTGTCCGCGCAGGGAATAAGTGAGTGCGGGCCGGTCCGGGCTCAACATCCGGGTGTCAGACATGACGGCGGCGTCGGCCTTCAGGGCGCGCCGGTTGCGTTTCAGGAAGGGCATCAGGTTGGGGCTGCCGATCTCCTCCTCGCCTTCGAAGAGGCACTTCACGTTGACCGGAAGCCGGCCGGTGGACTGAAGCAGTGATTCCATGGCTTTCACGTGCGCGAACAATTGTCCCTTGTCGTCGCTCGCCCCGCGCCCATGGAGGAAACCGTCATGGATCTCCGCGCCGAACGGGGGATGTTTCCAATTCCGCAGGGGCTCCGCCGGTTGGACGTCATAATGTCCGTAAACCAGGACCGTCGGGCGTCCCGGCACCCCGAGCCATTCGCCGTAAACGATCGGATGCCGCGGCGTCGGGAGCACCCGCACCCGGTTCAATCCGGCCAGGCGCAACTGGCCGGCGAGCCAGTTGCCGCAGCGTTGCACGTCCCCCGCCCTGCGCGGATCGGAACTGACGCTGGGAATGCGGACAAACTCCCGCAACCCCGTGAGGTGTCGCGCGGAGTGCGCGGAACCCCACCGGGTCGCCGGCGACCGGTCAGGAGCGGGCGAGCCGTTGCCACGCCGCGGACTTGAGCCGGCGGAAGGGGGCGGTTTCGGTTCCAATCGCATGTTCCACCCGTGCCACACAGCCAATGAGCCGATCCAATTCCGGGCCGGAGAACCGGTCGAGTTGGGGCAGCAACTGGTTGCTGACCCGGTTCATCCAAGTCGTGCCCAGCTTCCGGATCCGGTCCGCCATGAAGCGCCCATGCTGGGGGTTTCTCCGTGCCTGCTCCATCTGGGGGCGCAACCGGGCGGCCAACCCGCCGGCGCTCAGGCAGATGTTTTGCACGATGGTATTCCCCGCGGATTCGTGGGCTGCCTCGAAGATCGGTGCCGCGGGAGGTGCCAGAAGCGTGCCCCAGGTTTTCGGGCCGACGATCCCGTCGGGCAGGAGCCCCCTGGATCTTTGAAAGGCCCGCACCCCCGCATCCGTCCGCGGGCCGAAGAGACCATCCACCGCGAGGGTCACCGCACCCGGTCGGGCCGCGATCCAGCCGTTGAGACGCGCCTGCAATTCAACGACGGGCGGCCCCTGCGACCCGCGACGGAGCATCGGGCGCGCCCCCCCGCCCGGTGCCGCCGCGAGCCAGAGTCGGATTTGCGCGAGCACCGCCGGCGTGAACTGCACGGCGCGATTGGCGATGGTGCCCGCGCCGTCGTCCCCCGCCACATGGACCCCCACGAGCACGCGCCCCCCGCTGTCGGGCGGGTTCTCGACCCAGACCGGGCTTCCGCTGTGGCCGGGGCAGGTGTCGTCGAGGTAATGCAACATGCCGCCACTGGCCGCGACGAGCCGGTCCTGGGCGCTAAACGGAAAGGCGCCGCACAATCGCGAGCGTCCGGCGGATCCGAGCAGACTGTGAAAACAACGGCGCCGGGGTTGTGCCGGATTCGTGCAGCCGCTCCCGTTCGGCTTGTCGGCGGGATATCCCGAGACATGGACGAAGATCCGTTTCCCCGCGGGCGCCGCGGGCACGGGGGCCATGCTGGTGCCGATCGGGTCACCGGGGTTGCGCCCGTATCTTCCCGTCCAAAAGCCGACGCGGCTGCCCAGGGGATCGCGCAGGTGGAGGACGGCATAATCGGTGGGTGTGGTGGCGGCGAATCCCGGGGCGATCTGCGCCGCGACGACCGGGCTGCTGGCGAAGGGTTCGCGGGAGCCGAAACGCCCGGGAACGACCCTCATCCGGGCCGGCACCAGGCTGGCGATGCAATGCCCCGCCGTGAGCACGGTGGTCGGGCCGATGAGGGTGCCCGAACACATCGGCCAGCGGCCCAGACCGGGGAAATCGTATTCGAGATTGCAGATGAACCGATGCGGGAAGGCCGCGGCGTCGGTGACGGCGACGCGGGTGTCCGGCCCGATGATTTCCCGTTCAATGCCCGCTTCCAGTTCCAGCTCGGTCGAGGCGGCGGCGAGTCCGGCTTCCCATTCGTTCTCGG
>JANYCC010000443.1 GCA_025360495.1 Verrucomicrobiota bacterium | reverse complement strand
GGTTGCTCGACCAGGGCAATGTGGTGATCGTCGCCGGGTTCCAAGGCCGGACCGAGGCCGGCCAGATCACCACTTTGGGGCGCGGCGGCTCCGACCTGACCGCCATCGCGCTGGCCTCCGCCCTCAAGGCCGATCTCTGCGAAATTTACACCGACGTGGACGGGATCTACACGGCCGACCCGCGGATCGTGCCGACGGCCCGCAAGTTGCCCGAAATCACCTATGACGAGCTGCTGGAGCTGGCCGGGTCCGGAGCCAAGGTCATGCAACTCCGCTCGGTGGAATTCGCCAAGAAGTTCAACGTCGTGTTCGAAGTCCGCAGCAGCCTGAACGACAACCGGGGAACCATCGTGAAAGAGGAAATGGATAGCATGGAGGACGTCGTTGTGCGCGGCGTCTCGCTCGACAAGAACCAGGCCAAGATCACGGTCTGGGGCGTGCCCGACCAACCGGGCCAGGCGGCCAGGATCTTCAAGGCGCTCGCCGACCACTCCATCAACGTGGACATGATCGTCCAGAACGTGAGCCATGCCGACGGCATCCGCGTCACGGACATCTCGTTCACGCTCGACAAGCCCGACCTGCTCAAAGGTTCCAAGGTCATCGAGGGACTCAAACCCACGATGGGCTTCAAGGAATTCACCGCGGACGAAGGCGTCGGCAAACTCTCGATCGTCGGCGTCGGGATGCGCAGCCACAGCGGTGTGGCTGCCCGCATGTTCGAGACTCTGGCCCACGAAGGTGTCAACATCGGCATGATCTCGACCAGTGAGATCAAGATCAGCGTGGTGGTCGATTTGAAGGACGGCGACCGGGCCATGCGGGCCGTGCACAAGACGTTCCTCGAATAGTTGCCCCCGCCGGGTGCGCGCGACCCTTCACACATCGCCCTTCATCCTTCAACCCCCACCCTTCATCCTTGCCGACCCACCACGCCCGAGCGCGCGAAGTCTTCCGGATCGAACTCGCCGGTCTCCGGGCGGTGGAGCGGCGGTTGGACGCCCAGTTTGACCGCGCGGTCGGCCTGGCCGTCGACACCATCAAGGCCGGACGGAAACTGATCGTGGTCGGCATCGGGAAGTCCGGCATCATCGGCCGCAAGATCGCCGCCACCCTCAGCAGCACCGGCACGACGACCGTGGTGCTGGATGCCGTCGATGCCCTCCATGGCGACCTCGGGATCGTCGCCGATGGGGACCTGGTGCTGGCGCTGAGTTACTCGGGTGAATCGGACGAATTGCTGAACCTGTTGCCGGCGCTCAAGCGGTTTTCGGTGCGGTTGGTCGCCTTCACCGGTTCGCCCCGTTCCACCCTCGCCCGGCATTCCGACGTGGTCCTGAATGTTCGCGTGCCCCGCGAGGCCTGCCCGTTCAATCTCGCCCCGACCGCCAGCACCACGGCGACCCTCGTGATGGGGGACGCCCTGGCCATGGCCGTGCTTGATGCCCGGGGATTCAAGGAACGCGACTTCGCCCATCGCCATCCCAGCGGGGCCATCGGACGCGCCCTGCTCCTGCGCGTCGCCGACATCATGCGCGATGGGACCCGCAACCCGGTCGCGCCCGCGTCGATGAAGGTGAAGGAGGCCCTGCTCACCATGACCCAGGCCCGGTCCGGATCGGTCAGTGTCGTCGATGCGCGCGGCCGGTTGACCGGGGTGTTCACCGACGGCGATCTGCGTCGCCGGATGACGACAGATGACGGCGTGCTGGCGCGGACATTGCGGGAGGTGATGACCCGCCGCCCGGTCTCCGTCCGGGAAGACGCTTTGGCGGTGGAAGCCGTGCGGATTTTCAACGAACTCAACATTGATGACGTGATCGTGGTCAATGCGCGCCGCGAACCGGTGGGCTTGGTGGACAGCCAGGACCTGCCGCGGTTGAAGCTGATGTGACACCCATCCCGCCATCACGAATGACCGCGGACGACCCGGATGCCACGGAGAGGGAGAGACACCATGCCCGACACTGATTCGCCCGCACCCGTGCCCGCACCCACACCCGCCGCTTCCCCCGCCCTGTCGAAGGGGCAGATCTTCGCCCGTCGACTGCTGAGCACCGTCCTGCTGTGGACCATCGTGCTGACGGCGATCTTTTCCGGGACGAAATTCATCCGGGAATACGTTTTCCTCGGGTTGATGGTGTTGCTGGCATTCACCGGACTGGTGGAATTCTATGGGCTGGTGGAGAAGCGCGGGCTGGTGTGTTTCCGCATCTGGGGCATCGCCAACGGGATCCTGCTGCTGGTCGCCACGTTTTTTTACGTGACGGTTTACCAACCGGGCGAGGCGTTCCGCGGGCTGCCGTCCAAGGCCAACGATTTCGAGACCAGCGTCCTGATCCTGTTCGTGCTCGGCCTGTGCGTCCGGGAATTCGTCTCGAAAAAGAACCAGGGCGTGGGGCTGACCGCGATCTCCACCACGCTCTTCGGGCTGATGTATGTCCCGTGGCTGCTGAACTTCATCCAGAAGATCAATTTCTTCCCGGGGGTCGACGGCCGTTACTACGTCCTCTATTTCATCGTGGTGACCAAGTTCAGCGATCTGGGCGCCTACTGCACGGGCTCGCTGATCGGACGGCACAAGATGATTCCGCGGATCAGCCCCGGGAAGACGTGGGAGGGTTTTTTCGGGGCCATTGTGGTGTCGACCGGCGCGAGCGTGGTGTTCGCCCATTTTGCCGGGCCGAACCTGGCCCACATGAAACTGGTTCACGCGATCGCGCTCGGGATCCTCCTCAGCGTTGCGGCAGTGATTGGTGACCTGATCGAATCGTTGTTCAAACGGGAGGCGGGCGTGAAGGATTCGGGGCGGTTTTTCCCGGGGATCGGCGGGATCCTGGACCTTTTGGATTCGCTGCTGTTCAACGCGCCGCTGATGTACCTGTACCTGCGGCACGTGCTGACGCATTGAGGCCGGGTCCCTTACTTCCGAGCGCCTTCGACGATCGCGACCAAAGTCCGGGCGAGGCGACCCAGGAACAAATCCACACCGTCCTCGGAAACATGATCGTCGTCGAAGTAGAAGAGCTTTGCCTTTCCATCCCACCAGCGGATTTGGCCGTCGGGCCGCAGGAAATCCCCTTCAGTTCGGAAGAATGTGAAATTGGGGTTCCCGGCAAAATGATTGGTCAGGTCCGCCTTGAACCGGCGTCGGGCGGAGGTCTCGTTTCTCGGCTCGCGGATCGTCAATCGTTCAAAGGATCCCACAGAACGCACGATTCAATCCACCGGGAGTTCGCGCTGGATGCGGGAAGTGCGGGTCAGGCGAGCCGGCATGAGGTGGGCTTGCGCCAGTTGGCTCCAGCAGAACGGCAGCAGCGGGGCGTGACACCATGCTTCCCGGAACAATTTGCGCGCCTCATCCAACTCGCCGGTCGCGGCATGGTGCCGCCCCTGAAGGATGGCCACATGCGCGCAAAAGACCGCCATCAGCCGCCGGGCCGCCCGATTCCGTCCCAAAGGTTTCACCCGGCGCATCAATTCGAGTTGGAGCCGGCTCACCTCTTTGAATCGGGCGCTCAATTGCCCGGCATGAACCGTCTTGTAATATCGGGGTTCCTCACAAGAGGTCACTTTGGCCTGCAGCACGAGCGCCAACCGCAACAGGAGGCCGTGGTCCGCGACCAGGCCATCGGGATGTGTCTCTTCCCACACCGGGGCCAGTACGGCCCTCCGGTGCATGGCCGCCCCGAGAAACAGCTGGTGCTCCAGAATGGCTTTCAGGAAGACCAACGGGGCGACGATGGCGCCCACCACGAATGGGGAAACAACACTCCTCAGCGGTGCCTCCCCGCCGTCCACTTCCTCGAGCCTGGAGAAAATTGAAGACGCCTCTGGACATTTGGCGAACGCGGCCAGGTGTTGCTCCACGAATCTTTCCGATATCCAGTCGTCATCCCCCAGGAAAACCAGGAATTCGCCCTGTGCGGCCCTGACGACGGAGGTCCAATTCTCCCACACTCCGAGATTGGTTTCCTGGGCGATGACCACAAGCCTGGGATCATGGATCTCGGAAAGGATTTGCAGGGTCTCGTCTGGGCTCTGGTCGTCGGATACCAGGACTTCGACATGGGCATGGCTTTGGCCCAACGCACTCTCCACGCAACGTCGGATCCAACGGGCACGTCGATAAGTGGCGATAACGATGCTGACCATGGGGCCATCCCGGCGGGTCTCCATCGCTTCAACATGCCCACCCGCGTCCAGAAGAGCCAACGGGTTTTGACACGACAACCCGGATCGGGCACATCCTGAGACCGACCCTGCCACCGCCACCTCGTCCCCTGGTCCCGGCGCCTTTTCGTACCCCCCACAGGGGCAACGTTCTCAGTTCCGGATTACATTCGATGCCGCGGACCTGTTTGATGTGGGTCGCTTGAGCACGAGAAAACAGCGGGTCGTCCTGATCGGTTCCACCGGTGCCGGCACGGCATTTGGCGCCGTGTGTGCACTTCGACGTGCCTGGAGCCAGACCGTTCGCGTGGTGGCTATGGACATCAACCCGCGCCATCTGGTGACTTGCAGCCTGCTCTCCGACCACTTCGAACAGGTGTCCCTCTCCTCTTCCCCGGAGTTTCCGGTGACGCTCCTGGGGATTCTGCAACGGTTCGATGTGGACACCTATCTTCCGCTTTTTCCGGATGAGATTGCGATCGCTGCACGTTTGCGCGCGGAAGGCCGGATCCCCACGGCGGTCTCCGTGATGGCTCCCCCAGCTGCGGCCAGCTCGGCGTGTGCGGACAAGTGGAAGCTCGGCCAACTCCTCACGCGGCACGGGGTGCGGGTGCCCCGGACGGCACCCGCCTCCGATCTTTTCCCCGCCGGGGAATACTTCCTGAAACCTGCCGACGGCATTGGCAGCCGAGGCGCACGCAGGGCCACGGCTGCGGATATTCCGGCGTTGATCGCCCAGCAACCCTCCGGCTGGATCGTTCAGGAAATTTGCGCGCCCCCCGAAGTGACCGTGGACACATTCCATGACCCAAAGAGCGGGTTTGTCCACGTCGTGTGCCGCGAGCGTGTCGAGGTCAAATCGGGTGTGTCCACCAAGTCCAGATTGTTTGCCGACGAGGAACTGACCGGCATCGCCAGGACGATCGCCCGGGTGCTGGAACTGGAGGGCAGCTTCTGTTTTCAGGTCATGCGCAACCCCGATGGCTGGGTGGTCACGGACGTGAACCCCCGTCCGGGCGGGGCGACGGCCATGTGCGCCTTGACAGGAAATGATTTCTTCGCCGCGTCGTTCGCCCATTTCTGGGGCGAGGATGCTCGGAGGTTCTTCCGACCCTTGGATCGGGATCACTTCGTCACCCGCCAATATGCGGAATTCCTGATGGGTCCCCCGCCATGAACCTTGCGCTGGACCTGGACGGCACGTTGATCGGTTGCGAACCCCGGCAGTCGGCCGTCTTGCAGGTGGTGCTGGCCCGACGCGGACAACCGGTGGATTTGGGTCGGGCCTGGGAATTGAAGCGAAACGGAGCGTCCACGGAGCAGGCGCTGGTGCAACTGGGGCTCAGCCCGGTGGTGGCCCGTCAAGTGGCGGAAGAGTGGAGGAATTCGATCGAGGCACCGGTCTGGTTGGGGTTGGATTCGGTGCTGGGAGGGGTGTCGGAGGTGCTCAAGGACATGCGCGCGACCGGCGCCAGGCTGGCGCTGATCACATCCCGGACCCGGCGCGAATGGGTCCCACAGCAATTGGAAAGGCTGGGATTGTCCCCCTGGCTGGACGAGGTGACGGTGGTGTCCCCGGAAAATGCCGTGACCAGGAAGGCAGAGTCACTGCGGCGGGGTTCGGCAGTTGCTTTTTTTGGCGATACCGAGTCCGATCACCGCAGTGCCTTGGAGGCAGATGTTCCGTTTTTTGGCGTGTCCTGCGGGCAGCGCAGTGGGGCGTTTCTGGCGAAATCCGGGGTGAAGGCAGTCCACCACGATCTGGCCGCTGCCTGGGAGGCATTCCGGACGGAATCCCGACGCCATTCACGCGGTTGAACCTTGGGAAGTGAACACTTTGTCACAGGAAGAAAAGAGTCGGCTGGAGAACGTGGCCACGGATTCCTGGTACCTGCGACCGACCAATGCCCGGATGATCGAGTACTGCGCCGGTGTCTTCGCACGGTACATCCGCGGTGGTCGGGTGCTCGAACTGGGCCCAGCCGAGGGTGTGATGACCCCTCATTTGTTGGCGATCGCGGACAATCTCACTCTGGTGGATGGCGCCGAGGCATTCTGCGCGCCCTTGCGGGAGCGATTTCCACAGGCAGAAGTGATCAACTGCCTTTTTGAAGAATTCCAGCCGGACCGACAACTGTCCCTGGATCGAAAGGCACCACCGTGCGCCCCAACATTTTTCCGTCGATCTGTGACAATTCCACCGGGCAAAAAACCACGTCCACCTGCGTATGCTGTTCAAACGCCGCCAGGTGGCACTCCACGAAATTGGGCGTCAGATGGTCGTCGTCGCCCAAAAACACCACATACTCGCCCCGCGCCATCCGCAGCGCCGCCGTCCAGTTTTCCCAGACTCCCACGTTCGCCTTCTGCGCGTTCACCCGGAGCCGTGGGTCGTTGATGCCGGCCAGCACCTCCAGGCTGTCGTCCGGGCTGGCGTCGTCCGAAACCACCACCTCGACGTTCGGGTGCGTCTGTGCGAGGGCGCTGCGCACGGCACGCGCCACCAGTTGGGCGCGCCCGTAGGCCGCGATGACCACGCTCACCAAGGGCGATTCCAAGGGACGATTCAAGGGCGGGGACGTTGGCGACCCGGCGCAAGGCCTGCCAACCAATTCTGGCCGGCGATTCGACCCTTGCCGGGCGGGCGCGGCACCGATACTCCATCCCGGCCTTATTGAATGAAGAACGTCGTCCTGCTCGGCAGCACCGGATCCATCGGCACCTCCACCCTGAAGGTGGTCGAGGACCTGCCGGATCGGCTGCGCCTCGTCGGTCTCGCCGCCGGGGGCAACGCCGATCTCCTCATTGATCAGGCCCGGCGTCATCATCCGGTGGCCGTCTCCCTCCACGATCCCGCCCAGATCACCCGGGTCCGCAACGCCCTGCCGGACACCCGGGTGCTCGGCGGTGAAGCCGGGTTGCTGGAGCTCGCCACCCTGCCCGGGGCGGATGTCGTTCTCATCGCCATCGTCGGCACCGCCGGCCTGGCCCCGGCCCTCGCCGCCATCCGCGCCGGCAAGGATATCGCCGTCGCCTCGAAGGAAATCCTCGTGATGGCCGGCGAAATCGTCATGACCGAGGCCCGGCGTCATGGCGTGAAGGTGCTGGCCGTCGACAGTGAACACTCCGCCATCTTCCAATGCCTGGACGGGCATCCGCCGGAATCCGTCCGCAATCTGTGGCTGACCGCAAGTGGCGGCCCGTTCCGTGACGCGACGCGCTGGACCCGCGAGGCCCTGGCGGGCGTCACCTTGGAACAGGCACTCAAACACCCGTCGTGGGTCATGGGCCGGAAGATCACGATCGATTCGGCAACCCTGTTCAACAAGGGGCTGGAGATGATCGAGGCCCGCTGGCTGTTCGATATCACCATGCCGCGCGTGCGGGTCGTCGTGCACCCTCAGAGCATCGTCCACTCGATGGTCGAGTTCGTGGACGGGTCGGTCCTGTCCCAGATGTCGACCCCCGACATGTGCCTGCCGATCCAGATCGCACTGACCCATCCGGAGCGGGTGGCGAGCGACCGGGTCCAGACGGATTTTGCACGGATCGGGAGCCTCACCTTTGAGGAACCGGATTTGGAACGGTTTCCGGCCCTGGGATTGGCGCGGCAGGCCGGTGAAACGGGCGGCACCCTCCCCGCGGTGCTCAATGCGGCAAATGAGGTGGCCGTGGCGCGGTTCTGTGAACGGCGCCTGGGCTTCTTGGAAATCCCGACCCTGGTCGGCAAGGTCATGGCGGCGCACCGGACGATCGCCAATCCGGATCTCGCCCAGGTGCTGGAAGCGGATGCCTGGGCCCGGCGCGAAGCCGATCAATGCTGACCCACCGGAAATGGAAACCGTGAACACCGCGAACCGACCCTGGCCCTGGGGCTGCGAACCGCTCACCCCCGGGGTCCGCGACACCGCCTGGCCGTCCATCAGCATTGTCACCCCCAGCTACAACCAGGCGGCCTATGTCGAGGAGACGCTCCGCACCGTGCTGTGCCAGCGGTATCCCAACCTGGAATATGTGGTCGTCGAGGACGGCAGCACGGACGGCAGCCCTGCAATCATTGCCAAGTACCGGCCCTGGCTCTCGGATTATGTGGCCGCCCCGAACCGCGGGTTTGGGGCGGTGCTCCAGGACGGACTATCCCGCACCCGCGGTGAGATCATGGCCTGGCTGAATTCGGATGACCTCTATCTCCCGGGTACGCTGGAGACGGTCGCCCGGATCTTTCGCGACTGCCCGGACGTGGATTGGATCACGGGACAGAGCCTGATCATCGACCAGATGGGCAACCCGATCACGCTGAGCGGATTGCCCGGAATCAGCCGCAAGCTGTTTTTTTCCGGACGTTATCTGGGTGGACATCCGGCTTGGAATGGCGGATGGATCCCGCAGGAGAGCGTTTTCTGGCGTCGCCGGCTTTGGGAGAAGGCCGGTTCACACTTCCTGACCGAGCGACTCCAATATGGGGACTTCGAACTGTGGAGCCGCTTCTGGCCGCACGCCGAACTTCACACCGTGAACCTCCCGCTTGGGGTCTATCGGATCCATGCGGCGACCTATACTCATCAAGGGGGCAATCGTTCACTGGCACCCTGCACCGAACTTTTGCAAAACGCCGCCGAAACCCGTCTGGGCGCCGCATCGATCCGGATCCGTCACCAGATGTGCCGGACCTCCGGTTGGGCCCGGAGAAGTTTTGGCCAGACCGCGTGGACGCTGCGTTTCGACACGGCCAACCGCCGCTGGGAACGCCACCCCATCCTGGTTAGCTGACTCCGATTTTTTTTCACGATGAAACGTCAGCAAAGACTCATGGTCACCGGTTCCAGCGGCCTCATCGGTTCCGAGGTCGTCGGCCATTTCGCCCGCTTGGGCTGGGGCATCCACGGTGTCGACAACAACACCCGGGCCGACCTGTTCGGGCCGGAAGGCGACACCCGGTGGAACCAGCACCGGTTGGAGGGCGCCCTGCCGGAGTTCCGTCACCACGAACTCGACATCCGGGACCGCGCCGGCGTCTGCGCCCTGGTCCGCGAGATCCGGCCCGATGCCATCGTGCACACTGCGGCGCAACCCAGCCATGACCTGGCGGCGTCCCGGCCCTTCGATGATTTCGACATCAATGCGGTCGGCACCCTGAACCTGCTGGAAGCGGCGCGACAGGCGTGTCCGGAGTCACCTTTTGTGCACATGTCGACCAACAAGGTCTATGGGGATGCACCCAACGAACTGGCCCTGCAGGAACTCCCCACGCGCTGGGACTATGCGGATGCCCGGTTCCAGGACGGCATCCCGGAAACCTTCCGCATCGACCAGAGCAAACACTCCCTCTTCGGGGCCTCCAAGGTCGCCGCGGACGTCATGGTGCAGGAATATGGGCGTTATTTCGGACTGCCCACCTGTTGTCTGCGGGGCGGCTGCCTGACGGGTCCGAATCATTCGGGCGTGGAATTGCACGGGTTCCTGAGTTTCCTGGTCCGATGCAACCTCGAGGGACGCACTTATCGGGTCTTCGGGTATAAGGGCAAGCAGGTCCGCGACAACATCCATTCGCAGGATGTGGCGGCGTTCATGGGGAGGTTCATCGCCGCCCCGCGCCCCGGTGCGGTCTATAATCTTGGCGGCGGACGGACGAACTCAGTCTCCATCCTGGAGGCGTTCCAGCGTTCGGAAGCACAGTCCGGCCGCCCGATGAAATGGGAGTATAAGGAAGCCAACCGGGTCGGGGATCACATCTGTTATATCTCCGACCTTTCCAAGATGCGGGCTGACTACCCCGGCTGGGACCTCACCCGGAGCCTAGATGACATCTTTGCGGAATTGCACCTTGGCTGGAGCCAGCGACTGGCCGGAATACCGGGTTGAAACGGAAGTTGGCCGGCAATGGCGGCGCCTCCCATGTCCGACGCCTGCTTTCGGCTACAGCGAGGCTCGACGGCGCCGACGGTGTGAACCCTCATTCATTTGCCGCAAAAGAACGCAAGGATCGCAAAAGAGGCAGTCGAGGCACCGTCACGGCTTCACCTATACCCTTTGGGTTCTTTTGCGGCGATAGAACCCGGGGTTTCACCGCTCCAGGATGTCCGGCAGCGGGGGTGCAGCCTTCGGCAGGGCGGCGTTATAATCCTCGCCCAGCACCGCCGCCACCGTCGCCGCGATCTGACCTTGGGTGACGGGCGGCGTGTTCTGTCTCTCGCCCAATGCGGGGGTGTCCGGACCCAGGATGCCGATCCAGATATAGGCCGACTCGGCGAGGGCCGCGCTGTGGGTCTTCCAAGCGATTGGCGCGGGTCCGCGGCCGTGATCGGTCGCGAGGATGAAGGTCGTCTGGTCCTTATAGGCGGGGATGGATTGCACCAGATCCCACATCTCACCGACGAACCGGTCGAAATTATGGGCGGCGTGCAGGACCCGGTCATACCGGACTTCATGCGCCCAGTCATCGGTCTCCCCGAACGCCACATAAAGCGCGCGCGGTTTCAGGGTCCGGACCATCTGTTTGGCGGCGGCGGCCGTGAAGGTGTCGAGGGAGACGTCGGCCCAGATGGGCGTGGTGCGGTCGAGCAACTCCTGGGTGGCGGCCGGAAGCGGGAACCGTTTCGCCCCGGCCGGCAGGTCGAACGCGCTCCAGACCGGGAAGCCGGCCACGTCGGCATTGAGCACCCACGGGATGACACCCCAACTCACCGCCGCACCGACTTTGCCATGGTATGCCGGACGGGTCTGGAGCCATTGGAAGACATTGGTGTTGGGATTGGGCTTCGGGTCATTGCTGTCGATGCGCGCATCGGTGACGCCGGTGAGGAATTCGCTATAACCGGGATAGGAGAAGTTGCGACCGTTGGTGACGCGCACGAGGGAGCCCTTGGTTTGGTTGCCCCAAAGCTGGCCGTCCTTGGCGACCTTTCCCCAGATGAAGGGCAGCAGTGCCGCACGACGCGCCTCGGGTGTGTCGCGCCAAAACTCCGCCCGAAACTCATTCGTCTTGGCGACCCCGCCGTTCTCCTTGTCCGTCAATGCGTATTCGGCCCCGGAAAAAACCTCCTGCCAACGCAAACCGTCGGTGGTGAGCAGGAAGACATTCTTGGTCTTCGGGCCGGCGGCTTCCCCGGCCAGGGGGGACAGGGCGGCCACGACACAGAGGATGCGGAGCAATGCCTTCACGGCGACAGGTTCAACAGATTCGTGGGCCCCGGGCAAGCCCTCTCCCGGCCAAGATGGGAAAGGGGGCGCATCTTTGAAACGTGGGTGAAACGGGCCCGGGAAGATGGAACACCAAAGGGTGCCATGGGCGCCAGGTCCATGAAGCACGTGAAGGATCGGCCTAGAAGGAGATCTGGACCCGGGTGGATACCGCGTTCTCATCCTGCGCCGTCACCAGCGCGGGCGCGTCGGGGTTGGGCGCGGCTCCCGCCGAGGCCCCTCCCTTGAAACTGGTGTGCGTGAATCCGGTGAGCACGCGGACATTCTTGTTGAGCCACCAATTCACGCCCACGGACCACGAGGTGGCGGCGGTCGCCGAATTCGCCGGATTGGAGAAGTCAGGGAAGGTTTTGTCATCGATGTCGAGCCGACCATAACGGCCCACCAATTGCCAGGCCCCCAACCCGCCGGAGCGAAGGCTGAAGGGTCGCTGGGGGTCGATCCCGGTGAACGAGGCGGGTTCGCCGGTGAGCACCCATTGACCCGAGACCTGCCAGGCCCGGTGTTCCAAATCCGCCGCTCTTGAGGCCGTGGCGTTTTTGACACCCTGATGGGAAATGACGTACTCACCCAAAAGTCCGAACGGGCCGTAAAGGTAGGTGGCCTGCGGGGAAATCCGCCATTGTGGGCCGTCAGCAGTGACCACACCCGCCTTCGGATCATACGCGAAGAACTGTTGGAGACCGGGCGTGGTGTAGCCGGGAAGCGTGCCACCCGTGGTGCTGGGCAGGCCGAGGGCGTTGTCCCTGACCTCGCTGTAACTGCCGCCCAGTCCGAACCCGAACCCTTGGAGCGCCGCCACCCCGGTCTGCCGGAAGGGTTTCACGAAGAGGCGCCCCGCGTATTCCCGGTCGTCGTTGAAGTCGGTGTTGTTCGGGTTACGCCCATCCCCGGAAACGTTGAACACGCCCGCGGCATAGCTGACGAGGTCATCCGCCACTTTCCCCCACATTTCGACCCCCACATTGCGCAGCG
>JANYCC010000425.1 GCA_025360495.1 Verrucomicrobiota bacterium | reverse complement strand
GGCGGCCTGCCTTCCACCAACCGCTTCGTCATCGATCACGCCGGGCCCCGGGTCCTGAGCCTCAGCCCGTCCTCCCCGGCCACCAACCGGGTCGATGCCTTGGAATTCACCTTTGACGCCCCGCTCAATCCCGAGAGCCTCCATGCCTCCGACCTGGTCCTCACCGGCACCGCGATCCCGAGCGTCGGCACCCCCCAACTCGTCACCGGCGCCACCTGGCGCTTTCCCCTCTCCGCGCCGCTCGGCGTCGGCACTTATACAATCCATCTCGGTCCGGACATCACCGATCTGGCCGGCAATCCGATGGACCAGAACCACAATGGCACCAATGGCGAAAACCCCGCCGATGTTTATATAACCACCCTGCAGGTGTCGGGTGCCGATCTCGCCGTGCTCCAGGTGACCACCCCGGCCACCGCGCAGTTGGCCCAGGGAATCCAGGTGGTCTTTGCCCTCACCAACGCCGGTGCCGCCCATGCCCAGGGCCCCTGGCATAATGACTTCCTCTTGGCCACCGATCCCAACGGCGCCAATGCATTGCTCATCGGTTCCGCGGTCTTCCCGGGTTCCCTGGCCCCGCACACCTCCCTGTTGCTCACCCAACAGGTCATCCTCCCCGCCGGCGTCACCGGCACCCGCTATGTCGGCGTCCTGGCCGATTCGGCCTCCGAAGTCATCGAGACCTCCCGCGCCAACAACCAACGTTACGCCACCGCACCGGTCGTCATCAGCGCCGCCGACCTGGTCGTGCAGTCCCTCTCCGGTCCGGTCACCGCCGCCTTCGGCCAATCCGTCCCCGTCGGTTGGACCGTCAAGAACACCGGCAGCGCCGCCACCCTGTCCCCCGGGGTGGACCAGGTGTTCCTGAGCCCGCAGGCCGGTTCCCTTCAGGGGGCCATCCTGCTCGCCACGATTCCCTCCTCCCCCCTGGCCGCCGGCGCCAGTTATAACCGCTCCCAGAACGTCCCGCTCCCGCTCACCGGTGATTCCGTCGCGGGCGCCTTCTTCCTGGTGGTCGTCGCCGATTCGGGCAACGCACAGTCCGAGGCCAACGACGCCAACAACTCCGCCGCCAGGGCCATCACCCTGTCCCTGCCCCCGCTGCCCGATCTGGCCGTCGACACCCTCCAGGCCCCCACCTTTGCGCTGCCCGGCCTCGACGTGGAATTCGTCTGGGCGATCACCAATCGCGGCACGCTCGCCGCCACCGGTGCCTGGGACGAACAACTCTCCCTCTCCAACGCCCCGGGCCAACTCACCCCGTTGGTCAGCTTCCGCTTCACCAATTCCCTCGCACCCGCCCAGGTCCTGGTCCGCACCCAACTCTTCAACCTGCCCGAGACGCTCACCGCCGGCACCCTGACCTTTGTGCTCACCGTGGATTCGGGCCGGGAAATCCTGGAGTCCGACGAATCCAACAACGCCCGCGCGGCCACCAACAGCACCTCGCTGCCGGCCACCCTCTCGCTGGTGGTGGACTCCGATCGCGTCAACGAGGGCGAGGTCATCCACGCCGTGCTGCTGCGCAACAGCGATCCCAGCGTGCCCCTCACCGTCACCCTGGCCAATTCGTTGCCCACCGTCCTGCAGGCCCCGGCCCAGGTCGTCATCCCCGCCGGGCAGGTCTTCGTGAGTTTCCCCCTTCCCACCCTCGCCGATCATTTGGTCGCCCCCGACCAGGTCGTGCGCCTGGATGCCACCGCGCCCGACCAACTCTCCGCCGCGGTGCTGCTGACCGTGCTCAACACCGACCGTCCCCGACTCGTGCTGACCGTCGAGACCAACCAGGTCCACGAGGGCCAGACCGTCGCCGTCACCGTCACCCGCGACGGGCCCACCACCACCGAGTTGACGTCTTATCTCAATGGCACCGACCCGCTCCGCCTGGCCCTGCCCACGGAGATCGTCATCCCGATCGGATCTTCCAGCCTGACCTTTGCGGCCATCGCCACGGACAACAGCCGGATCGAGCCTGCGACCGAGGTGACCCTCACGGCGATCGGGCCCGGGTTTGAATCGGGGTCCGCAAAAATCACCGTGTTTGATGATGATCTGCCGGCGGTGCGACTCACCGTGGCGTCCCTGAGTGTCAGCGAAGGGGGTGGACCGCAGGCGACGGTCGGCACCGTGACCCGTTTCGGCCCGAACACCCGGCCCGTGGTTTTGGAGATCGCGAACTCACGGCCGGATCTCCTCGAATTGCCCCAGGTGGTCACCATTCCCGCCGGTCGCAACAGCTTCAGCTTCCCGATTGCCGCCCTCGACGATGCGCTGGTCAATGGCACCCGACCGGTGGAATTGCGCGTTTTCGTCCGTGAAACCGGTTCCCTCAACGTCGTCGCGGAAGGCGAGGGAGTGCATCTCGACGTCCTCGACAACGACGGTCCCACGCTCGGACTCATCCTGGACCACGACCTCGTGCGCGAGGGCGTCGTCCACGCTGCCACCGGCACGGTCACGCGCAACACGCCCCCGACTGGAGCCTTGGTGGTGACCCTCGCGAGCAGTGACACCAAGGAGGCGACCGTGCCCGCCACCGTCACGATCCTGGCCGGGAACACGTCCGCCAATTTCACCCTCGATTCCCTCGACGACGGTTTCAAGGACGGCAACAAACCGGTCACCGTCACCGCCACCGCACCGACCTTCAACCCGGGCAGCGCGAGCCTGGTCGTGTCCGATGTCGACCTGCCCGATCTCGTCGTCACCCGCATCACCGGCCCGACCACCGGCGACACCGAATCCCTCGCGAGCGTCTCCTACCGCGTTGAGAACCACGGTGTGACCGCGACCGGGGGCACCTTCGTCACCCGCATTTTCCTCAACACCGACCCGGTGGCGGGCGGCGGCCTGTTGCTCGGACAGTATGCCTACAGCGATCCGCTCGCGCCCGGCCAGTTCTTCGAGCAGACGCTCCAGTTCAAATTGCCGCAGGCGGTGGGCTCCTACTGGCTGACCGCGGTCACCGATGCCATCGACAACGTCCCCGAAGTTCGCGAAGACAACAACTCCCTCACCGCGCCGCAATCGATCCGGGTGCAGGCCGCCTATGGCGCGACCGTCTCCACCGACGTCAACTCGGCGTTGGCCGGTCAACCGATCCCCCTGCACGGATCGGCCGTGCGACGGGACGGGCAACCCGCCGCCAATGTCCCGGTCGGCATCCAGATCACGGTGCGCGGCATCCGCCGACTCCTCAATGTCAGCACCGACGGAGCGGGCAAGTTCATCACCGTGTTCACACCGCTGCCCGGTGAAGCCGGCACTTATACGGTGGGCGCGGCCCATCCGGGCGAGGCGGCCACCCCGGTGCAGGACCAGTTCAGCCTCCTGGGTTTCAAGGCCACACCGGGTTCGGTGAACCTCAGCCTGGTGCCCAATGACCACCAGACGGGCGGGGTCCTCTTATATAATCTCAGCGAGATCCCGCTCACCGGCCTTGCCGCCACCGTGATCTCCGGCCCGCCGAACCTGGACATCCAACTCACTCCTGACGCCACCGTGTTGGGCGGCTTGGGCACCAATCAGCTGTCGTATTCAGTCACCGTCAAAGGCAACTCGATCACGTCCGGAACGTTCGGCGTGCGCGTGACCACCGCCGAGGGTCCGGTGGTGGAATTCCCGGTCAGCTTCCATCTCGCCCTGCCGCAACCGCTGCTCGTTTCCCTCCCGCCCTCCCTGAAGGCCGGCATGACCCGGGGCGGCCAGACCAGCGTCGAACTGGCGATCGTCAATGTCGGCGGGGCCCC
>JANYCC010000422.1 GCA_025360495.1 Verrucomicrobiota bacterium | reverse complement strand
GTGACGCGGAACAGGCCGGTGGGGGTCATCGAGGTGCCCTGCAGGACCAGGCGCCCGTCATTCTGGAGCACCATCGTGGTGATGCTCCGGGAGCCGGCGGACGCACCGTCATTGACGAAGGTGAACGCCGGGTCGACGCCTCCTTCCGGCAACAACCGCACCAGCGTCCGGAGCGCGCCACCATTCAGCGGTTGGGTGTTGGAGGCCACATAAAGGCCGCCGTCCGGAGCCACCGCGACGTGCCGGCGATCGGTGACCACGTTGGGGAAGGTCGTCTCGATATAAGTGGCGTCGCGTTGACCGGTGGCATGGAGGCGGAAGATTGTCCCGTTCTGGACGACCAACACCTTTCCGGAGGGTTGCAAGGCGATCATCAGCGGAAGGGTGGGCGCACCGGCCGCCAGGGCGAATCCGGGATCGACCGCGCCGGCGGCCGTGATGCGGGCGATCCGACCCTCGGTAAACACGACGTAAGCGCCGCCACCCGGCAGGGGCAGCACCGCGGTGGCCTCCGATGTCCCGGGAACCGAGAGCGTGAACGAGGTGTCCGTCGTGGCGTCGTCCTTCAACCGCACGACACACCGCGTCGGGTGCCCGTTGAAGCCGTCGAACCGTCCATAAAGCATCAGGTGTCCATCGTCGGTGATCACGTGGCCGTTCACCTCACCGGGCTTTTCCGTCAGGTCGAAGGTTGGGTCGATGCCGCCGTTGGGAAGGAGTCGGAGGGCCGGCCGGACCACGAAGGAGGGCACGGATTGGTACAGGCTTCCCCCGGAGATGACGACCTTGCCGCCCGGAGCATCGGTGAGGACCGCGCCGCCGTTGACGCCGGTCGGCGCGAACGGTGCATCGATCGAGCCGGGTGATTGGGACAGCGCGGTCAGGAAGCACAGCAGGGTCACGATCGATCCGAGCGTGCGTTGAAACCAAGGGTTGGATCCTTTCATCGAAACCCCAAACCTTTCAAAAGCGTGGCGTCTTGGGAATCCATTTGTTCGGGTCGTAGCCGCCGAGGTACGAGGCGGAACCCTCAGTCCGTAGCCGCCGAAGTCATGAGGCGGGCCCCTCGTGCCGGTGGCCGACGAGGTACGGGGCGGAGCCCATCCGGCCTGCGCGGATCCGCCTCATGACTTCGGCGGCCACGGGAGGGGGCCTTCGGCGGACGGTTGCATCATTGCCGACCGGGCCCCGTTGCGCTTCCATCGTTGACTCCGTGAAAATCCCGCTGCGCCTCATCGCCCCGTCGCTGCTCACGCTTGCCGCGAACGCCGCGGATCCATCCCTGCCTCCGCCCGGGCCCGGCGTCGTGCGCGAAGAGCATGTGATGATCCCGATGCGCGACGGCACCCGCCTTTCCGCATACGTCCATCTTCCGCCCGGTGCCGGACCCTGGCCGACGATCTTCGAACAACGCTATGCGGTCATCACCAACACCGGATCGCGCTTGGAACTCAACGCCCTTGCGTCGCATGGCTATGTCTCGGCCCGG
Source organism: Verrucomicrobiota bacterium (assembly GCA_025360495.1). Lineage (GTDB taxonomy): Bacteria > Verrucomicrobiota > Verrucomicrobiia > Limisphaerales > UBA9464 > UBA6176. The sequence goes on along the minus strand of JANYCC010000422.1, from coordinate 1,818 downwards.
GTCAGTTTTCGCGGATCGCAGCTGAGCGAGGGTGTATGGCGGGGCTATCGGGCCCTGGCATGGGGTGGGACGCGCGACGGTTTTGACCTGTGTGAATGGTTTGCATCGCAACCGTGGAGCGATGGCAGGGTCGGCACGTTCGGTGGTTCGCAAGGGGGCTTCGCGCAGAACTTTCTCGCCGTCACGCGCCCCCCGCACCTGGTCTGCCAATACATGACCGACACCGGCCTGAGCCTTTATCAGGAGGGTTACCGGCTCGGCGGCATGGCGAAACCCGAGCGCTTCAAGAAAATGGACGAGGTCTGCCGCGATCCCGCCGACAACCAGGCCCTCATGGCCGAATGGTATCGTCATCCAAACTATGACGGGTATTGGCGCGCCGAGGATTGCTCGCTGCATTTCGACCGGATGGATGTGCCGTGTTTCACGGTCGGGAGCTGGTATGATTATATGAGCCAGGGCAGCCTGGCGAGCTTCGTGGGCCGGCAGCACCACGGCGGGCCGGGCTCGCGCGGACACCAGCAACTCCTCGTCGGTCCGTGGCTGCATGGCGGCCTGCCGAAATCCAATGCGATCGGCGAACTGGTCTATCCCGAAAATGCCCGGTTCGACACCCAGGAACACATGCTCCGTTGGTTCGACCATCATCTGAAGGGCGTGGACAACGGCGTGGAGAAGGATCCCGCCGTCCGTTATTATGTGATGGGCGCCGTCGGTGAACCCGGTGCGCCCGGAAATGTCTGGCGCTCCGCCACCGACTGGCCCGTGCCCGCACAGGACACCGCCTATTATCTCCACGCCGGCGGTTCGCTCGACACCGCGAAACCGACGGACGCCGGCTCCTCCACCCTTTATAAGAGCGATCCCGGGCATCCGATGGTGATTCCCTCCACGTCCTTTCCCGGTGCGCGTGACGCCCGGGGATTCGAGACGCAACCGGAGGTCCGCACCTTCACCACGCCGGAACTGACCGCGCCCGTGGAATGGACCGGCAAGGTCCGTGCGGAGCTTTATGTCACTTCCACGGCACGGGACACCGATTTCATCGTGCGGGTGACCGATGTGTATCCCGACGGCCGGAGCATCCTCATTTCCGACTACGCGAGACGGGCACGGTATCGCAAGGGTTTTGAACGGGAGGTGTCGCTGAGGGCGGGGAAGATATATAAAGTCGCGTTTGACGTCGGTTCCCTCAGCCAGGTTTTCAACACCGGCCATCGGATCCGGATCACCGTGGCGAGCACGGGCGCGCCCTTCTACGAACCCAACCCGCAGACCGGGGAACCTTTGACCATCGGATTTCCCGCCAATGCCGTCATCGCCACGAATACCGTCTGGCACGATCGGGCGCATGCCTCGCGCGTGATCGCGCCGGTGGTCCGCTGAGGGCCTCGCCTCACGGTGGGGCCAATGCCGGAACCACGCGATAGAATTGCACCGGCACCGAACCATCGGGGGTGATGACCAGGTTGGTTTGGAAACCGGGCCATTGGTTCGCCGGTGCGACCGGTGCCCAATCCGGGGCGGTGATTGAGGCGGAGGATTCGATCGTGAATCTCCATTGCGGACCCGCGCCGTTCCAAGTGAGCAGCAGCGTGCCGGACGTCGCCCCGGGCGCCAGATGCAGGGTCCGGTCGGGTTGGGCGGGCGTCGTGAGAAAAATGCCCGCCGCCGCCCCGACGTTCCCGGCGGCATCGGAGGGCGTGATGGTGACCAGATAGATGCTGTCGGGGAGCAGGCCGGAGAGGACTGTGGCGGTTCTCGTGCCGGGGACGTCGAGGACGACGACGTGATTGGAGATCGCGCCGAAATGGGTCG
>JANYCC010000389.1 GCA_025360495.1 Verrucomicrobiota bacterium | reverse complement strand
AATGGACCTCGGGTTGGGCCTCGGGGAGGCGCTCGTCCAGGAAGGTGATCGTCAGGCCGGGGTTCAGGAAGGCGAGTTCCCGCAACCGTTGCCCGATGCGTTCGGCCTTGAACTCAGTGGTTTCGCGGAAGATTTCAGGATCGGGCTTGAAGGTGATCAGGGTGCCGGTGCCCTTGGCCTTTCCGATCACCTCCAGCTTGGTGATCGTCTTGCCGCGTTCGAAGGCCATGTGATGCACCTTGCCATCGCGGGAGACCTCCACCTCGAACCATTCGGAGACGGCGTTCACGCACTTGGCGCCGACGCCGTGGGTGCCGCCGGAGAACTTGTAGCCGCCCTGCCCGTATTTGCCGCCGGAATGCAGGGTCGTCAGCACCATCTCGACTCCCGGGATCTTGTACTGGGGATGGATGTCGACCGGGATGCCGCGGCCGTTGTCGCGGATCGAGATCGAGCCATCGACATGGATGGTGACGGAAATCTGGTCGCAATGGCCGGCAAGATGTTCATCGACCGAGTTGTCGAGCACCTCGGAAACGCAATGGTGGAGGGCGCGTTCATCGGTGCCGCCGATGTACATCCCGGGCTTTTTCCGCACCGCCTCCAAGCCCTCGAGTTTGCCCAGCTTGGAAGAATCGTAATCGTTGCCCGTGAACTTGATCGGTTCTGACATGGAAAGGGGTGCGCCGAACCCCTGACAAAGCCGGGTCGACCGCGGCAGAATCCTGCCAGAAAAGCGGTCGGGGGAACAACACGAAACTGGGCGGAAACCCCAAGGGATTGGGGGGGCCATTTACCAACCGACAACCGCTTGTATCAAGGCGCCAACCGGATGACGAGCAGCCAGGCATCGTCCCAATTGTCCTTCGAATCACCGCCAAAGGCCAGGGTCTTGCCGGCCAGCAGGTCCGCCAGGGCCATGGTCTTGGTGCATACCAGCTTGGGTTCCGCCCCGGGTTTGAGGGAGAAAATCCGCGCCACCACCTGCCCGGCCTCCTCGTGCAATTCGACGGCGCACTGGGCGCTCAACGTGAGCCGGGTGACCTTCGGCGTGCTCGCGGCGTCCTCCGCCTTGACGACGAAGTAATTCTTCCAACGCAGGTGCCGGGCGACCTTGTCGCGGATGGCGACGTCCAGTTCCGGCATGTCTTTGCCCGGGGGTTTGTCCTCGTTGGTGCCCCAGACCAGTTGGACCCGGAGTTTGACGGGTTTGGCGTCGGCGGCCCAACCGGAGGCGGACGACATCGCCAGCCAACCCAGTAATGCGAGGCCCAGCCAGCGGACCGTCATGGAAGTCAGTTTCATGTTCAGGAGGAACCGATTCACGCGCCGCGAGGGCTTCCCGACCGCCTCATTCAATCCAATGGATCGTCAACCCGTCGGCATCCGACTGGTACATGACGGTGGTGGAGTCCGCGAATTCCTGGCCGCGCGCGCCCGGGCGGGGCATGGCGACGAAGACCACGACGGCGGCCACGCCGAGGGCGGGAGCCAGCCAGCGGAGCCAGTTGAGGGCGGAGGAGGCCGATTTGTGGGCGGCTCCGCCACCCTCGGCCGCGGCGATGCGGCGCTGGATTTGGGACCAGTAAAACTCGCGGGTCTCGGGCACTTGGGCGACGGGCTCGTGCTCGCGCACCAAGCGGCCCACTTCACGCAAGCCGTCGGCAATCTGGCGGGCCTCGGCGTCGCCGTTGAGCAATCGTTCCACCTCCGCGCGCCGGGCGGCATCCAGTTCGCTGTCCACGTACGCCTGGAGATCCAGGATCACTTCTGTCGTCTTCATTGGGATCGTTCGCGTTTGAGACTCTGCAGCAACCCCGCCAACCGGCGGCGCGCATAAAATAACCGGGACATCACGGTTCCAATCGAGATCCCCACGCGTTTGGCGATCTCCTTGTACTCCAGTCCCTCAAATTCATGGAGGATCACCACGGTCCGATGGGCCTCCGTCAGCTTGCCCAGCGCGTCATCGATGCGCCGCCTCAATTCCTCTTTTTCCAGCCGTTCCGTGGGATTGACCATCACCACGGGCAGGTGCCGCTCCACCCCGCCGCTCTCCTCCTGCATCTCCTCGATCGACTCCGCCCGCATCCGTTTGTGGCGGCGCAACTGGTCGAGGCACAGGTTGATGACGATCCGGGTCATCCAAGTGGCCAGGGAGGACTCCCCTTGGAATTGGACGAGCCGTTGCCAACCCTTCACCCACGCCTCTTGGGACAGATCCATCGCCTCTTCCTCATTGCGCATCATGATCATGGCGCGGGCGTATATCTTGTCCCGATGGCGGTGAACCAGTTCTTCAAAGGCTTCGGCATCCCCGGCTTTGGCCCACGCCACCAGCCGTTCGTCCGGCGCTGATGGATAATCCGGTTTCAATGCCTGGTTCATCGACGCGTCACATCCGGCCTTATTCAGACCGCGATGAAATCACTTCCCGACGCCGGCCCAATCCCCGCCGGACGGGTCCCACCGCCGGACCGGGGACGGGCGGGGGGCTCACAACTTCCCCTTGGAACTGGGGATCAAACCCTCGATGCGTGGGTCCCGTTGGCAGGCAAAATCGACGGCGCGGGCGAAGGCCTTGAACAGGGCCTCCACCACATGATGCGGTTCGCCCCCGTACAACAGTTCCAGATGCAGGTTGCAACGCGCCTCGTTGGTGAATCCTTGGAAGAATTCCTTCGCCAACCCGAACCGGAACGCCGAGGACATGTCCTGGGTCCGCTCCTCCAGGGCGATGCGGCGCGATGCCAGTTTGTCGAGGCCGCGCCAGACGAGATGGGGACGACCGCTGAAATCGATCACGCAACGGGCCAGGCATTCATCCATGGGGACAAACGCCTCGCCGGTGAACGGGTTCCGCGGATCAAAACCGGCTCCGTAACGGCGGATCCCCTTTTTCTCGCCCAGGGCCGTTTGAAACGCCTGTCCCAACGCGATGCCGCAATCCTCCACCGTGTGGTGGGCATCGACCTCGAGATCGCCCTGGCAACGAAGCTTCAGGTCGCAGACCGAGTGTTTCGCGAACAGGGTCAGCATGTGGTCGAAGAACGGGATGCCGGTACGGACCGTGGCCTTCCCCTGCCCTTCGATGAGCAATTCCAACCGGATGTCGGTCTCCTTCGTGGCCCTTTTCACCTGGGCGCGGCGTTGACTCATGTCGGGACTTGGGTAGCCAACGACCCGCGATAACACCACCGAATTCCTCCGCTTCACTTCGCCCCGCCCCACGGCTGCACGGCATCCAGGGCCGCCACAATGCGCCGCCGCAGGTCGAGGGGATCCACTTCCCCGGTCTGCCGGTATAACACCTTGCCCTCGGGACTGAGGAGCAAGGTGTGCGGCAGCGCTCCGTTCCATTCGGGATCGACCGCCTCGATCATCTTGTATTTGTCGGTGTCCCCGAAGATCAGGTTGCGGCTGGAGGCGTGCTGCTTTTCCAGGAACTTCTCCACCTTCGCCTGTTCATCCGGAAACTGGGCGGCCACGGTGACCAACTCGAAATCCCGGCCCCGATACATCAGGTTCATCTTCACGAAATCGGGGAATTCGGCGACACACGGTCCGCACCACGTCGCCCAGAAATTGATCAGCCGCACTTTCCCGGTCCCTTTGTTCGCCCGCAATTCCTTCAAGGCCTCGGCCCCCGCCGGCTGCACTCTGACCGGCTCGGATTGCACCTTGGCCATCCATTTGGCGTTGTCGTCCGCCTTGTAATCCCACTTGGTCGAGCAACCGAACGCCTTGGTGGATTCGACCGGTGGCTGACCTCCGGCCAACAGGGCGTCCAGGGCATTGCGGGCGTCCTTGGATTTCACCAGGCCGGCCCGTTCCGAATCGTCGATCCGGCCGACATAACGGAGCTTCCTATCCCGGTCGAAAATGAACACCTGCGGGGTCGCCTGCGGGCCGTACTGTTTTGAGACTGACTCGGTGTCTCCGTCGTACAGGAACGGGAAGGTGAACTTCCGTTGGGCGGCCCGGATTTTCATGTCCTCCAGGCTGTCACCCACGTCGGTGTAGCCGAGTTCATCCAGGCGGACTCCGGCGGGACTGTTGGGGGAGATGGCGACCAAGGCCACCCCTTTGGGCGAATAATCCCGCATCAGATCCTGGAGGCGTTCCTCGTAGGCTTGGGCGGTGGGGCAATGGGTGCAGGTGAACACCACCATCAGCACCGGGGAATCCCGATAATCCTCCAATCGATGGTTCTTTCCGTCCACGCCGGGAAGATCAAAAGGCGGGGCCGGGCTGCCGGGTTTCAGGGAAGGATACCGGGGCTCGTCGGCCAATCCCAAAACGGCCAGCCACGTCAGCATCAGGAGGAGACCGGGCTTCGAGCGGTGCATACCGGAAGGCTTCCCCCAGCGGGGCTCCGGCTGCAATCGGATTCCTCACTCGACGAATGCGTAGCCGACGAGGTACGAGGCGGATCCCGCCAT
>JANYCC010000378.1 GCA_025360495.1 Verrucomicrobiota bacterium | reverse complement strand
CGCGGGCCGGGCGCAGCACGATGCCGCCTATTCGTGGGACGTCGTCACGCGGACGTTGGTCGAACGGTTGCACCAGGTCGGCGCGGATGTCGCTTGATCGGAGATCGGAGATTGGGGGGCGTGGGCCGGGGATCAGCGGATCGAGGAGAGCGATTCGGAGATGAGGGAGTAGTGGTCGGGGAGGTTCACCCGTAAAAGCTCACCGGAACGGCTGAAATAGGCGGTGACTTCGTAGCGGTCCATCCATCGTCCGGACACCCGGTACACCCGGATCCGATGGCGTCCGACCGTGATGAGATCATTGCGGGTCTGCCAGGTGATCGCGTCGTGCCGGTGGGAGTCCAACGGCAGGGTCTCCGGGGTCAGACCGCCCGGGAGCAGATGGAGATAACTGCCGAAGAGGGCGGGGAACTGGCGGAGATCGTTGAGGGGGAATCGCTGTTCAAACCGGGTTTTCCGGCTGTCTTCCATGCGCACCGTCACCTGGTCATCCCCCGCCCGCGTGCTGATTTCCCAAGCGACCGGCCGCTGGATCAGACGGACATGGAACTCGCGCCAGTCACGGTTGGTGGAGAGGTCGAGCTGGGCCAGGACGCGCCATCGTCGGTCGGGGGATTCACCGGTCAGGTTCAGGTCCACATCGAGGTGATAACCCCCGGGTTTCTCAATCATGCCCTCGGGAGCCAGTTCATTGCCGGCGGGTCCGGAATCAATCACCGTCGGTCTCCAACTGAGGATGCCCAGGTCTTCCTGGTAATGGCGCAACCGGAGCACGGACGGGTCGGCGGCGGAAAGCACCCGTTCCAGGACGGCATCCACGGGCACATCGGAAACGGTCTGGCGTCCGGAGCCGAATTCCGTACGCCAGAGCAGGACATTCATGAGCACCCAGAATCCCGTGCAGGCTGCGGTGAGAATTCGGCCCTTCATACCGGGGCCCCATTCAGGGCGGTGGGATGATGACGGACTGGCCGACGCGGAGGGTGCGGGGATTGACGCCCGGGTTGGCGGCCTGGAGGGCGGTGATCTTGAGGCCGTGGCGCCGGGCGATGAGCGCGAGGGTTTCGCCGGCTTCGACCCGGTGGGTCCGGGCCACCGGGGTGGGCGGGGTGACCGGCCCCGGGTGGTTGGTCGGGGGAACGGGGGATCGGGTGACGGGTGGCAGCGGGGCGCGACCGATCACGCCCGGACCGGTGACGGGTCCGGTGACGGAACCCGTGATCGCGGAGGGTGGGCGGTTCGAAGGGATGGCGGGGGGATTCGACGGGGCGACGAGGCGTTGGTTCAACAGCGAGATTTGCTTGTTGAGGACCTCGATGCGTTCGAGGAGCACGACATTGGTGCGGCGGAGGCCGTCGAGTTCATGCTGTTGCTGGTCCCGAAACAGGGTTTCGGCGAACCGCCGTGCCATTTCAATCTCGGCATTGCGAATCCCGTCCGAAGCCGATTGGTCATGGAAATCACGATTCTGTTCCCGGCCGATTTCCAGGTAACGGGTGTAATGAAAATGGGCGGAGACCTGGTTGGTGAGGTGCGAGGCGTAAAGGTCACCCAAGGCAAGGTGGGCCAGAAGGTTCTGGGGATTGACCTCCAGGGAACGATAAAAGCTCTCCCGCGCATTTTCCCAGCGGGCTTGGTTCAGGCATTGCAAGCCGTCCTGATAGTTGCTTTCGCGGCGCGGATCGCCGGCCGGGCGCGCGAGCCAATCGCACCCGCTGATCAGCAGCGCGAGCAGGCTGAAGATCGCAAGGAAGACGGGCCGGAGGCACGGACGACGCATGGGCAAATGCTGGCGCGGATGATGAGGAAATTCAAAGGGCAGATCGGACCAAGCCCGATGGCTGCATCCGGTCATTTCGGGCGCTTGAACCCGAGTTGGATGGTCTGGCTGAGCCGGGTCAGCAGGTTGGGTCGGCGGGCGTGGGCTGGGTCCACCCCGGGGATGGGCTCGACCAACCCATTGCACTCCGGACAGAAAAGCATCTGGGCGACGCCCCCGGAAAGGCGGAGAATGTGCAGGTTGTCATAATGGAAAACCCGGGCGCACTTGACGCAGCGGTGGGTGGCCGGAAGCGACGGATCGCGGGAACACCTCAGAATGTCCCCCGACAATGGCGGTGTCGGGGAGGATGGGTCCGACGCGGGCGCGGTGCTGGGTGCGGATGGGGCTGCCGGCGCCGACGCCGGTGCCGAGGGCGCCGGGATTCGGATCTGGATATCCTCCGTCTCCAAACGGAAGGGGACGGTGCCGAACTGCACCACCTGGCCTGAGCGGATTTCCCGTTCCGTGACCGGTTCATCATCCACGAATGTGCCGTTGGTCGACTGGAGGTCGCGGATCATCGCGCCGTTTTCATCCAGGGTGATCTCGCCATGAAAGCTGGAGACCGACGCCTCATGGATGACGACGTCGTTGGTCGGATTGCGGCCGATCGTGTTCAGCCCGGGGTGGAGGTCGGACACCACGGGGACGAGCAGACCGCGAAGGCGATAGAAGTTCATGCTGCCGTGACGGGACAAGGACGGCTCAGAAGAGGGTTTGGATCAGGGTGCCCATCACGCTCATGGGTCCGGTGTCCTCGAGGCCTTCGGTGGCCTTGTCGACCTTTTGCAGCGTCATTTTGACATTCTTGAGGAAGGAGTCGTCATTCACCAGTTTTCCGACCGTCCCCTGGCCGCCGTTGATTTTCTGAAGGATTTCCTTGAGTTGAGTCGAGGCTGTGGCGAGTTCCTTGGCCAGGGTGTCGTCCTTCATCAACCGGCCCACCGTGCCCTCCCCTTTCTCGATCCCGGCGACGAGCTTCCGGGTGTCGGCGAGGGCCCCGCGGGCGTCGGTCATCATGATGCGCGCATCGCCGGCGAGGTCATTGAGATTGGTGCTGATCGTCAGGGCGTGCTGGTAAAGCGTGTCCTCGTGAATGAGGCGTCCGACGGTGCCCTCCCCGGAGGCGATCTGGCCGGAGATGGTGACGGCATTGGAAAGGATGGCGTTGATCCGGGGTTGGTTGTCCTTCACGAGTTCGGTGAGCGGACCGAGCAGTTTGCTGAACTCCTCGCCGGTGAAGCTCTTGGTCATCGTCTGGACGCCGTCCGCCACGCCTTGGAGTTTGTCCATCAACACGGCGAGGTCGGGTTGTTCGCGGGATTGGAGCAGCGTGTTTTCGGCAGCCAGCGGGGCGGTGGGCGTGCCGAAATCCAAGGACACGAAATTCTGCCCCATGAGCCCGGTGAAGCGGATCATGGCCACGCTGTCGGTGCGGATCCGGGCCGAGTCATCGACGCGCAGGGTGACTTCGACCTTGTCGCCGGCGAGTTCGATGTGGGAGACGAGGCCGACGGGGACGCCGCCGACGCGGACGGCGTCACCGACCTTGAGATCCTGGATGGATTTGAAGGTGGCGCGAAGGGGGTGGGTGGGGTGAAACCAACCGGTGCCGCCGCCGAGTTCGAGGAGGAGGAAGGCGGCGATGACCACAAGGGCGAAGAAGATGCCGAGCCGGGTTTCGAGCGAGTTTCTCATGGGATCAGGCGGGTTTGAAGTCGGCGGCAAGGAAGCTTTGGATCAGGGGAATCGGGCTGGTGCGGATCTGGTCGGGGGTGCCAATGGCAAGGATCCGGCCCTCCGAAAGGAAGGCGATCCGATCCGCGATGCCGAAAGCGAGATCGCGGTCATGGGTGACCACCACGCTGGTGGCACCGGTCCGTTGGTTGAGATCGAGGATTTCGCGGCCGATGGTGAGGGCGACGAGGGGATCGAGTTCGCTGGTGGGTTCGTCGTACAGGACCAACTGGGGCTCGGTGATGAGGGCGCGGGCGATGGCGACGCGTTTGCGCATCCCGCCGGAGAGTTCGGGCGGGTACTTGGAGGCGACCTCGGGTTCGAGTTGGACGAGGGCGAGTTTGTCGGCGACGAGGCGGGCGATCTCTCCGGGTTTGCGGAGCCGGTGTTCGGAGAGGTAGAGGCCGACGTTTTCCGCGACGGTGAGCGAATTGAGAAGGCCGCCGCTTTGGAACACCATGGCGAGGCGGAAACCGTTCCGGGCGTCATCGGTGAGCGGTTGGCCATCAATCCGGACCTCGCCCGAGGTGGGGGTTTCGAGGCCGATGAGATGCCGCAGGAAGATCGATTTGCCCGAGCCGCTGGGTCCCATGAGGACGAAGAGTTCGCCGGCCCCGATCTGGAGATCGAGGCCGCACAACACCTCCTGGGCGCCGAAGCGCTTGTGGAGTCCCGTCACGGTGACGGCGAGACCCGACGCCGTGGTCGGGGCAGGCATGGGGTTACTTGTCAAAGGGAAGGAGGAGACGGGTGACGACGTAATCCAGGATGAGGATCATGACGATTGAGTTCACGACCGCCTTGGTGACGGACCGGCCGACACCCCGGGGGCCGCCGATGGTGGCCAGTCCCTGTTGGCAGGAGACGATGCCGATGACGATGGCGAAAATGACGGACTTGAGCAGGCCGTGGAGGACATCACGGGTGCGGACCACTTCCCGAAGATTGGCGAAAAACGTGGAAGTGGGGACCCCGATGTCCGGGTTGTAGGCGGTGATCAGGGCGCCACCGAGCCATCCGACCAGGTTGGAAAAAACCACCAGACAGGGCAGGGCGATGGTGATGGCGACGAGGCGGGGGAGAACCAGGTAATGGACCGGTTGGATGTTGAGGGTGCGGAGGGCGTCGACTTCCTGGTACGCGCACATCGAGCCCAGTTCGGCGGCCATGGCGCAGCCGATGCGTCCGGAGATGAGGATCGCCATCATGACGGGGGCGAGTTCCTTGCACATGGAAAGGCCGACCAATCCACCGATCTGGGTGCCGAGCCCGCGCTGGACCAGGACGGTGCCCGACTGCAGGGCGAGCACCCCGCCAATGAACAGGGAGAGCATGCATGCCATGAAGAGGCTGGCGTTGCCGATCTCGTATAATTGCTCCGCGACAGCGCGGCGGCGGCGGAAGGTTTGGGGAACCGCCCGTGCCGTGGCGCACAACAACAACAACATCTGGCCAAGTTCGCGGAACATCGTGGTTCAAGGACCGTTGGAGGAGAGCATGGGCGCGCTGGTGCGGCACGCCTCAATTCGGGGGAGACTCGCGGTCGCTGGACCAAACGGCCCGGTCAGCCGCAATTCCGGGCCCCGGTGCGGGTTCCCGGCATTGACCCGCGCCTGGGGCGGAACCGGCGTCGGCATTGGGGTCGGCGTTGGACCCGGAGCAGGGGGTGGGGTGGGTCCCTTGGCGCGGTTTCGACCCAATCCGAAGAAGGACCAGTTCCGGCCGGCGACGGTCCGTTCGGATTGGACGGCGCCGAAAAACAGGCTCGTGCGGGTGTCGTTGGTGCGCTGTTCGCGTTGCCACAGGTTCCAGAGCAACGACTGGCGGGCGATCCGGAGCTTGGGATTCGATTCGGAACGCCACACCGACCAGAGGGGACTGTAGAGACGTTCGATGTTCACGTTGCCGCCGAGGATCGGTTCGATCGGGGCGAGCACTTGGAGGCGCTCACGGCCATCGAGTTCCCGTCGCCAGGTGAACAAGGGCCAAAGCTCGCGCCGACGAAAGGAACGTCCTGTCGCGGTGTCGGTCTGGCGGAGGTCGTCGTATCCGAAATAGAGAATGCGACGGCGTTCGCGGTCCAAGGGGTCGGATTGGAGCCGCTTGTGGACATACAAGGGCCACAGGAAGAAGTCGCTTTCGAGGGCTCCACCGCGGGCGTGTCCCCAGAGCGGCCAGATGCGGTCGGCCTGCTTGCCGGGGCCGCGGGCATGGCCGAGGAAGGGCCACGGATAGGACCATTCCTCGAATTTCGCGACGCGGTTGGTGCGATGGCTGAACATCGCGATCCAGAGGTGATCCTGTTCGGGCGACTGGGAGCGCAGGTAAAAGGGGAAAACGAACAGGTTGGTGGTCGGGTTCGCACCGCCGATCTCCAGGTGTTGGGAGAATCCGAAGGGCCAGAGCAGGAACTTCTTCTCGTATCCTGGCACCACCTCCAATTCATCGATGACATTGGTGCGGTACGAGACCGCGCGATGCTCGGCACCCGCCAGCGGCCAGAATTGCCAACCGTTCACAAAGGGCCCCCGGCGCACATGGAAAAAGGGAACCAGATAGTTGTCCGTCACGTAGTCGGGCTTGCGGGTCTGGACATAGAGCGGCGCCAGGATGAACCGCATTTCAGACCGGAAAAGACGATTGTGGAGGTGTCCGTAGAAGGGCAGCACCGCGAGATAATCGTTGGTGGGATTGGATGATTTCTGCCGGAAATAGATCGGGAAGATCGTGATGCGGCGCTTGGTCTCCTCATCGACCGTGCTGCCTCCGGAAAACCCGAAGAACTGGAAGATATGCAGCCTCCACTCGGTGCCATAACGCCGGTACGCCATGGCGGGGTACAGCACGTTCCATTCGACTTTTTCCAAGGCCGGTTCGGTCACCCGCACCACGAAGGGCGAGAAACGCCAGAGATGTTCGCCATCGGTGTCGGTGCTTTCCCACAGGGGCCCGACGGCTTCAACCGAGTGTCCGGGTTGGAAGGCGGTGTCGAATTCGCTCCACGCCGGACCGAACCATGGGTTTGGGGATGGGCTCGGGTCGCCCGATGGTTTTTCGGGCGTGGGCGCAGCCCAAGCAGGGACGCCCAGCCAGGCGGCCAGGATCCAAGTGAAGAAACAGGGAACGTGACGCAACGTCCGGGGAGGCTGGCCGAAGCGACGTTCCGGGGCAAGCGGTCCGCCGCGATGGGCGTGAGATCTCCCCCGCCTCGTCACCGGTCAAATGTTCTGGGCGATCGCCTGCAGGTAACGGTATTCCACCAGGATCGTCTGCAGCGCCGCGACCAAGGCGTTGATCTGGCGATGCAATGGCGCGCGTTGCGGCGTTTCCAAGGTGATCTCAAACGGCGGTCGCGGCAGTCCGGGGATCGATTGCAGCATTCCGGGATAACCCTCGTGGATGATCCCGCTGGCGGCCGGAAATCCGTCAATCCGATCCCGATGATTGCGGGGCAGGTATCGGCCGGCTTCCAGCAGGGCCGGACCGAGCAGGTGCTCCGACAACACCGCCCCGCGCACAAACCCGTACAGGCCGTCGCTGGTGTCGTCGCTGTGCAGGGTCACGATGCCGTCGAATCCCTGCATCCAGATCTCGGATTCCAAAAAGCGCACTTCCGGTTCCTCCGTCTGTTTCCAGAATTCCCGGTTGAGATCGCGACCCCGCCGGGAATGCCGCGTCCGGTCCTCAAATCCAGTCGGATTGCACACCGGATACAGGAACAGCGCATAACCTTCGGCAATTTCCGGCTGTTCCTCGAGGGTTTGGAGAAATCGGGCCAGGGCCAGGGCCCCCTCCGGTTCGTCCCCGTGAAGGGTGGCGAAAATGCCGATCCGCATCACCTCGCCGCCCCCTTTGCGACCGACGTACAGGTAACGGGGCAGGGAATAGGGCCGGCCTTCGACTTCGAAACGACCATGGGAAACGCCCACCAACCGGCTGGATTGCCGGGCCAACAGGTCGAGCGGTTCCAAGAGCCGTTGGACCGTGCGACGGCTCAGGGCTTCGGAGGCGGACGGGACGGCGGGAATCGGGGAGGTGTCGGTCGCGATCATAAACGCAAGTTCTGGTGGCCAAATTAGCCCGGTTTCATTTAATGTCAACAAAGGACATAGACAATTACATGTTTCAATCATCGTCACGGCGGCATTGCGCGTGACCGATCGGTTGTGGCGGAATGAAGGGGTTCCCCCGTCGCACCGTCAGGCGGAGGTGTCTTTCGAAAACAAAACCGTGTTTCCACCCATCATGAAGTACGCCCTCACCCCCTGCATGCTGGTGCTCGCCGCCGCGCTCACTGCCGAAGCCGCACCGAAGCGAGTCATCGTCGTCACCGCCACCAAGGGCTTCCGTCACAGTTCCATCGGCATGGCCGAGAATGTTCTGACGACCCTGGGTGAATCGACCGGGGCCTTCACCGTGGTCGATATCGTCCGCGGCGGTCCCAATGGCACCAATGATGTCGAGGTGGCCGAGAAACTGACTCTCGAAAAGCTGAAGGGCATCGATGGCGTGATCTTCGCCAACACGACCGGTGACCTCGCGATCCCGGACAAAGACGGTTTCATCAAGTGGATTGAAAACGGGCACGCGCTGATCGCGATGCATTCCGGTTCCGACACCTTTCACGGTTATCGGCCCTACGTCGACCTGCTGGGGGGCGAGTTCCTGACGCACGGCGCGCAGGTGTCGGTGGACATGTACAACCAGGACCGGATGCATCCCGCCGTGCGCCATCTCGGGCCGGTGTGGACCGTTTACGACGAGATCTATGAGTTCAAGAGTTTCGACCGGACCAAGGTCCATGGTTTGCTGACCCTCGACAAACACCCGCAGACATTGGTGCCGGGCGACCATGCGGTGTCCTGGTGCAAGGACGTGGGCCGTTCCGGTAAGGTGTTCTACACCTCCCTGGGGCATCGCGAGGACGTGTGGACGGATGCGCTGTACCAGCAGCACATCCTGGGCGGGATCCAGTGGGCCCTCGGTTTGGAAAAGGGGAGTGGGGCGCCGCTGGACCTGGCGAACAAGTTGTCGGCGGAAGAACAGAAGGAGGGTTTCCGCCTGCTGTTTGATGGCACGACGATGAACGGTTGGAAATACCGCCGGGATGAGGGCAAGCGTTCGTGGAGCACCCAGAACGGCATGCTTTGCAACACGCTGGCCAAGGATGAGCATGGCACCGACATCCAATCCGTGGAAAAATTCCGCGACTTCATCGTGCGCTACGAATACCAAGTGCCCCCGGGTGCCAATTCCGGCTTCTACCTGCGAGGTCGTCATGAGATCCAGATTTTCGACGATTTCAAGACGGGCAAACCCGAATTGGGTGGCAACGGCGCGATCTATAATGTCAAGGCACCGTCCCTGTTTGCCTCCCGTCGTGCCGGCCAATGGCAGCAGGCCGAGGTGCGCATCGTGGGCCAGAAAATCACCGTCGTTCTCAATGGGGTGAAGATCCACGACAATGTCGATTGCCCCAATGGCACCGGCAGCCAAATCGATGACAACGTTGATCAACCCGGCCCCATCCTGCTTCAGGGCGACCACGGTTCGGTGGGCTTCCGCAATATCCGGATCAAGACGTTGAACTGAGCCGGGACCCGTCCGGAGGGACGGGTTATACGAGTCCCCAGACGGAACGATTGAAATGGGACTCTCGGAGCTCGTCCCTCCGGGAGGTTCACCTTCGCCCTAAATCTTGTTTCTCCGCCAGAAGATCCCTTTGCCCCAGTCGTCGAACACGGAGTAGCTGACCGGCGTGACGAGCAGGGTCAGGAGGAGGCACAGCATCTGGCCGCCGATGATCACCTTGGCCATTGAGGCCCGGCCACCGCTCCCCGGCCCCGTCCCCAGGGCGATGGGAAGCATCGAGACCACGAGCAGCATGGTGGTCATCAGGATCGGACGGAGCCGGAGGCGGTTGGCTTGGAGGATGGCCGCCTCCCGCTCCATGCCTTGGGCGCGGAGTGTATTGGTGTAATCCACCTGGAGAATCCCGTTCTTCTTCACGATGCCCACGAGCATGAAGAGCCCGAAGATGGCGTAGATATTGAGCGGTTCGTTCAGGAAGATCATCCACGCGAGGGCGAACGGGAGGGCCAGCGGCACGGCCAGCAGGATCGCGACCGGATGGATGAAGTGCTCGAATTGCGCCGCGAGCACCATGTACATGAAAAGCAGCGAGATCGCGAACGCGATCAGGAAGTTCTCAAGCGTCTCCTGCAATTGCTTGGCGCGTCCGACAAACACGACCCGGTAATCCGGCGGAAGTTCGAGGGCGGCCACCGCCTGTTCCACCGCCTTCACCGCCTCCCCCAATGAGTATTCGCCCAGGTTGGCCCCGACCGTCACCCGCCGCTGACGTTGGAAACGGTCGATCTGGTTGGGACCGCGCGCCTCCTCCAATTGCACGAAGTTCGCGAGTTGCACCAATCCCGCCACCCCGTTCGGCGTGGTCGGGGTCGAGCGCAGCATCGTCTGGTGCAATTCCTCGGGTGAAGACCGCGACGTCAGTCCCGAGCGCAACCACACGTCGTATTGGTCGTCGTTTTCCTTATAGGATCCGACAATCTCGCCCCCGACGAGGGTGCGCAGGGTGGACGCAATCGACTCGATGCTGAGTCCGAACTGACTGGCCTTTTCGCGGTCGATGCGCACCTGCAACTCCGGTTTGCGATTGGAAAGCGTGGTGTCGACGTCGGCCAGGCCGGGGTCGGCGCGAAGGGTCTCCACGAGCCGGTCGGAGTAATCGGTGAGGCGCGCCAGGTCGGGTCCGAGGATATGGAATTGGACCTCGGAATTTCGGCCGCCGCCCCCGCCGAGCGGCGAGATGGCCTGGATGCTCGAACGGACATCGGGATACCGGGCCAGGATGCGCCGGGCGGATCCCATCGCCTCGAGTTGTCCCCATTTTCGCGAATGCCCGCGCCACTGTTCATAACGTCCGCCCAACTGGGGCAACCGGCAGTAGATCGAAGCCTGGGTGACGTCGCCTTCGCCCTTGCCCACGCGACCGCCGGTGGGACCGATGGTGACGAGGGTGTCGGTGATCACCGGGACATCGCCGAGGCGGAGGGTCTTGAGGTCGTGTTCGATCTCGGCGGTGATCGCGGCGGCGCGGGGCAGGGTGGTTCCTTCCGGCAGGACCATTCCCACTTCGAACTCGCTGGTGTCGTCGAGGGGCATGAAGGTGAACCGGCTGTGGGGGAGGAGCCAGGCGAGGGATCCCACGCACGCGGCGCAGACGACCAGGACCACGGCGCGGTGGCGGAGGCTCCAGGCCAGGATGCGGTCGTATAAGTACGCCAGCGCCTTCATGAGCCGGCCGCCACGGGCCTTCTTCTCGCGCAATTTCGGATCCTCGGTGTGGCGGAGGAACCGGGCCGCCAACATCGGCGTCAGGGTGAAGCTGATGAAGAGCGAGACGAGGATCGAGAAGGCGACCGTCAGCCCGTAACTCGCGAAAAACAGCCCGGTCCGGCCTTTCATGAAACCGAGCGGGAGGAAGATGACGACCAGCGAGAGGGTGGTGGCGAGCACGGCCAGGGCGATTTCCCGGGTGCCGGTGATGGCGGCCTCCAGCGCGCTGCACCCGCGGTCCTCCATGGTGCGATGGATGTTCTCCAGCACGACGATCGCGTCATCGATGACCACGCCCACCGAGAAGGTGAGACCGAGCATGGTCGAGTTGTTGAGGGTGTAACCCATCGCCTTCATCAGGGTGAAGCTGCTGATGACGGAGGCCGGGATCGCGATGCTGGCGATGACCGTGCCCCGCCAGTCATGCAGAAAGATGAAGACGGTGATCGCGACCAGGATCATTCCCAGCACGAGATGGAAGGAGACCTCGTGCAGGTTGCGGTTGATGAACACCGATTGGTCGCGGATGACCGTGAGTTGGAAGTCGGGTGGCAACAGGGGGACCAATTCTGCCAACCGCCGTTTCACCGCCTCGATCAACCGCACGGAATTCGAACCGCTCTGTTTGCGCACCACCAAGGACACCGCATTCGTGCCATTCAACCGCGACAACGTCCGGGGTTCCTCGATGCCGTCCTTCACCCGGGCGATTTCCCCGAGGTGGATGGGTTGTCCGCCGGGCGTGGCGACGAGCAGGCGGTTGAAATCAATGACCGAGCCCATCCGTCCCAGCGTGCGCAACGTGAGTTCGCGTCCGCCCTGGTCCACGCGTCCGCCGGGAATCTCCACATTCTGGGCCAGAAGCGCGGCGCGGACATCATCGATCGCCAGACCCCGGGCGCGGAGTTGGTCGGTATCGACGGTCACCTCGATGGCGCGGGTGCGGGTGCCGACCAGGTTGACGGCCCCGACATCGGGGAGTGTTTCCAGGTTTTGCTTCAACAGTCGGTCGGCGAGGAAAGTGATTTCCTTGAGGTCCCGCGGGGCGCTGACCGAGACCGTGAGGACGGGGGAGGCGTCGACGTCGAATTTGTCGATGATGGGGGGTTCGGCGCCCGGCGGGAGACGGGACAGGACGGTGTTGACCTTGTCGCGGACATCCTGGGCGGCGAGGTCGCGGTTCCGTTCGAGGACGAAGACGGCGGTGATCATCGAGATCCCCTCGCGGCTGGAGGAACTGAGTTCATCGACGCCGGGGACGGTGTTGATGATTTCCTCCAGCAGTTTGGTGACCCCGGTCTCGACCTCTTCAGGGGAGGCGCCGCGGAGGGTGGTGGTGACGGTGATGATCGGGAGTTCGACGTTGGGCAACTGATCGACGCCGAGGTCGCGAAAAGCGAACAGGCCGAGCACGACGAGGAGCAGGTTGATCATCGTCGCGAACACGGGCCGCCGGATGCAGAGATCGGCAATCCCGAGACCGCGCGGGGTGGGATGCAGGCTCACGGGTTGGCGGTGCGAACCTGCACGGATTGGCCGTCGCGAAGTTTGCTGAGGCCGGAGGTGGCGACCTTCTCGCCAGCGTTGAGACCGGAACTGATTTCCAGCCTTCCACTGCGGACCCGGCCCGGTACGACGGTCCGCAAACGGGCGATGTCATTGGTCACGACGAAGACCCGGGTGATGCCGGACGCGGTGACGACGGACTCGAGGGGGACGATGACTGTGGGGACGTTTTTCTCGAGGATGAGATCGCCGCGGGCGAAGGAATTGGCCTTGAGGGTGCGATCGGCGTTGGTCACGAGGGCTCCGAAGGCAAACATGCGGGTGGCGGTGTTGACCTGGGGACTGACCAGGAAAACCCGGCCTTCAAAAGGGCGTCCCGGATAGGCATCGACGGTGAACGTGACCGATTGGCCCCTGATGACCTGCGGCGCGTACGATTCCGGGGCTTGGACGATGAACTTGAGGACGGAATCATTGACGATTCGAAAGAGGGGCGTGCCGGCCTTCACATAATCGCCGGCACTGCCCACACGTTCCGCGACCGCGGCGTCGAACGGGGCGCGGACCCGGGAACGCTCGACGTTAAGACGGGCCACGGTCTCGGCCGCCTCGCTTGCCTGCAGGGCCGCGCGGGCCTGGTCGGCGTTGGCGACGGCGGCATCGTAATCGGCGGGGGAGGCAATGCCATTTCGGCGGAGTTCCTCCTGGCGTTTGAGGTCGTGTCCGGCGCTGACCGACACGGCGCGGGACTGGGTGACGCGGGCGGTGGCCTGGGCGGCCAGGGCGGTATAGGAATCGGTGTCGACCAAGGCGATTTCCTGGCCGTCCTGCACGCGGTCCCCGAATTCAGCCAGGGTTTTTTCCAGCTTCCCCTCGACCTCGGCGGCGACGGTGGCTTCGTCCTTGGCATAGAGGGTGCCGACGACGGGAAGGGTGCGGTCGAGGCCGATGGATTCGGCGCGGGCCAGCGTGATCGGGACCGCAATTTCCGTGGATGCGACCGTGCGGACCGGCGGCGGGGACTCGGCAGGTTTGCACCCGACGAATGCGGCGGCCAGCAGCGGGGGAAGGGCTCGTGACCAGATAGTCCGCATGCGTATCATCTGAGGGAAACCGGTTTCGATCCCCGTGGAAAGCGCACAGTTTGAAGCGTGCTGCGCGGGAGGCTTCCCGGCTTGACGGATTTTCGATGGCGGTGTGTGCTAACCTCGTGAAATCAACTGAAACCACGGTCGGCTCAGCACGCCGGGCCCCTGCGGAGGGCGACCCGTCCGGCAGGGGTTCCTGAAGCGATCCCGACCGAACTTCCCATGGTGTTCAGTTCCTGGCAGTTCATCTTCCTGTTCCTGCCCGCCGCCCTGCTGGGCTTTCTCCTGACTCCGACCCAGCCGGCCTGGATGCGGAAAACCTGGCTGCTGGCGGTTTCGATTTTCTTCTATGGTTGCTGGAAGGTGGAATATGTCCCCCTGCTGCTCCTTTCGATCGGATGCAATTATGCCTTCGCCGAAATCCTCACCCGGCAGAAGACATCGAGCCCGATCCTGTTGGGCGTGGCGGTGGCGCTCAACCTGTCGTTGCTCGCGTATTATAAATATACGAATTTCGTCGTCGGTTTCGTCCTGGGGATCACCCATCACGACCCGGTGCGGTTCGACATCCTTCTTCCGCTAGCCATTTCCTTCTTCACGTTCACACAGATCGGTTACCTGGTTGATGTCCACCGGGACCGGGCCTTGCATTACCGGTTTCTCGACTATTCCCTGTTCGTGGCCTTTTTCCCGCATCTCATCGCCGGGCCGATCGTGCGCCATTGGGAGATCATCCCCCAATACTCCGACCGTAAACTGAGGCCGGACCGATCGGATTTCTGCGTGGGACTGGCCCTGTTCCTGATCGGGCTCTCCAAGAAGGTGTTGCTGGCGGATTTCGTGGCCGGGTACGTCTCCGATGTGTATGGGGGGGCCGAGAAGGGGTTGGCCACGCTGACTTGGTTTGATGCCTGGCTGGGGACGCTGGCGTTTGCGCTCCAGATCTATTTTGATTTTTCGGGTTATTCGGACATGGCGATCGGCCTGGCGAGGCTGTTCGGCATCCGCTTCCCGATCAACTTCGATTCCCCTTACCAGGCGTCCTCGATCACCGAATTCTGGAAGCGCTGGCATGTGACGCTCACGCGGTTTCTGCGCGAGTACGTCTATTTCCCGTTGGGCGGAAACCGATGCGGGCCGGGGCGGCACATGCTGAATGTCATGGTGACCATGTTGCTGAGCGGCCTGTGGCATGGGGCCGGGCTCACGTTCCTGGTCTGGGGCGGTTTGCACGGTTGTTTCCTGATCATCGCCCACCGTTGGTCGGTGTTCACCGATTCGCGCGGGTGGCGCCTGGAACATCCGGTCTGGCGCCTGGCATCGGTGACCCTGACCTTTGGAGCGGTCCTGAGCAGTTGGGTGTTCTTCAAAGCCTCCAGCCTGACCGTGGCGATGCGGGTGCTGTCGACCATGGCGGGTGGTCATGGATTGACGATGTCCGCGACCTATTTCCAAAGCTTCACCCAGGTTGCCGATCGGTTGGGGGTGCAGTTTGTGCCCAAGTCTTTCGAGGCGGACTATCCTTCCTTGTTGATCGTGATCGGGGGGATGCTCCTGATCGCCTTCGTCCTGCCCAATTCCCAGCAACTCCTCGGGGCCTGCGCGCCGGCATTGGAAAAGTCGGGGCGTCCGGGTTGGTGGCAATGGACCCTCGGACTGCGCACCGGTTGCTGGTTGGGGGCGCTGTTCTTTTTGGTGGTGAGGACCTTTTATACCGGGTCCCCGAGCCCCTTCCTCTATTTCAATTTCTAACGCAATGAACCGTCCCGGAAGATTTGCGGCGGGACTGGCCCTGGGGTTCGGCGTGGTGCTGGCCGCCTATGGAACCGTCTTTTGCAGAGATCTCGGCAAGCCCACGGAATCCTCCCGTTGGTGTTATGAGATCAGCCAGAGGAAGCGCCAGGCCGCGATCGCCATCCCGTCCCCGAAGCTGCTGCTGGTGGGTGGGTCGGGAACCCTCTTTGGAATCAGCGCCCGTGAGATCCGAGACCTGACCGGATGCCCGACCGTCAACCTCGGGACCCACGCGGCCTTGGGGATCGGCTATATGCTCGGGCAGGTGCGGGGGATCGCCCGACCCGGTGATACGGTGCTGTTGAACCTGGAATATCCGCTCTATCTCGGGGCCAACCTGGAACCCACCCAAGGGAACGAAATCTTCGTGGATTACATCGTGGCGCGCGACCCGGCCTATTTTCACAGCCTGTCGCCGCTCGAACAATGGAACCTGTTCATGCTGCATTCGAGGGTGCGCCTGAAACTGGGTTGGAACGGGATGCGTCATGCCGAGGTGCGCGATGCCGGGAAGGGGGCCTACGACGTCGGATCCCTCAATGAGTTCGGAGACCAGACCCGCAATGCCTCGGCTTCCCGCCCAGCGAATGCCGCGAGCCGCATCCTGGCGCATCACGACGAAATGTTGGTGCACGGGTTGCCGGAGAATCCCGCCGGGTTCGTGCCGATCGGGTCCTTTTGCAAATGGGCGCAATCGAACCAAATCCGCGTCGTGGCCACCTTTCCCAACCTGTGCGACCAACCGGAATACCATTTGCCCTCGGCACGGCAGGCCATCCAAAGAATCCAGGAACTGTTCGCCGGATTGGAGGTGCCCGTCCTCGGCCAATTCAAGGACGCCCTCCTGCCGTCGGATGCCTTCTTTGACACGGCGTACCACCTCACGCAGGAGTCCCGCCGGGTGCGGACACAGGAGTTGGTGCGGGAATTGGCGCCCCATTTGAAACCCCAAAACCTCAAACCCGGGTATTGAGCATCGGGCACGGGGACGGTTTCATCGGCGCTGACAACCCCGCCGTGCCGTGCCCTCCCGGCACCCGGACGGGCGGTCCAGATGAAATCGCTTTTGCACATCGGTTCCCGGGCCGTCCCCTTTTTTTCGGGGGTGTGGGTCCTGGTGTCGGCGGGCCTGGCGTTCGCGGTGGGCGCGGCGGACCCGGTGAAGATTGATCTTTGGTCACTGACTCCCCTCGTGCGGCCGGCAGTGCCCGCCGTCGCAGCCCGCAGCCCGATCGATGCCTTCATCAATGCCCGGTTGGCTGCGGAGGGGCTCCGGCCGGCCCCCGAGGCCGATCGAAGGACGCTCGTCCGCCGGGTGTGGTTCGATCTCGTCGGGCTTCCGCCGCGGCCGGAGGACGTGGAGGCCTTCGTTGCCGACAAGGATCCCAGGGCCTATGAGCGGTTGGTCGAGCGGCTGTTGGAATCACCGCAATATGGGGAGCGTTGGGCGCGGCACTGGCTCGATGTGGTTCATTTCGGGGAGACGCACGGTTATGACAAGGACCAGCCCCGGCCGAATGCGTGGCCGTACCGGGATTATGTGGTCCGCGCGTTCAACCAGGACCGACCGTACGCGCGTTTCATCCAGGAACAGGTCGCGGGGGACGTGCTGTTCGCGGGCACCCGGGATGGCATCGAGGCATTGGGTTTCATCGCCGCCGGGCCCTGGGACCTGATCGGGCATGCCGAAGTGCCGGAGAGCAAGATCGACGGGCAGGTGGCGCGCCATCTGGACCGGGACGACATGGTGGCCACCACGCTCCAGACGTTCAACAGCCTCACCGTGCAATGCGCCCAGTGCCATAATCATAAGTTCGATCCGATCACGCAGGAGGATTATTACTCGCTACAAGCAGTGTTCGCCGCGGTGGACCGGACCGACCGCAAATATGACCCCGATCCGGAGGTGGGGCGGCGGCGGGCCGTGTTGGAGGACCGGCGGCGGACCTTGGATCAGCGGCGCCAGGTAATCACGGGGCACATTGTCGACCGCGCCGGGACAGCATTGAAGGACGTGGAGCGGGACCTGGCCGCCGCGGAAAAGGCCGCGAAGGACGGCGAGGCCTTTGGATATCATAGCCTCATTGAGGCGCGCGCCGATACCGTGAAATGGGTCCAGATTGATCTGGGTCGACCGGTCCCGTTGGCGCGGGTCGTGTTGCACCCTTGTCGCGATGACTTCAACGGGATCGGCGAGGGTTTCGGTTTTCCGGTCCGGTACCGGGTGGAGGTGTCGGATGATGTGGGGTTCGTGTCGGGCGTGGGCGTGATTGCGGATCGCACGGAGGCCGACGTGCCGAACCCGCGGTTGCAGGCGCAGGTGATAGACGGAGCGGGTCGCACGGCACAGTTTGTCCGCGTCACGGCGACCCGGCTCGCACCGCGCATGAATGATCACATCCTGGCGTTGGCGGAACTGGAGGTGTTCGACACCCACGGCACGAACGTTGCGCGGGGTGCGGCGGTGACGGCATTGGATTCGACGGAGGCGCCCCTCCGGTGGCAGAAGCGGAACCTGACGGATGGATGGTATCCGGGAATCAGCGTCGGGGAGGTGGGCGGCGTGGCGGAATTGCGTCGTCGCCGGGACGGGATCCTGACCGCGTCCACGCTTCCCGATGAAATGATGGCGCGGGATGAATCGGACCGTGGAGTGGCGGAGGTCGCGGAACGACTGGCAAAACTGCCGCCCCAATCCGTGGCTTATATAGGAGCCGTGCACAGCGGATCCGGGGCCTTCGCCGGCACGGGTTCCCGGGGTGGACGCCCGCGCACGATCCATATCCTGGACCGGGGCAGCGTCCAGAAACCGGGTCGCGAAGTGGGGCCGGGATCGGTGCAGTCGGTCGGGATCCTGCCCGCGCGGTTCGAATTGGGGAGCGATGCGCCGGAAGGGGAACGTCGTGCGGCGTTGGCCCGGTGGTTGTCGGATGCGGACAATCCGCTGACCTGGCGCTCGATCGTCAACCGCGTGTGGCAGTATCATTTCGGGCGCGGCTTGGTCGAGACGCCCAATGATTTCGGCCACATGGGCGGGCGTCCGAGCCATCCGGAATTGCTCGACTGGCTGGCGGTGGAATTCCGGGACGGCGGACAATCCTTCAAGCGGTTGCATCGGCAGATTTTGCTGAGCGCGGCCTATCGGCGGACGGCGGCGGGGGATCCGGCGGCCGAACGCGTGGATGCGGACAACCGGTGGTTATGGCGTCAGAACCGTCGCAAGCTGGAGGCGGAGGCGGTGCGCGATGCGGTGTTGTGCGTGGCGGGCCGGCTCGACGGGCAGATGGGCGGCCCGAGCTTCCGGGACTTCGTCATCGACAAGCCCGAGCACTCGCCGCATTACGAGTATCATCTGCACGATCCCGAGGATCCGCGTTCGCACCGACGTTCCATCTACCGCTTCATTGTGCGCTCCCAACAACAACCTTTCATGACGTCGCTCGACTGCGCCGATCCCTCGATGCAGGTCGGGCGTCGCAACGAAAGCGTCTCGCCGCTGCAGGCACTGACGTTGTTGAACAACGCGCTGATGCTGTCGATGTCGCGGCATTGGGCGGAGCGGTTGGAGTCCGTGCCGGGCGGATTGGACGGGCAGATCGAACACGCGGGTCGCGAGGCGTTGGGACGGTCATTCACCGGGGCGGAACGGGCGGCCTTGGTGGATTATGCCCGGGCGTTCGGGTTGCCCAATACCTGCCGAGTGATCTTCAACCTGAATGAGTTCACCTTTGTCGACTGAAACCGATGAGCCCGATGTCCCCATTCCATCGTCCGGGCCAGGCATCGGGACCGGTGTCGCGTCGCGAGTTCCTCTGGCGCTCGGGCGGCGGGTTGGGTGGGATTGCTCTGGCCGGTCTGCTGGGGTCGGAAGGATTGCTGGGCTCGGAGCCGGGAAGGTTGGTGCCGGGACGCGCGCATTTCCGGCCGAAGGCCAAGCGGGTGATCCAACTGTTCATGGCGGGGGCGGCGAGCCATCTGGACCTGTTTGATTACAAACCGCAGTTGGTGAAGCGCGACGGCCAGAAGAGCGATTTTGGCGAGCACGTCGAGGCGTTCCAGGACGGACTGGGACCCTGGATGAAACCGGTGTGGGAATTCCGCCCGTACGGCAATTGCGGCAAGCAGTTGGGCGAGGTCGTGGCGGACCTCGGCACCGTCGCGGATGAACTGGCGTTCATCCATAATGTCGTCGGCAAAACCGGCATCCACAGCCAGGCGACCTACCTGCAGGCAACCGGATTCCAACTGCCCGGGTTTCCGGGGATGGGATGCTGGGTCGGGTACGGGTTGGGCAGTTTGAACGAGAACCTGCCGGCGTTCGTGGTGCTGCCGGATCACCGTGGATTCGCGTCGAACGGCCCGAAGAACTGGGACGCCGCCTTCCTGCCGCAGCAGCATGCCGGGACGATCATGTATCCCGGGCGCGAGAACCCGATCACCGACCTGTTTCCGGGGCGCGCAGGGGATTATATAACACCGTCCAGCGAGACGGCGACCCATGCCCTGTTGGAGCGGTTGAACCGGGATCATGCGGGGACGCGGGAGGGGGACGCCCGGCTCGATGCCCGGATCCGGAGCTATGAGCTGGCGGCCCGCATGCAGCTTGCGGCACCCGAAGCCCTCGATATAGGCCATGAGCCCGGCCACATCCTGGACTTATATGGGATTGATCGTTCCACGCGGACCTGGCCGGCGGAGATCAACGCGGCCGAGGAGATCGATGCCTTCGGAAGGAAATGCCTCGTGGCCCGGCGGTTGATCGAACGGGGGGTGCGGTTCGTGCAGATCTGGAGCGGCAACGACAACGGATTCCCACGGCGGAATTGGGATTCGCACGAGGATGTGCGGCGGGATCACGGCCCCCTCGCCCGCGGGTTCGCGCGCGGGGCGTCCGCCCTCATCCGCGACCTCCGTCAGCGAGGGTTGCTGGACGACACGGTGATCCTGTGGACGACCGAGTTCGGACGGATGCCGTCGTCGCAGGGCGGCAAGGGACGAGACCACAATCCTTATGTGTTCACCAATTGGTTGTGTGGTGGCGGAATCCAAGGCGGCGTGACGTGCGGGGAGAGCGATGAATGGGGTTACAAACCGCTGGATCGGAACCGGCCGACGACGGTGTACGACATCCATGCGACGGTGTTGCACCTGTTGGGGATCGACCATGAGAAGGTGACGTTCCGGCATAACGGGATTGATCGCCGTTTGACGGACGTGCATGGGAGCGTGATCCCCGGCGTGCTGGAGGCCATCCGCTAGTCCAGTGGATACAGTGGCCGCCGCCGGTGCTGGTAATCGAAATCGCGCGGATTGTTGCTCGTCACTCCCGCTGTATCCACCAGCACAATTTGCGCGGCAATTGGTTCATAGGCCGCACGCGGAGCCACCACGCCCTTCACCATCAGAATCTTTTTCTCCTCTGGCTTGATACCCAGGCTAAGAATCTGCTCCAGGCTCATCGGGGCCATGCGGCGGCTGGTCAGAATGATGGTGTGGCGCTCCGCAGTTTCAACCACTGCCGTCAGCCCCTGATCGTATACCCCCCACCCACCATGCCTGACTTTGCGCTCCACAAAACGGCCGTCTGAAAGCAGGCGGATCATGCCTTCAATCGCTACGGGCTTCTCCCCCACATGCAGACGAATCGAACTTCCAACACCCCTGGCAACACATGCTTGCACCGCGTGCGGATCATACAAAACCACCAGCGCATTCTGTCCGTTTTGACGCAACACCTCTTCAAACAGAATCGTGGAATTGGCCGCACTACCGGCACCTACGTTATCGCCAACGTCCATCAAGACGATAGGTGCCTCGCTGCTCGCAAGCGACTCCCGCACCGCTTGTTCCGCCGATGGCAACGCACCCGTTAATTCCTCGCGCCGCGCCCAGGCTCGGTCCGCCATGTATTCCGCTGCGTGCCGCGCCAGGGTCGCATCACCATCGGCAACCGCCCAGAACGACGCACCCATCTCCGTCACATCGGCGTAATAAA
>JANYCC010000338.1 GCA_025360495.1 Verrucomicrobiota bacterium | reverse complement strand
AGGAGGGCGAGGGAATGCAGGGCGGGCGCGAGGAGGGAGGGCAGTGGGTGCCGGCTCGGGTGGAACCTCGCCCTACCTTGTCATGGCCCGCCCTACCGTTCCGGGGCCTTGTTCAACGCCCCCAATTCGATCGCGAGAAAGCCGATCACGGGAGGGAGACGCCGACGCAGGGAGGCTTCGGTGGTCCGCACGGTCTGGGCCCGGGCAGAAACTACGGGTTGCCAACGCTCGGGACCCCAAGCCGGTTCCACTTTCAGGGTTGAAGGCCAGACCGTGACCGACACACCGCGTTCGGGTTCCCGCCACTGAACGGCCTGGGGCATGCCATCGTTCCGGCGCAGCCAGACCGTCGCTTGAAAATCACTCGCGCCGAACCATTCGCGCGCCGCGGAGTGTGGCCAAATCCGGGAGACCTGGCAGGTTTGTTTGGCGACGACCTGGTCGGCAAAGTCGGTCCACCGGCACGCTTGGGAGAGCCACGGCAAAACGGCCGCGGAAAACGGAAGCCCGATGGTCGGTCGCACCCCGGTGGAATCGGCGTCCAAGGTTGCCACATAGAGAAGATTCGATCCCGGTTCCCAAAGCCATAACCGTCCCTCCACCCGTCCGAACTCGATCCGCGTCCGATTGGTGCCCCAACCCAGGCGGCAATGTCCGGGAGCCTGCAAGGCGAGATCGGCCTGTGTCCCATTGAAACCCGCCGGAAGTCCCTGTGCCTCGGTGAGGTGGAGGTGGCAGCTCACGACGGGTGGATGGGTGGCCGCAGGGTCGAGCCAGCCGCCGATCCGCTCCAGGGTCCGCGCCCAAACCGGCGGATCCGCAGCCCAAACCAGGGGCGCGGCGGACCAAACGAACAGAAGGAACCGCAGCCAGACCAGACGCGACACGCGAGCCGGAGCCTAGCGGATGAAGGATGAAGGATGAAGGATGAAAACCCGGCGTTGACGTGCAGCCCGGGGCATCCTTGGCTAGGTGCTGCGTTTATAACTGCAGTTCAACCAATTGATTCGCGCCAATTCATGAGCGTTCTCGTTGTCGGCACCACCGCCCTGGATTCCATCAAGACTCCCAAGTCTGAAAACCCCCGCCTTCTCGGGGGATCCGCCAGCCATGCGGCCGTCGCCTCCTCGTTCTTCACCCACACCCAATTGGTCGGCGTGGTGGGTGAGGATTTCCCGTCGCAACACGTCCGACTCTACCGGAAACATGGCCTTTGCCTGAAGGGGTTGGAACACGTGAAGGGCGGCAAGACCTTCCATTGGTCCGGGGAATACGAGGTGAACATGAACAACCGTCAGACCTTGGCGACGGTTCTCGGCGTCATCGAACATTGGCAGCCCACGCTCCCGGGGGATTACGAGGCCACCCCCCATGTGCTTCTGGCCAACATCTCCCCGCAGATCCAAAACCGCGTCCTCGACCAGATGTCCCGGCCCAAGTTTGTCGTGGCCGACACCATGGATCTTTGGCTCAACATCGCCTTGGATGAGGTCCTCCGCCTGCTCAAACGCATCGATTGCCTCGTGCTCAATGACAGCGAGGCCCGCCAATTGACCGATGAGCACAACACCGTCGCCGCGCTTCCCAAGATCCACAAACTCGGGCCCCGCTACGTCATCATCAAGAAGGGCGAACACGGGGCGATCCTGTCCTCTCCCAAGGGGTTGTTCCTGGCCCCCGCTTATCCGTTGAAGAAGGTTGTGGACCCCACCGGCGCCGGTGACTCGTTCGTGGGTGGGCTCATGGGTTATCTCGCTTCCCAGAAAGTGGGGTCGGTCGACAAACATCTTCGACGGGCGATGATCCATGGTGCGGTGATCGCCTCCTTCTGCTGTGAAGGATTCGGGCTTTCGGTGACCACGAAAACCAGTCGGCCGCAGATCACCGCCCGGGTGCGTGAACTCGAGAAGATCGCCGGCTTCTGACCTTTTCCGTCGTCATTCCCACCCTCAACGAGGCCCCCGGTCTGGAGGCCACGGTTGCGGCCCTGCGGGCCGCCGCCGCCAACCAGGATGTGGAGACGGTCGTCGTGGATGGGGGGAGTACGGATGCCACGCTGGAAATCGCTGCGGGTCTCGGGCTTCGGGCGCTCCGTGTGCCGGGCGGCCGCGGATCGCAATTGCAGGCCGGGGCCGTCGCCACCACCGGCGACACCCTGGTGTTCCTGCATGCAGACACGTGGCTCCCGCAGGGGGCCTTCGCCGCGATGACCGGCGCGTTGGCGGATCCGGGAATCATCGGGGGTGGCTTCGGGAAAAAATTCCGGGAGGGTCCGTGGGCCTTGCGTCGGGGTGCGGAATTTCGTTCGGCCCTGTTCTTTCGGATCACGGGCCGTCTGTTCGGAGACCAATGCCTTTTCGCACGTCGCCTAGGGTTGGACGCGGTGGGGGGTATGCCCTCCCAACCGCTGATGGAGGATTTGGAATTATGCCGGCGGCTCCGGTCGATCGGACGCTTGGTGGTGTTGGACGAAGCGGTGAGCACGTCGGGACGCCGGTTTGCAACCCACGGATTGTGGCGGACTTGGTGGGTGATGGTCCGGGTGTTGGT
>JANYCC010000335.1 GCA_025360495.1 Verrucomicrobiota bacterium | reverse complement strand
CTCGCCCTACCGATCCGAAGTGCCCCCCGGCGTGGTCTGTTTTGGTAGGGCGAGGTTCCACCCGAGCCGCCCTGATGGCATTCATGTTGGCAGTGCCAAGACGCGTCCTGCTGAACCGTGGGTTCTGTGAAACCGCCATTGCCCGACTCCGATTGATCCCCCAGACTTCAGGGTCTTGAGCGGCGCCCGTGCCAGTTGGCAGTTGGATGAACCCCGCCAATGGAAACATTCCCCATTGGTTTGGGCCCTTGTGGTGTCGTTATCGCTCCATGTCACCGGCATCGTGGGCTGGGAGGTCGCCCGCATCGTGGTTCGCGCCTTCCCCACGCTTTTCCCCCAATGGGTCCGGCAGGTCGTGACCCCCAAGCCGGAGGAGGTGAAACCCGATCCCCTCCATCCCGATCTCAAGCCCAAGGCGACGCTGGCCCAGTCGGAAGAAGAGGTTGAAATCCCGCTGACGTTCATCGAGGTCGATCCGTCGTTGGTCTCCAAGGAAGCCCCGAAGCAAACGAAGTTTTATTCCACGGACAACACCTTGGCGGGGAATCCCCATCCTCCCAAACCGGGTGCCACCCAACCCCGGATTGATGGGCAACGCGAGGAATTGGCGCGCACCATGGACGTGGCCCGTGCGGCTCCGGTCCCCCCGGCGCCGACGCCCCCTCCCACCCCGCCGGAGACCGTGCCGACCCCCGCCGTGGTCCCGACGCCCGAGATCAAGCCGCAACCCGCGCGCCCGGTTCAGGAACGCGTGGAGCCGTCACCTCCCGGAGGTCTCAAGCCCGGCGAAACCCAAATCGCCAAGATCAATCCCCAGGCCGTCGTCGAGCGTCCGCAACCCCGTCGCGACCCCCGGCCGGAACTTCCCGCCCAGCCCGAAGTGGCCGCCCAACCCGAACTGCAGCCCCATCGGCAGCCCATCAAACGCCTCGACGACGCCCGCCAACAAAAGGGGATCATCGTCAGCGAAAAAATGAAGCAGGACGGCGGGATCCCCAACTTCCAGATCGAGTCCTCGCTCGATGTGAAGGCGTCGCCGTACGGGAATTATGACCGGTTGCTCATCGCGGCCATCCAGAACCGCTGGTACGCGCTGTTGGATGAACATCACTTCGCTTTCGAACGTTCCGGCAAGGTGGTGTTGAAATTCAAATTGCGGTCGGACGGTTCGGTCACCGACATCTCACAGGTGGAATCGCAGGTGGGCGACATCTGGTCGTTCATCTGCGAAAGCGCGGTTCTGACCCAGTCACCCTATGCCAAATGGCCTTCGGAAATGCGCCGGTTGGTGGGGACCGACAGCCGCGAAATCACCTTCACCTTCCATTATTTCTACTGATACGTCGGGGATGCTGGAAGGGAAGCGCAACCACGGATGACACGGATGCCACGGATAGGAGATTTATGCCGGGTTGGGTTCTGGAAAATCCGTGCTATCCGCGAAATCCGTGGTGAATTCGCTTGTCCGGCCAGCCAGCCCTAACCCAGGGCGGGGAGGATCTGGAGAATCGCCGTCGCGGCCCGGCGGGCGGCACCGGGGGATCCCAGCGAACGGATAACCTCACCCAAGGCGGTGCGCTGCGCGGTCAACGCCACCGGATCACGCAGCAGGGCGATCGCCGCGTTGCCCAGCGCTTCCGGGGTCGCCGCGTCCTGGATGAACTCCGGCATCACCTCCGCATCGGCCAGCAGATTGGGCATGGCCAGATGACGCACTTGGATGAGGCGTCGTCCGATCTGATACGTGCTCCAGGAAGTTCGGTAGAGGGCCAATGTGGGAACCCCGAACCAGGCGCATTCCAAGGTGACTGTCCCCGTGGACGCCAGGGCCAGCGTCGCGTGCGAAAGCGCTTCCCCCAGCCCGCCCACTTCCGCCACGGGAGACTTCAAACCCTGGACCTGTGCCAGCGTGCGGGCCTGTTGCGCGAGCGTTTCATTAGGCAGGATCAACCGCGCTTCGACGGCCATTTCATTTCGGATCCGGGCCAACGCCCCCAACAGAACGGGCAGGTGACGTTCCAATTCGGCGGGACGACTCCCCGGCAACAGGACCACGCACGGGCATTCACCCGGGGCCGGGGCACTTCCGGGCGGGGTCGCATGGCGATCGATCATCGGATGCCCGACGAATTCGACGCCAAGCCGTGGCGCATGGAGGGCGTACCAAGCTTTCTCGAACGGCAGGATACTCAGCAGGAGGTCATGGTTTTCCTCCAGCAAACGGGCGCGGCCGGGGCGCGAGGCCCACACCTGCGGGGACACAAACTGGACGATTCGCGGGTGCCAGTCCGTGCCCGCGCTGCGCCGTCGAAGGGCGCGGGCCAGTCGCAGGTTGAAGCCGCCGTAATCGACACCGATGAACACGTCGGGGCGTCGGTCGACGGCTTGGGCGAGCAGGGCGTGAAGGATCCGGCGGAATTCGGCGTATTTGCGGATCACCTCCCAAAGTCCGATCACCGAATGCCGGGTGAGGTCCACCCACATTTCGGCGCCCGTGTCCGCGAGATGCCGGCCGCCAGCGCCGAAGAAATGCGGTTCCACACCGAAGGCGGGCGAGGTCTGGCGCAGCGCGTGGACCAGTTCGGCCGCGAGTTGGTCACCACTCGGTTCTCCGGCCACCAACATGAACGAGCACGGTCGCACGGAGGACACGGTGTCTGATCCGGCGCGATCGTGCGAGGGATCGCGTGCGAAGCCGTCACGATTCAGCAGAATCCGGGCATTTCACACCAGGTAGGCCAGGTGCGCCAAGGTTGGCAGATTGCGTCGTGCCGGCTGAAGCCCGGGACTCCGAACCCATGACGGTCAGCGGGCCCCGAGGGACGTCTGCGGGAAGGGGATGGGCGCGGTGCTGAACACGGTGCCGCCGTCGCTGACCGCCGGCTTCGGGAGCCGGGTCAGGATCTTGAGGATGTCCAGCAACACGTGGAGCGGTTCCTGGGTCGAATCGATCTGGCAGATCAATTCCTCAGGATAACATTCGAGGACCGCGCGGGTCTCACGTTTGTAAGTCTCCAGCCGGGCGCGGATGACCTCGACGTTGGCGTCGTCCAACCGGTTTTCCTTCAGGGCGCGGCGTTGGAGGCGGGCGATCAGCTTGTTTTCGTGCGGGCAGTACAGGTTGAAAATCGCCTTCACGTCGATCAACTCCGACATGATCCGCGCCTGGTTCGGATTCCGCGGGATGCCATCCAGGATCATGGTGTCCGCATCGGGATTGAACCGGCCGGTGGCGGCCATGCCCATGATCGAGTTGTGCCAGAGCTCGATGGTGGGATCGTCCGGGACTAATTGCCCGCGGGAGGCGTGGTCCATGAAGACGCGCCCCAGGCTCGAATCGACGCGCAGGTTGCGGAAGGCGTCCCCGCAGGAAAAATGCACGAAATTCGGGATCTGACCCAGGATTTTGCCCTGGGTGCCTTTGCCGGCACCGGGGGCGCCGAACAGCAGGATTGCTCGGTATTTCATCGGGCGGAGGACCGTGGAATGTTCAGGCGTCGTTCCGGCGCAGGGTGACCTGCACGATGGACCCGAAATCCACCGGCTTCTCGTCGCCGCCCGGGACGCGGACGATCACCTCGGAGGCATTCATCCGGTTGATGCGATCACCCAACACATGGCCTTGGTTGGTTTCGAAATCGAGGACCAAGCCGGCGCCGGCATCGGGCGGGGCGGACGAGAGCAGGTCGGCGAACTGGGTTTCGAAGAACCGGCGGTTGAACGTGAAATCGTTTTTGGTGAAGGTCCGCGGCAGGTCGCTGGCCGGGATGTCGTGATGGGCCCCGGCCGTCCGCAGGCCCATCTGGGTCACCATCGACGGACCCGAGTCCTGGACGGTGAGCGTGGTCTGTTGCAGCGCCTCATTGGTGGCGTTGAGTTCGACCGGCGGCAGCCATTTCGGCATCGCCAGGAAGATCAGCGGACCGACGATTGGCACGACCGCAGCCAAACCGCAGACGAGGACGGGCTTGCGCCAACGGAAGCGGGCGACCTCAAAGGCGAAGAAGAGATTGGCCAGATAGGCGAGGCCGAGGAAGAAAAGGCCACCGGGACTGAGCAGGGCGTTGAAGGCCCCTTTTTGAACCTTGGGCAACCCCACCCGGGCCGGGGCCGCGAGATTGAGTTCCTTGGGCGTGGTGCGGGTGGTGTCTTCCATCGGTTGCACCACATACGGTTCCACGAAACGCTTGGCCTTGGGTTGCTTGGACATCTCCAGGAGGGATTCGTCCGTCAACTTGCCCCAATCGATGTGCGGCGAATATCCGCCCCCCTCCAGTTTCAGGAGGAACCCGTCCTTGTCGGCGGTGACGATCTCGCCGGACAGGGCGGTGCCGTCCAACAACTTGTATTCAGCCGCTGCAAGGGGACCCCAGGCCAGCAACCCGAGGAGGCAGAACAGCGCGCACTTTCCAAACCAACGCATGATGCCGCACCTTGGCAAATCCAGTGCCAACCGGGCGAGGATTTTCCCCGGCCGATTGAAATCCGGTCCACCGCATCGCCCCCCCGGAATCGGGTAGGACGAGGGTCCCCAGTTGACCGGAACGGGGGGAACGTCTAGAGCCTCCCGCGCATCCTATGAATTTCACGCTCAACCGCCGGGCCTTCGCGTGGGCCTCCGGCGCCGCCTTGTCGCTGCTGGTCGTCGCCGGCTGTGCCGCCGTGCGTCCCACGCCGAACTCACCCCCGGCGGGCTTCTCCGCCCTGTTCAACGGCCGCGACCTCCAGGGTTTCCGCGGCGGTGACACTTACGATCACCGCAAACTGATGGCGCTGTCCGAGGCCGATCGCGCCGCGCAGGTCGCCAAATGGACCAAGACCATGACCGAGGTGAGCACCAAGACCGGGAAGCCGCATTGGTACGGGGAGAACGGCGAATTGGTGAACGACGGCTTCGGAGCCTACGCCACCACGGAGAAGGATTACGGCGATTTTGAACTGTTGGTGGAGTATAAGACCGTGCCCCTGGCCGATTCCGGCATCTACCTGCGCGGCGTGCCCCAGGTCCAGATCTGGGATCACAACGAAGCGGATCCCCAAAATCTCGGCCGCGCCAAGGGTTCCGGCGGTCTCTGGAACAATTCCCCCGGCGCCCCGGGCAAGGACCCCTCCGTCCTCGCCGACCGTCCCTTTGGTGAATGGAACCAGTTCCGCATCCTGATGACCGGCGCCCGCGTCTCGGTCTGGCTCAATGGCAAACAGGTCGTCGATCACGCGCTCCTGGAGAATTACTACGATCGCAAGACCCCGATTCCCGCCCGCGGCCCGATCCAGCTCCAAACCCACGGTGGCGAGATCCGTTGGCGCAATGTGTTCATCCGCGAAATCGGGACTTTGGAGGCCAACAAGATCCTCGCCGCGCACGGTGAGGACACGGGATATAAGTCGGTCTTCAACGGCCGCGACTTCACCGGTTGGGCCGGACCTGTGGACAATTACGAGGTGGTCAATGGTGCGATCCAATGCCGGCCGAGCAAAGGCGGCACGATCTATACGACGGCCGAATATGGTGATTTCAAGGCGCGCGTGGAGTTCAAGTTGCCGCCGGGCGGGAACAACGGCCTGGCGATCCGCTATCCGGGACAGGGCGACACCGCCTATG
Source organism: Verrucomicrobiota bacterium (assembly GCA_025360495.1). GTDB lineage: Bacteria > Verrucomicrobiota > Verrucomicrobiia > Limisphaerales > UBA9464 > UBA6176. The sequence goes on along the minus strand of JANYCC010000335.1, from coordinate 4,973 downwards.
ACGGCATGTGCGAATTGCAGGTGCTCGACGACAACTATGAGAAGGCGACGAATTCCAAGATCGACCCGCGTCAGGCACATGGTTCGGCCTATGGGATGGTCGCGGCGGCGCGTGGCTATCAACGGCCGATCGGCGAGTGGAATTTCGAGGAAGTGACCGTGAAAGGCTCCCAAATCAAGGTGGAGCTCAACGGAACCCTGATTCTCGACACCGACCTGTCCAAGGTGACGGAATACATGGCCAACTCGAAGCATCCCGGCAAGGACCGCACCAGCGGGCACTTTGGATTTGCGGGTCACAACGATCCGGTGGCGTTCCGCAACATCCGGATCGAGGGACTGTAGCAGCCGATGGGAATCGGCCGGCCTGACGGGGCAGGGCAGGGCTGGCTGGACCCGGCGAAGCCAGAACCTGAACAGGAGGCAGCAGAGATCGCAGAGGTTGGATTCTCTGCCACCTCCGCTCTCTCCTGTTCAAATCCCGCCGGGTCCTGCGGGGTCAGCCTGACAAGCCGAAGATGAACAGGAGGCAGCAGAGAACGCCGAGGTTGGATGCTCTGTGACCTCCGCTTTCTCCTGTTCAAATCCCGCCGGGTCCGGCGGGGCCAAATTTCGATATCGGGTACAAACTGAGGACGAGACGCGATGAGCGAACCGGCCTCCTCTCCTCTTTCGTTCCTCAGGAAGAGAGGGGGACCGAACCGTTCGTTCCTCGTGCCTAGTCTCTCGACCCAGGTCCCTCGCCCTCGCCGGCGCAGCCCGGCTCAGATGAACTCGTTGACAATCGACTCCAGCAGTTCCTGACGGCCGCTCTCGAGCCCCGTCACTTCACCGAGTTTCAGTGCGTGCTTCTCGCAATCGCTGAAGGTCGCCTTGCCCGCTTCGATCTTCGCCCCGATGCCGGCATCCCAGGTGCGGTAACGATTCTTCACGAATTCCCCCAGACGCCCGTCTTTTCGGATCGCCGCCGCCGCCTTCAACCCGCGGGCAAACGCATCCATGCCGGCGATATGGGCGATGAACAGATCCTCCAAGGTGAAACTTTCCCGACGCACCTTCGCATCGAAATTCACGCCGCCGGACGTCAGGCCCCCGAACTTCAGGATCCGCAACATCGTCTGCGTGGTCAGGTACAGGTCCGTCGGGAACTGGTCCGTGTCCCAGCCGACGAAATAATCCCCCATGTTCGCATCGATCGACCCGAGCGCACCGGCGGATCCGGCGACCTCGAGTTCATGTTCCATGGTCTTGCCGGCGAGCCAGGCGTGGTTGACCTCGATGTTGAGTTGGAAATGCTCCAACAACCCGTATTCGCGGAGGAAATTCAGGCACGCCGCGGCATCGGAATCGTACTGGTGCCGCGTGGGTTCCTTGGGTTTGGGCTCGATGAAGAACGGTCCCTTGAACCCGAGCTTGCGCTTGTAATCCACCGCCATGTGCAGGAAGCGACCGAGGTGATCGAGTTCCCGTTTCATGTCGGTGTTGAGCAGGGTCGAGTACCCCTCGCGGCCGCCCCAGAACACATAGCCCGAACCCCCGAGTTCATGGGTCCATTCGAGCGCCTTCTTCACCTGCGCGGCCGCGAAACAGAACGCGTCGGCATGGCAACTGGTGGCGGCCCCATGGACATAACGGGGATGGACGAAATTCTGCGCGGTGCCCCAGAGCAGCCGGATCCCGGTGTCGCCCTGGAGTTTCTTGAGCTCCGTCGCGACGGTGTCGAAATTCTTGTTCGATTCCGAGAGGGTGCGTCCGTGCGGGGCGACGTCGCGGTCGTGCCAGCAATAGAAGGGGGCGCCGATCTTGGCGGTGAACTCGAACATCGCGTGGGCGCGGGCGACGGCTTCCTTGACGGTGCCTTCACCGGTTTGCCAGGGGCGTTGGGCGGTGCCCCAGCCGAACATATCCGCGCCGCTGCCGCGCATCGTATGCCAGTAAACCACCGCGAAACGCAGGTGATCCCGCATGGACTTGCCCTCGACCAATTCGGCCGCGTCGTAGTGCTTGAACCCGAGCGGATTCTTGGAACCCGGTCCCTCGAACTGGATTTTCCCGATCTTCGGGAAGAACTGTTTTTGCTTGCTCATAATGCCGATGCCCCAAAAAGGGCATAATAGTGCCAAGATCGCTGACGAGGGAAGAAGATTTCATGACGGAGGCGCATCCATCCGGGCGGAACCTTGAAACATGGGCGGAACCGGCCCGGGAGGAAGGAACAACAAAGGGTGCCAAGGGTCCAAACCCTACCAGCGCCCGGGAAAGATTGCAGGCGTGGGAGATCACCGTGTGCCTCATTCCGTTTTGAAGAGGTCATTCTTTGCGCCCTTTGCGCCCTTTGTTGTTCAAATCCCCGTCGGTCTCCCCACCGAGCACCCGGAGATTCGCCCGGTCGTGGGCGGGAAAAATGCCCCCGATCGCACGTGATCCGTTGCGCGGGCTTGACGCAACGGCATTTCCTGATTGCATCCCAAGCCCATGAAGAAGCTTTGGGCCGTCATCATCTTGGCGCTCGGTGCCACCGTCGCCACTGGCTGTTACAAGACCCAGGAAGGCAGCCACAAGATGGGCATGCCATTCTCGAAAGACACCATTGAGGGCCGCTACGAGCGGCCGCTCGAGCAGGTCTATGAGGCGGCCAAGGCCACCCTCGTGTTCAACGGCGCCCTCACCGGGGAGAACTCGGTCGCGCACATCCTCACCGGCAGCGTCAACGGCCGCCAACTCTGGGTGCGCGTCGACGAGGTCGAACCCCGCATCACCCGCGTCCAGGTCCAGGCCCGGCGGAGCGGCGGTCGCGGCGACGTGGATCTGGCCGCCGAGATCAACACCCAGATCGCCCTCCGCCTCCGCTGAGCCGTTGCACCGGACCGGAATCGGCCTCGCCCAAAAAGGTGGGGCGAGGCTCCGCCCGGGCCGCTTGCCGGGCCGCTTGCCGGGCCGCCTGCCGCCGCCCGAGCCGGCTGTCCCTGCGGTCCACGATCCTGGCCGACACTTCCGGTTCCGGTGGGACCGTGTCGAATTGCGCCCCGCCCACCGTCTTGACGCTCCCACCCCATCGACCCCAGATTCGTCTGCCGAAATTGAGCCTTTCCCGCATCGGTATCCTATCCCGCGCATGAGCACGCCGCACAACCTTTTGGGCACACTGCAGTCCTTCACCACCCGCCCCGGTCACACCGGCCGGTTCTATTCCCTCCCCGTCCTCGGGCAGGCCCTGAATCTGCCGGTCTCGAGACTGCCGGTCTCCATCCGGATCGTCTTGGAGTCCGTCCTGCGGAATTGCGATGGACGTCGGGTCCAGGAGGCCAGTGTGCGCGAGCTCGCTGCATGGCAACCCCAGGCACCCCGCACCGCCGAGATCCCGTTCGTCGTCGCCCGCATCGTCCTCCAGGATTTCACCGGCGTCCCGCTCCTGGTCGATCTCGCCGCCATGCGCTCCGCCGTGCAGGGCCTCGGCAAGAACCCCCGGATCATCGAACCCCTCGTGCCCGTCGACCTCGTCGTCGACCATTCCGTCCAGGTGGATTTCGCCGGCTCCGCCGATTCCCTCCGGCAGAACCTCGAGATGGAATTCTCCCGCAACCGCGAGCGCTATGAGTTCCTGAAATGGGGCATGCAGGCTTTCGACACCTTCAAGGTCGTCCCGCCCGGCATCGGCATCGTCCATCAGGTCAACCTCGAGTACCTTGCCAAGGGCGTACTCTCGACCGCTGACACGGTCCTTTATCCCGACACCCTCGTCGGCACCGATTCGCACACCACCATGATCAACGGCCTCGGCATCGTGGGCTGGGGCGTCGGTGGCATCGAGGCTGAGGCCGGCATGCTCGGGCAACCGGTCTATTTCCTCACCCCGGACGTCGTCGGCGTGCATCTCACCGGGTCGCTCCGGGAAGGGGTCACCGCCACCGACCTGACCCTGACGCTCACGCAATTGCTCCGGAAATCGAAGGTCGTCGGCAAATTCGTCGAGTTCTTCGGGCCGGGCGCCGCCGCACTGCCGGTCGTCGATCGCGCCATGATCGCCAACATGGCCCCGGAATACGGGGCCACGATGGGCTTTTTCCCGATCGACGCCGAGTGCGTGAATTATCTGCGCGGGACCGGTCGCACCGAGGAATTGTGCCAGGCCTACGAGAGCTATTATCGGGCCCAGGGCCTCTGGGGCATCCCGCAGGAGGGCGAGATCGATTATTCCCAGGTGGTCCGGCTCGACCTGGCGACGGTCGTCCCGAGCGTCGCCGGTCCGAAACGACCCCAGGATCGCATCGAACTGAAGAACCTGAAGGAGGAGTTTGTAAGCGCGTTCAGCAAGCCGGTCGCGGAAAGCGGTTTTGGGAAGAAGGCCGAGGACTTCGCCAGAGTCAGCGCCGAGGTCTCGTTGAAGGGGCAAAAAACCGCCCACGTCGGACATGGTTCGGTGCTGATCGCCGCCATCACCAGTTGCACCAACACGTCGAATCCGTCGGTGATGCTGGCGGCCGGGCTGCTCGCGAAAAAAGCCGTCGCCCGGGGCCTGACCGTGAACCCGGCGGTGAAGTCATCGCTTGCACCCGGAAGCCGGGTGGTGACCGATTATCTCAACAAAACCGGGCTCCAACCCTATCTCGATCAACTCGGTTTCCAGACGGTCGGCTACGGTTGCACGACCTGCATCGGCAATTCCGGACCGCTCGCGCCCGCGATTGAGGATGCCGTCGTCAAGAACGACCTGGTCGCCGCGTCCGTGCTCTCGGGCAACCGCAACTTCGAGGCCCGGGTCCATCAGAACATCAAGGCGAATTTCCTCATGTCCCCGCCGTTGGTTGTCGCGTTCGCGCTGGCCGGGCGCGTGGACATCGACCTGACCCGCGAACCCCTTGGCATCGATCGGAACGGCCAACCCGTGATGCTCAGCGACCTCTGGCCCACGCTCCAGGAGGTGCGGGACGCCCTGCAATCCGCGCTCAGCCCCGACGTGTTCCGACGTCTTTA
>JANYCC010000279.1 GCA_025360495.1 Verrucomicrobiota bacterium | reverse complement strand
GGTTGGAAGGCCCAGTGGGCGCGATCCTTGGCAGAGATATCATATTGCCCGTTCGCAGGAGTGACGGGGATCGGCGGGTCCGTGGCTGGCATGGGGGCGCCGAGCTTCACCCATTCGGTCAAATCCGTGATCTGCCGCTCCGACAGGCGTTGCTTCGGAGGCATCTTCAGGTCGGCGTCCTGATGGCTCACGGCGAGGATCAGGCGGCTCTCGTCCGGCCGCCTCGGGACGAAAAGCGGGCCGTCATCGCCTCCGGCACGGATCGCTGCGAGGGAGTCGAGCCGGAGCCCGCCCTTGTGCTTTTCCTCGCCGTGGCATTTGAAACAGTGCTCGGCGAACAGGGGTCGGACCTTGCGTTCGAAAAACTCGGTTCCGGTCGGATCAGGTTCCGCAGCGCACAACCGTGTTCCCATGGCGGTGGCTACGAGGAGTGCAGGCCAGACGGTGAGGGCGACTTTCCATGCGTTGGTCCAGAACGTCACTCCAGCCCTGAGGATCGTAGCTGAGCGGAACCGTGTTTGGGGCCGGGACAACATGGTCGATTCGCCCTCAGCACCGCCAGTGGGTGACAGAATGAGCTCGTTCGCCCGTTGGGGAGGGCAACGGGGGTTCCGTGACGGGATGAAGAAGAGGGATTCGAATGCGATTACAATAATGGGGTGGCGTGACGAAGGCACTCGATTTTGAAGAGTGATTCGACGCGTCCGGAGCAAGCCGGGGAGCTGTCGGAAGGCCGATTTCCATCGGCTGCCACGGGGGGCGGGCGTAGCGGCGCATGGGAAGGCGCTTCGGGGTCGTCTCCCTCTCTTCCTGAGGGACGAAGGAGGAGGGCGGGGGAGAGGAGGTCGGTTCGATCCTCGATCCTCGATCCTCGTGTCTCGTGTCTCGTGTCTCCTGTCTCGTGTCTCGGCCTCAGTTGTACCCGGTGGCGAAACTGGCCCCGCAGGACTCGGCGGGATTGGAACAGGAGAAAGCGGAGGTAGCAGAGAAACGAACCTCTGCGATCTCTGCTGCCTCCTGTTCGCCTTCTGACTTCGCCGACCGACCCCTCTCCCCGGTCCTCTCCCCGCTCGTTCCTCGCGGGTTGAGGGGGACCGACGTAGCGGCGCATGGGAATGCGCACGGGCAATGGGGCACGGGGTTGGACGCGGGAACGGTGGCTGATTTCCATCGGCTGCCACGGGGCGCCCACCCAACCCATCATCCCCGCGGCGGGGCGACCTCGCGCACCGCCGCCCCATGCGTGTCGCTTAGGACGAGGATCGACAGACGGTCGACACTGTCCAACTCCCCGGGCCGGAGCATCTGGTAGTCGAGACCGTTGGCCCCACCGGCCTCGCCCGGCTCGCCCGCGACGGGTTGGGGCGGGCTGCCACTGTTGAGGCTCGCGTAGTCGAACTTCCCGCGCAGATCGGTATAGCCATCCTTATAAAAACGGACGGTGCCGTTCCGGAGCCGGGCGTACACTTTGATATAAGCCTTGCCGACCGGCCGATCACCCGCCTGGTCGCGCAGTTCGAGGCGGCCATAATTCTCGGTGACGGCGAGCTTGAAGGAATTGGCATGGTACGCCTCCGCCTTGCGCAACCCGGCCCCGAGCACCTCGACCAGAACGTTGGCCTGGGCAAACCGGGCCGGCAACGGGATCTCCAGGTTGTCGCGTCCCGCCGGCAACGACTGGACCGCGGTGAGCGTGGGATTGATGATGCTGAAGCGACCGGCATCCCGCGTGACGAAGGGACTGCTACTGAACAGGAATTCCGGGTCCATCAGGTAGTAATTGATCGTCACCTCGCCGAGGTTTTTCCACGTGAGGGCCACCGCCCGCTTCTCGACCTTGAATTCAAATGCCGGTTCGGTCGCGGCCAGTTCGCCCTGTCGTTTTTCGCGGTCCGGCGCATCGCCGGGGCGCACCACGGTCTTCCCCTCGATCTCGTCGAGTTGTGCCGTCACCTCGGTGAACAGGCCGCGCCAGCGGTCCACCGGGTATCCCGAGTATTGGGCGGCAATGCCGCGGGCGTCGGCCAACCGCTCCTCATAGAAGGCCGCATGGCAACGCAGATAGTCGAATTGCAGCCGGGTCGGGATGGAGTCCGGTTGGACACCCCGGAGCCTTTCCAAGGCCTCGCCGACGCGGTCCTGCAGGAACAGATAATAGACCACGGCCAGGTTCTCGGCCGGCGCCGGGGCCGGCTTGTGGGCCAGGATGCCGAGCAAACGCTGGTATTGTTCACGGAAAACCGGGTTCGCAATCCGGTGTTCCGACCCGACCTGATGGGCGCGTTGGTTGACCAGGGGCGAATACTCAAGGTGCTCATGGGTGCGCCGCTCAACGGGATCGATCGAGACGAGGCGCGTGGTGAGCCAGGGGCCGCACTGGCCGAGGAAATCATCGCGGTGCCGGAGCCATTCGCCCAAGGGCACCGCATCGTTGTGCAGTATGGCGTACCGGTAGATCGGCTCGCTCCAGACATGGTGCGACTGGAGAAACACCACCAACTGGCGGAAGAAATCCACCCGGGCACGGGCGCGCCAGGCGACGCGTTCGAGGTTCAGCCGGGCGACATTGTTCTGCCCGAGGAAGTCGAACACCTCGGCGTCCGTGCCCAATTGTGAGACATATTCCCAGGAGGCCCGGTCGATCTGGGAGAGTTTGCGGACGACCTGGAACGCGAGGGTCTGGGCGGCACCGACGGATTTGCCGGCGAGGGTGAGGTTGGCCGGGAAGTGAGGGAAGGCGGTGCCGTTGGTGCCGGGCGACGGGAAATAGAAATAATACTCGGACTGCCGGGTGGTATAGGGTTCGAGCCGGATATAATGACTGTCGGTGGCCTTGCTGCCGAGGACCGGCAGGGCACCCCGGGGCACCTGCGTGAGGAGATCCAGTTTCAACGGGGCCGAACCGGGATTGCTGACGACCAGTTGGGCGCCATAGACGACGCTGGCCAGGAATTCCCCGGTGACGAACTTGTCGAACTTCTCGTTGCCTTCCTGCCGGTACCGGTCGCCGTGACGATAGAAGCTTTCGCTGATGAGCAGCGCCGGACCCGCGCCGGCGGGTTGGGCTTCGGCCGGTTGGAACTGCCGGTGGAAGACGATCGCCGCGCCGCCGGCCGTGAAGGTGAAGGAATTGTTCTCCGTTTTGCCCACGTGTTTGGGGGCTTCGAACGGCAGGTCCAACACCGCCAGGGCCAGCATCATCTCCGTGAAATTGCGGTGGGCCTCGGCGAGGTGGGACGACAGGAACGGGGCCCGTCCATCCCAGGCGGCGAAGTCACGCCAGAACGCGTTGATGGTCACCAGGTCCGCGTTTTGTTGGTCGATCGGAAGCTGATAGTAATTGTTTTCAGCCCATTCCTTGGTCGGTCCCAACGCCCGGTAATAGGCCCGTTCCAATCCGAGCCCGCGAAGCCGGTTCACGTCGGCCTGTGCGAAATAGAGAGCCGATTCCCCAAACGAATTGGTGGATTGCGTGAAGCCTGGAAGGTCGGCCAAGACCGGGGCGTTGGCGCGATCCTGGTTCAGGCCTTCAGCCTGGACGCTGAGACGGACGGCGTTTTTGGCCATGTCCTTGTCGCTGGCGAGCCGACGGAAGCGGCCGGCTGCGGCACTTTCGACCAAGGGTCGCCCATCCCGGGTGAGGACGGACGCGGATCGCGGCGCCGCGGCTGTCAAAGGGGTGAAGGTGGCCCGTTCGGCTTCGGTCTGTTCGATCTTCCCTTTGGCTTCGCGGAATCCGCCGCCGAAACCCCCGCCCCCACCGGCCCCACCCGTGGGCATCTGTTCCAGCGCCCGGCCGCGCAGCCCGGTCTCAAAGAGCCGGTCGTCCTCCTCCGGGTTCGGGGGCAGCAACTCCCATAATTCCATCAGGTGCCGTGCCGTGTTGGCCGTCTCGCCGGGGAGTCGCCGGGCCAGCAGGGCGCGTTCCACCACATTGAGCCGGGCATAGGCCCACGGCTCGAGAAAGCGCTTCAGATCCGATTCCAGCAGGTAATCGTCCAGGAAGGTCTTGTCCTTCTTGTTCTTCAGGTACGGCTGGATGACCCGGGCGAAAAACTGGGGATCCTTGCGGCTCAGGAAAAAGTTCAGCTCATGGCAGGCGAACTCGCTGTAGCGGGCCTGTTTTTCGGCATCCTTCAAGGTCGGCCATTGGAGGATCCAGGCGAACCGCGCGAAGTTGGCGTCCCCGTTCAGGGAGGTGAAGAGCGCGTGCACCGAGGCCAGCGTGTCATAGGTCTCCAAGTCGCCGGTGAGGATGTCCGCGATGGTCAGGATGCCGCCCGGTGCCAACACGGTGATTTCCTTGCGTTCGGTCGAGGGCTTGGCCGGGTCCAGGTTGCGCGCCAACCGCAGGTCCCGGAACCGCGTGGCCTGTTCGCCGAGGGTGAAGGTTCCCCAGACGGCGTTGGCAAGGTCCTCGGCATAGATCTGGACGTGTTGCCGGTCGCCCAGCGCCGCGGGTGGAACCCGGACCACCCCCTGGGCGTCGGGCACCAGATTATATAATACCGGTGCGGCATCGGCCAGGAAGTCGAGGTTCTCGTCATCGGTGTTCAGGCCGCCGCCCGTGGGTATCGCCGCCATGCTGGCCGAGTCCATCAATGCGCCGGCCCGGGCACCCCCCATCGCCATCGGTTCCTGCATCCTCTCGAGCGAAAGGGCCTGGGCGTCGGTGGAGCGCTTCTCCCACGGGTTCAGCAGCAGACCCGGGCGGGCCAGCATGTTGCCGGGGAACTTGGGCGCGTAACGTCGTTCGAGGATGTAGCGGTATTCGTCCCCGATGGCCCGGCCCGTGGCGTAAAGGTTGGGAAGCTTGTCCGGACTTCCCCACGACGGTCCGAACCGGGTGAAGCCGGCCAGGCCGCCAAACAGGCCCTGGCCCGGCAGGAACCGCGTCGCCCCCACATGCACACGGGTGAAGGGGTTCCAATTCCGCAATTGGACGCTGACGCCATTCGTCGTGACGGAGGCGGACTCGATCTGCAACGCCGTCGCATCGCGCACCTCGAGCAGGCGGTTGGTCGACAGCAGCCAGTTCGCGAACAGGACACCCTCGGTGACCCGGAGGTCGAGCGTGTGGGTGCCGTCGTCGTGCAGGCGCAGGGAGTAATCCCCGGGTTTCAGGCCCGTGATTTCCAGAAACGCGCCGACGGGCTTCACGGAGGCAGTGAGATCGGCGACATAATCCCCGTTCCGTGTCTCGAGCAGCGAGACGGACCCGGGGCGAACCTCACCATTCCACGGCACCCGGATGACCTCTCCGGATTTGGCGTGGAGCGTTTGCGGCCATGTGCGGGCCAGATCGTCCAAGGACCAACCTTTTTTCCGGCCGTTGGGCAGGTCGGCGTTGACCGACACGATCCCGTCGAGCTTGCCCAGCATCACGCGGCCGCGGTCATCGGTCCGGAGCGCCGCGGTCTCAATCCGGGAGAAGCCATCGTGGCGGAAATGGAAAAGCACCTGCTGGTCCGGGACCGGTTCGGCATTCTTGCCGAGCAGTTCGAAGACGTGGTTCTCGCCCAGCTTGGACAGGTGACCGTCGCTGGTGGCCTCGGTGCGGTCGATGCCGTTGAGATTCCAAGTGCGGGTGGCCGAGAGTTGGCGCTTCTCCCCCGCCTGACCCAACAGGTCCACCCGGCCGGACAGGGTGACGGTCAACTGTGCCAGGCGATCGGGCACGCTGAACTTATGGGTGAAAACCTTGTTGGCTTCGAGGGCGGGGGCCTTGACCTCGGACGTCGTGCTGATGCCGTCCAAGGTGGTGGAGACAATCGTGAGCCGGCCGTCCTGAAGCAATTCCGGGGCGACCCGGGCGTCGCCCACCAACAGGGCGGTGCGCACGGCGAGAGTGGCCTCCCGACGGGCCAGCAGTTGTTCGCGTTCGACATGGAACTGGGCGTCGAGACGGTAGGCCTCCGCATGATGATCGAACGTCGCCAGGCTCGCGAAACCACCCGGCGCGTCGGCCAGCACGATGGGGCGTCGTCCGGGTTGGGTGGTGAAGGGCACCAGGATGCGTCCGTCCTTGGGATCGGGCGCCAATTTGCGTCCGTCGAGCCAGGCGACGGCGCCCGGTGCGGGCCGATGATTCTCGTCGAGGATCGTCAGCAGGTCGCCGGCGGGGCCCGCCTGTTGGACCAGCGAGTACTGGCCCTTGCGGATGAGGGCGCGCGATGATTTTCCCCCGCCGATGAACTCAATCACCCAGGCGCCCCGTTTGCCCTTCAACTCGGGGAATTGGAAGGTGCGCGTGACCCGTTTGAACGGGGAGGCATCACCGTCATGGGTTTGTTCGATGTTCGCGACCAGGCCATCGAGATTGAGATCGGTGTTGAGCGGACGTTTCTGGCTGAGGAAAAAACCGAGCGTGTTGAGTTCGTGAATCCGGACGATGATTTTGGGCGCGTGCTTGAAGATGACGTCCACTCCGACGTCGCCGTCCACGGGGATGAACGGGGCGTTGGTCGGGGGGAATTCGATGTCGACCCGTTCCTTGAGGGCCTGATAGGCGGACGGGCTGAGCAACGAGGCCCACTGCTCGGGATCGCCAACGCCCGCGGTGATCTTGGCCTCGGCGAACACCGGCTTCACCCAGGTGTCGCGCAACCATTCCGTCCACGGTTCCCACGCGGCGTCCTCGATGGAAAAATAGAGGACGAACTCGCGGACCAAGGCTTCGTCCGAGCCGATCGGTGCCAATTGCAGGTCGAGGTTCTTGAAGGTGGCATTGAGGTCCACCGGATGCCGGGCGACGTCCGCTTGCTCCAGGTACTTCGGGTTCATGTAGCCGACCGGGCGGGGGAGTTTCAGATACTCCAGGAAACGGGCCCGGTCATGGACACCCTTGGAACGGTCGTGTTGGAGCCGGGTGTAGAGGATGTGGGCCTTCAACGAATTGAAGGTCGACGAAAGGGTCCGGACATAATCCCAGGAGCGATCCAGCCACGCCTCGCGTTCAGCGGGGTCGAACTCGGTGTCGGCATCGGCACCCGGCGCGAGTTTGCGAAGGCGTGCCCCGACAAAGGGCATTTGCTCGGCCACGGTGGGCACGAGTTTCTGCAGGGCGTCGAGCTGCGTGGGCAAGAGGGCGCGGTGGATTGGAAACTCACCGAACCCGCGGCTCTCCTTGGTTTTCAGATTCCCGGCGATCATTTCCACCAACCCCGGGACGTCCGGTCGCCGGAGTCGGGCAAGCAGGCTCCGGATTTGCGGTGGTCGCAGCGGAACCTGGTCACGGACGAGGCGTTCGAGTTCCTCGTCGGTCACTTCGGTGAGGCCGTCGTGTTGCAAGGCGGCCTTGAGGAAAACATCCCGGGTGACCAGTGCCGGGTCGAGCGCGGTGGGGAGGTCGGGCTTCCGGTCGGGGACCTCCTGGACGTGGTTGAACTGGGGATTCAGGTGGTCACGGAGATACTGCAGGGTCCGTTGGGGGTCGGTGTCATAGCCGATCAGCGCCTCGCGGTTCTCCATGACGCGGCGTTGGGCGGAGTCGGGGAAGCGTTTGGACCATTGATCCAGGATCGCGGCCAGCTTGGGTTTCTGGGCGGTGTTCTGGTAATGAAGGGCGTGGAAATAGTAATAATCCTCGGTGCCGGGCACGAGTTGACCCAGAACGGCCTCGCGATCGGGTGCGAGCGCGAAACGTTCGATGAACCCGACCTCGTTTTCGGCGCGCAGCGGGACCGTGACCAGGCTGAGGCCGAGGCAGAGGAGGATGGCGAAGGTGGTGGGCTGGTTCATGGGACGCGGGAGGTCGGACTTTCAAAAGGACGACACGGGACCGATGGAAAACTTAGGGGAATTCCTGCAAGGATTGGAAGGCTGGGTTGCGAGGACGAGGCGCCGAGGACGAGGATGAGGATGAAGGCCGGACACCCGGGCCTCCCTCTCTTCCTGAGGAACGAAGGAGGAGGAGGGTAGGGGAGAGGAGGTTCCGACGCCCGGCCCCTTTCATGGCGTCCTGAATAGTCCTGTCCGCCGGCCCGTCGACACGTTCTTCGATGAACCCCGCACGACGACGCCCAGGCCTGATTCTGGTCCTGGCCGTCGTCCTGGAGGGTGCGATCGGAGCGGGCGTTTGGGCCGGGTTCGGGATTCACATCCGCCCGAAAGTTCACGGTCGGACCGTTGAGGATTGGGTCGCAGCGGTTGCGCACGGCGACGACACCAATGCGCCGGTCGTGCTCCAGAGATTGGAGTCCTCCCATTTACCCGAGTTGTGCAGTTTGGCGCGGCGGGATGCGACCACGATCGAGTGGGCGGCGTACCGCTGGCAGGGACATCTGCCAATCCCGATGCGCGTGCTGGTTCCGGACCCAACCTTCCGTCGGGCTTGTGCCGATGTGGCCTTGAACACCCTGGCCCGGGATCCGGATTGGGGTGGGCACAGCGTGGAGATCCTCCGGACCGCCCTCGACGCGCCGCCGTCCCCGACGCGCTCCGATTACGATGCCCATGTCCGGGTGTTTGATTCCCTGGATCGTCGTTGGCGCCACAATCCCGATGAGCTGGCCAGGACACTGCTCACCGACCCGGGGCTCGTCACGGTTCTCGGGTCGGCCCTGACCAATCAGAACCCGTGGATCCAATACCATGCGGTCCACGCCTTGGATTGCATCGGCCCGGGCGCGAGCAACGCGGTCCCGCTGCTCCGGACCCGTTATCACTCGGGTGGACGGACCGTGGCGCAACACGCGGCGCACGCCGTGTGGCACCTCTCCGGGGAACGCCGGGAACCGCTCACGATCCTCCTGGCGAGCCTGGGCTCCTGGGATAAGGACGTGTTGACGTGGACGTTGCGTTATCTGGTGGAAATGGCACCCGAATCGAAACGGTTCCTGCCCGAGTGGCAGGAATTAGCGGGGGATAATCTCAAGTCCCCCGGAGGTGTTTCCTTCGGACTCCCGGCCCGATGTGGCGCGGGTGGACCGGTGGTGCTCGGTTTGTTGGATCGGATGCAGGGGTGCCAGGACGCGGAATTGGCGGAGGCTGCGAAGGAGGCGGCCGCCCGGATCCGCCAGCGCCGTATGGCACGGGGGACAGATCCATAGGTTCTACTTGGCAATCCCCTCTTGCCACGGTTCGCCGGCATGATAAATCCAACGCCATGGGATTTGGCCTCTTGGGCAAGGCGAACCCGGTATTGCTCAGCCTCTTGCTGGCGAATAGCTGTCTGGATGCTCATGCCGCTCCGGAACCGCGAATTGTCTCCCTCACGGCAGACGGAGTGCTCACGCTGGCTTGTGCCACCTCGGACACGCGATGGTCGCTCGAATGGAGTCTGGATACCCGGGGTCCTTGGATGCCCACCGCGTTCTGGAACATGGGCGTGAGCGCGGCCAGCAACATCGTGGTCCTTCCTCTCGGCGACCTCCGGAGCGACCAGGCTTATTTCCGGGTGATCAGCTCACCCCGGGAGATTCCTCCACCACCAAGTCCGGTCGGTTCCGGGACCGATACGAATGACTGGGGCACGGTCAGTGGCAAGGTGATGTTCTGGGCGGGCAATTTCATGCCCGGCGACGTCACCGGGATCATCACTCCGGTGCGACGAACCCTCTTCTTCTTCGAAAGGACCAAGGAAGCAGTTCAGGCGGGGCGGCTGTGGATCGAGTTTTACAGCTTCGTCCTCTCGCCCTTTGTGAACTCGACGGAAAGCAGCATGGAGGGCGATTTCTCACTCCGGCTGCCGCCCGGCGATTATTCCGTCTTCGTGCTGGAGCATCCCGGCGAGTTCTACGCCAACTTGTATGATGGACTCGGCCACATCTGGCCGGTTCACGTCGGGTCCGACCAGGAAACCGTGATCCGGTTCGACATCACGTACCTCGCGGGGTTCTAGGTTCTGATGAGGCCTTGGGACCCGGCGAGGCAGTCCGTTGGCGCTGTTGCATTCGGTGGAGTGTGGCCCTCGTCGCGATCACCACACCAACCGGCGCGCCCGGGCGGTGACTTGCCAGCGTTGGTCGGCCCGCCCGCCGTCCACCACCCAAGCTTCCTGGTGAAGCGCAACCGTCGGGCACACGTGCCAGGGAATCGCGTATGATATGTCCCCCAACTTATAGTTGCCTGCGCGTGGGGTCCGCAGCACCAGGTGTTCCTCGCTGTGCGACACGGGCACGGCGTCCGGCAGGGCGGGGAACACGGCGCGCGGTTGGGGCATTTCGGATCCCACCGCCTTGTGCCCGAGATCCAGGCAGAGCAGGTCCGGCGCGGGTTTGCTGATCACCCGGGTCAGCAGTGCCACCGCGGGGATGAACGGAAGGTCGGGCAGCTTGGACGCATAACCCGCATCCCAGAAGACCGTCGTGCCCGGACTGAGTTCGACGTCGGGGCGACGGGCGTGGATCGGGAACGTGGGGGAACCGCCGGCCACGATGCTTCCGACCGGCACACCGGCGGCCTCCAAGGCGGACGCCAATTCCCGCACCCGGGCGAACGCCGCATCGCAGAGCGAGGTCCTTTCCGCCACATCGGTCACGGCGAGATGCCCGTCATAGGCATGCAATCCGCGGAATTCCAACCCGTCGAGCCCGGCCAATGTCCGGGCCAATATAAGGGCGTCCGGACCCGGTCTTATACCGGTGCGGTGCTGGCCCACGTCCAGATCGAGGAAGACCCCGAGTGGGGGGCGACCGCGCCATTCCCGGGACAGTGCCTGTGCGGCGCCAAGGTCATCCGCCACGGCGGAGAAGCGGACCTTGGGAAAGGCAGCAGCCAATCCGGCGAGGCGTTGGACGGTGGGGCCGACGGGTTGGACCGCCAGCAGGATATCGGTGACGCCGTTGGCCGCCGCGATCTCCATCTCGGCGATCGTCGCACACTTCGCCCGAAGGATTCCCAGCTCGACCTGGCGTCGCACCAGTTCGGGGAGTTTATGGGTCTTCAGGTGCGGACGCAGTCGCCCGGGGCCGCCGGCGATGCGCACCATGGAGGCGAGATTGGCCTCGATCCGATCGCGGTAAAGCAGGAGGGCCGGCGAAGGGATTTCATCGGCATTGGCCACTGTCATCCAAGCCGGGGCGTCGTCGGGGTGGGAGGAATCCATTGCCGTGTCAGACTCAGCTCGTCAGTTCAAAGATGGCCTCGATCTCGACGGCGATATTGCCCGGGAGCGGCCCCATGCCGACGGCACTGCGGGCCCCGATGCCGGCCTCGCGTCCCCAGACGGCGGCGAAGAGTTCGCTGCAGCCGTTGATCACCTTGGGATGATCATAGAAATCCGGGGCGGAATTGACCATGCCGAGGATCTTGATGACCCGTGCGACCTTGTCGAGCGACCCGAGTTGATCCCGGAGGGTGGCGAGGATCGCGAGACCGACCTGACGGGCCGCGTCATAACCGGCATCGAGGTCGAGATCGGCCCCGACGACCCCTTGGATGAGGGTGCCATCGGCGCGCAGGGGTCCGTGGCCGGATACGTAGGCCGCGGATCCAAAGATCACGAGCGGCCGATAGACGGCGACCGGACGGGGCGCGGAGGGAAGGACGAGTTGGAGTTCGAGGATTCGGGATTCAGCGCTCATGGGAGGTTAAGGATGAAGGATGAGTTATGAATTATGAAGGATGAGTTGATGGGAGTCTTGCAACCGTCCTTCATCTTTCAGCCTTCATCCTTCATCCTTCATCCTTGGCTCTTTCCCGCCGGCGGTGCGTTGGTGGGGGCGGGGATGCCGAAGGTGGCGGGCAGGCGCAGTTCGGTGCGCAGCCGGGCCTGGAATTCGGACGGCACGCCAGGCTGGGGCGCGAGCAATCTCAGGAGCACGTCCCGTTTGATATCGTCGAGCGGCGGCAGTTGGGTGCGCAATTGGGTGCTCTTGTTGGGGGTGCGAAGGGCGTAGTTGGCGGCAACCTTGTTCGCGAAAAGCATCAGGCCCTGGAATTGGTCGGCGTCGCCCTCCACCAAGGCGACATAGGCGGATTCAATGGTGCCCTCGACGATCGCCCGCACGCGGTCCCGGGACATCTCGTTGACATCCTCCTCGATGCGGCTGAGGGCATAATCCTCCAGGGACCATTCCGGCTTGATGTTGGTGTCGCCCGGGTACTGTTTGCGGACGTAATCGAACCATTTCTGGGCCTCCTGCCGGCGGTTGAACGTATAGAGGAAATAGACGGCATCCCGGATGAAATTACGGTGGGCCTTCCCGAAGCTCTCGCGCATCCCCTCCTCCTCCTCGCCGGCCATCTGGTCGAGGTAGGCCTTGGAGGCATTGGCGACCATCGCCAGGTTGGGTCCGAACTCGATCTTATGCGTGAATTGGTTCGTCACCAACCGCCCGCGGTGGAAGGCGGTCATCATCGGCTGGAAGATATTGCGACGGAGCATCCGCACATCGCCGGCGCCGCGCCCCTCGATCAGCCCGCGGGTGGCCCAATAGATCGCGTGGGTCTCGGGCAACCGCCATTCCAAGGGTCCATAGGTGTCGTCCACCCGCTTCATCAGGGCCGGCTCCAGCTTGTATTTGCCGACGAGGTTCTCGACGCGCGCCCGGGCCTCGGGGGTGGTCGGGTGCAGGAGTTGGTCGTAATCGGGTTGGCCGCCGCCGAGGGCCTGGTCCATCAGTTCGGCCCAATGCGCCTTATAGGTGAGATGGGCGTCGTCGAGGTTCGCACCCATCTTGTGATGGAACTGGCGGGCGAGCTCGGCATGGATGTCGATCGCGTGCGGGTTGTATTTGAGCCCCTCGTCCCGGAGCAGTTCGATGCCGCGCTGGACCCAGAGCCAGCGGTCCTCGGGATCCGGGAATTTGACCGAGATGTTATAGGAAAGGTTCCAGGCCAGGTGGACCCAGACCGCGGAAAAGTGCGGCTGGAGTTTGGTGATCCAGTCGGCGAGTTGGACGGCTTCGAAGTATTTGCCCTCCTCCTGGAGTTCGGAGGAACGGATCCACAGGGCGTTGGCGATGATGCCGCGGAAGCCACCGAGGGCCACCGTCGTGAACGCGAGGACCGGCGGCGCGTTGGACAGGACGCTCTGCTGGGTGAGACCCAGCGTGTCGCGGGCGACATTGAGGCGGGCCTGGAAAAAGTGGGCGACGCCCAGCGCCGCGATGGCGAGGGTGACGCGGAGGATCGTGCGCAGTCTCATCAGGTGGGCAGCGCGAGTTCGCGTCGGGTGAGGATGACCACGCCGGCGCCGGCGAGGGTGCCGCCGGCCAGGCCGACGACGGTGCAAACGGCGCGGGCGAGTTCCGGCCAGGTGATGCTGCGTCCGGTGGCGAGGCTGTCGACCGGGGAGAAACTGCTGATCTGGTTGAGGAGCCAGTAGGCGGCGCCGTAGACGCGGACGGCGACCGCATTCACATAGCTGCCCTGCCGGGCCTGGCCGGACTCGGACTGGACGTCGATGATCCCG
>JANYCC010000272.1 GCA_025360495.1 Verrucomicrobiota bacterium | reverse complement strand
CGGCCACGTTGGAATTGGGGAGTTTACCCCGCAGGTAAACGGCATCGATCCCGTTGTTTCCCCGGCCGGCGTCGGTCGCCGTCCCGGACACCTCGACCGTGCTGGTGAACACCGTCTGCCCGTCGGTGTGGCTGGTGATTTCGACAGTCGGGGCCAGGGAATCCGTCGCCTGGAAGCTGATTGTCAGAATCACCAACCTCTCGTTCTTCACATCGCTGGCATCATAGGCATGGATATAAAGAATGTTGGGACCCTGGTGGAGCGTGACTTCCTTGCTCCAGTTGACCGTGCCTGTCCCGGTGGTGGCGGTTCCCGGGATCGTGCCGTTCAAGTCCACCTCGGAGATGCCGTTGTTCCCCGAACCCGCGTCACTGGCGGTCCCCGCGATCACGATGGTCTGGGTGTTCACGACCGCCCCATTGGCGTGGCTGGTGACGACGAGGTTGGGGGCGATGCGATCAACCGCCTGAAAATTGATCGTCAGGGTGAGCCTCGCCTCGTTCTGCGAGGTGCTGTTGTCATAGGCGGAGATATAGAGGGTGTTCTGTCCGGGGGTCAGGGTGATGGTCTGGCTCCAATTGACGGTGGCGTCCCCCGTGGCGGTGGCCCCCGCGACGTTGCCCCGCACGCTCACCAGGGAGATGCCGTGGTCACCGCGGCCCGCGTCCGTGGCGGTGCCCTGCAGGACGATGGTGAGGGTGTTGACGGTCTGGCCGTTGACATGGCTGGTCACCGTGAGGGCCGGCGCCGCGAAATCATTGTCCCCGGCCAGCGTCCTCCCGGCGCCCGACGCCAGGAGGAGGGCGAACGAAAGGAACAACGACCAACGCACTGATCCGAACGCGATGCCCCAAACCGTCGATCCCCCTGGGAAGATTCGATCCACCGCCCTCGCCCTTGTCATGAGGGGACACGCTAGGGCCCGAGGCTGTCCCGGCAATGGAAAGCGTCCGGCGTGTGGCAGGGTGGCCCTAGGGCGACACCACCCGGAAATAACCTTCGGGCAGCAGCGCCGCATCGACCGAAAACGGCGACGGCAAATCCAGCGTCTGCCAGATCGCATCATCCGTCAGCGACGTCCGGAACTGGAGGCGGAATCCCGCCGGCCATTCCACCCGCAACACCGTGCTCCCCGGGTCCGGCGTCGTGAACACCACGTTGACCGGTCCCGGCGGGGTCGTTTCCGCCTCCAACCGCGCGACATAAAGGCAGGGCGGATTGCCCCCGCCGGTATAGCCCAGCGCCCGCAGGTCGGGGTAGACCAGTCCCAGATCCCCGAAGTCCACCCGGCCGCCGGAAGGGGACACCTCCGTGAAGCCCGCGGTGGTCACCACACCGGTCGTGCTCACCGAGAGTCGGTATCCGTGGGCGTTGTCCACGGTGTCGAAATCAGGGGAACCGGTCTGTCGGATGAAATCCTCACCGCCATCCGCATCATATCGGGCGATGAAGGCATCCCGGAGATTGGCCGCGGACACCACGTTGTTGCCGAAGCGGACGCGGCGATCGGCTGTCGGCAGCGTCGGGTCATGTCGGAACCAACCGGCGAGATAAACCGATCCATCGCCACGGACGGCGACGTCATTGATTGTGAGATAGGAGGAACGTGCCCAGACAACGTCCCCGGAGGGCGAGACCTTGACGGCATAACCGAAGCCCGTCAGGGAATTGGTGCCGAACTGGAAGGGCCGCCCGGGCTGCGCACCGAGTTCACCCGCCAGGATCGCATTGCCCGCCGCGTCTGCCTGCACCCGGTTGGCATAGGCGAAGGTGAACTGCGAACCGGGATATTCCCGGAACCATTGCGGGGTCCCATCCGCGGAGAACCGGGCGAGCACCAACGACTCGTATCCCGGCGATCTCCCGCCTGGGATCGCCCCGCCGAGCGCGGGAAAGTTCGTCAAGCCGACGTTCAACGCCTCGATGCGGTTGGCAAAGGCATAGATCCCGCCGTCGCGATCGAGGGCGAGCGCAAACTTCGACAGGTCCACCGTCGCCGCCATCCCTGCCAGGTTCACGACCGGCAATTCCGACCCGGATGCGTCGAAGCGATGGACCGTCCGATCCGAGAACAGCGCCCGGACATTTCCGGCGCCGTCGAAATCCAGCAGGAGGATCACCGAGGGATCGATTTGACTCTGGCCGACCGGATGGACCTGCTTCATCCACAGGATCGAGCCATCCGCGGGATTGACTCGGAGGATGAAATTATTCACCCGATTATCTTGGAAAGCCGGCTTATATAAGAGCCTTCCACAAAGGAACACGCCGCCGTCCGGGGCGACCGCCAGTCCCCGCGGAGAAATCAGATAACCGAGGTGTGCCGCCACATCCGAGTCCTGGAAAGTCCACCCGAACGAACCGTCGGGATGAAAATGTTCCAGAAGCGTCTCCTCGCCCGCCCCGGGTCGCAGGACATAGCTGTTACCCGCGTCGTCCGCACCCACGTCGCTCGGGATGCCGAACGGGCTTGCGGTGGTGGCGATCATCTTCCAACCGGTCATGTTCGGCCGCAGATGCGGGGTGATGACGGCCGTGGCGCTGGTGACGACCTGGACGGAATTGCTGACGACGACGTCATAATTGCCGTGGTTCGTGCGGGCCAATTCGGGGAGGGTGAACAGTCGGTTGGTCGCACCCGGGATGGGCACACCGTTGAAACGCCACTGGAACGAGGGCACGGGATATCCGTCCACGCGGGCCTCGAGGGTCACCCGATCCTGCAACTGGGCGTCCACGGACACCGGTTGGAGGACAAACTTCGGGGCGGTGGGAAGAAAGGCCGGTGCCAGGCGCGCGATGAAGACATCGGTTCCGGTGTCCGCCGTGGACAATTCGACCGCGTCAAACCGTTGTCCCGCGGTGCGGGTGTGGTCGGCCGTTATGCCTCCCGACAGGGTGCCGACAACGACCAGTTCGCCCGTGGGACCAAAGGCCATCTCCCGGGTGATCGCGCCGCGGGCATCGTCGGCGAAGGGCAGTTTCTCGTCCAACGCCCGTGCCCAAAGCAGCGTGCCACCGGGGGTGAACTTGGCGAGCAGCGTGCCGGCGGCCGGACGGTATTCAATGCTGGCGGCGCCGAGCACGGTGGGTTGGTTGAATGCGTTGACCCTGAAAGCGTCGGCCAGCGCCACATTCCCGTCCGCATCCAAGGCGAGGCGCGGGGCCCCATCGGTTGCCAGGGTCTGCGCCCATTGGATTTCACCGGCGGGATTCAGCCGCGCGAGGTAACGCGACCCGACCGCGATCCCGGGCTGCAACGTCGCGGACAGTTGGCTTCGCGTCGCGGCGAAGTACACGTCACCCGCCGGATCGACCACCGCCGCGGCCATCTGGGTGTCGGCCAGGAAGCCGTTTGAAGGACCACCAAACGTCTTCAACCACACCGGCGTGCCGTCCGGTGCGAGTTTCGCGATGAAACCGTCGGTCGCATAGGTCGTCAGAGTCGGAGAGTCCACGCGTCGGGTGGACTCGATGGTCAGGTCGCCGAATTTCGCGACGCCCTTGAACGAGCCGGCCAGGAACAGATTGCCGGCGCCGTCGGTCGTGAACGCGGCCAGCTGGTCGTCATTCGCGCCGCCGTAGCCACGCACCCAGAGCAGCGTGCCATCCAGGTCGTATTTCGCCACGTAGAGGTCCCAGGACCGGTCGAACGCGCCGGGGGCCGCGTTCGTGAGCGTGATCCCGCCCACGGTATAGAAAAGTCCGCCGACGAAGGGCACGTGGGTCGCCCCGAACCGGGTCTGTCCCCGGAACCGGCCGGCGACCAGCACGCCGTCCGCCGACGGCAACAACCCCGCGACCTCGGCACCATGCACGATGCCCGAAGTGTCGAAGAAGTTCGTGCTCGGGCCGGCCACCGTGAGCGCCCAGAGGTTGGTCGCGGTGAAGTTCGTCTTGCCCCCGATCACCCGCGTGGCGGGCCGCACCCGGTTCAGGAACCAGTCTCCCGCGTCGCCGTTTTGGCCGCCGAGAAACGCGCCGCCCTGACCGTCGGTGGCGACCGCATGGAGGACCCCGGGGAAGCCGGCTGCCTGCCAGTTCGTCCGGCCGTCCGGCGCAACCAGGCCGAGGGTGGAGCCCACGCCGAGGAACAACGAGCCGTCATCCAACAGGGAGACGGCTGAGGGATCGCCCGGCGAGAACTCCGATGCACCCACCACGGCCGGCGCATTCGTCTCGGTGAAACCACGAACGGACAGCATCGCCCCGCCGCTGCGGGTGACCGACGTCACGATATAGGGGGGCTGGCCGAAGGTCTTGTCGGGGTTGGGAAAAAGGTTGGTGATGTTCGCCGTGTAGGTGCCGGCGTCCGCGGGCTGGAGATCCGGGATGACGAGTTGGAGGCGTTGGTTCACGCCGCCAGGCACCGGCGGGGCTCCCAGCACGGTTTCGGCCGAAAGGTAGGTCCGGCCGATGCCCTGGAAGTCCAGCTGCACCCCATTTTTGAACCAGGCAAATGCGATGGGGTTGGGGCCCAGCACGTCGAGCGTGAAGGTGTTGGTCGCGGGCCGGCGGGCTCCCAGCACCCGGTAGGTGCCCGACTGGTACTGGAGGTTGTTGCCACCCAGAACGATGCCGTAACGGCCGTCCTCATACGCCTCCAGGCGCGAGATGTCGCCGGCCCCGGGAAAATTCGTGAGCGAGAAATAGTTGTCCCCACCGGGCGCGAATCCCCAAGTCCCCGCAGCGGCGCCCGCGCCCGTGTTCTCGCCAACATAGAAACGGTTGCTCACCCCCAGCGCCAGTTGCCAAAGGCCGATTCCACGGAAGGGCGGCAGGCCGCCTTCGACCCGGAAAGCCAGGGTGTGGGTGGTCTCTTGGTTGCCGAGATTGGTCACCACCAACCCCTGGCGGAGCGAGATGAAATTGAACTCACCGATACCGGTGACGGTGCTCTTGAGGTCCGTGGGGATCGAAACCGGGGTTGGCGGCTTCACGGTCACGGTGGCCAGCTCGCTGGTCACGCCGCCGAACCGGTTCGTGGCGATGAAGCGGTAGTCGCCGGCCGTGTTCGGCAAGGCCGCGAAGGCGTACCGGTTGGTGGCCGGGCCATCGAGTGTGGGGTAGGGGACGCCGGGCGCGCCGCCGAAGAACAACACGTTACTCCCCGCATGCTGCCAAAAAATCCGGAGCGGCGCCTCGCCATTGAAACCCACGGACACGTTGGTGTTCGCGCCGAAATCTGCGGTGAACGACGCCGGTTGCCCCAGCAGGATGGGTGGTCCGGAGGGCAGCTGCGTCACGCTGGCGACCCGGCTCGTGGTGTTGCCGCCGGGGTTCACGCTGACGACGACCTGGAAATTCCCAAAACGGTTCAGGTCGGTTCCGGGAATGATGAGCGATGGGCCGGTGACATTGAGAATGGTGGCGCTCACCAGGAGATTGGTGCCCTCATGCTGCCAACGATAGGACAGGACGCCGTCCGCCACGGCCGTGACCGCCAGTTGCACGGGTTGGCCTGCGAAAAGCGCCTCGTCCTGCGGTTGACTCGTGAGCGTGGGGGGTCCCGGAAGGATGAGGTCGAGATGCACCACCGAGCTGGTGATCGCTCCGCCGAACTGGTTCGTGAACACCACGAAATAATCGGCCGTGCGGGTGGTGTCATTGGCCGGAAGATTGACGGCGGCAAATCCACCCTGGCCCGCGCCGGAGACGAGCTTCAGGCTGTTCTTATACCATTGGAATCCCAACGGGACATCGGTGGTGCATTGAGCTGAGAGCTGGAACACTTTGCTCAACAGCACGCTTCCCCCGACCGGTTGCTGGGTGATGACCAAGGGCGTCGGCGGCCGCACGACGATTGTTGCCACCTGGCTCGTCACGGAACCGAACGTGTTGCCCACCACCACGAGAAAATCCCCGGCGCGCTCATTGGAATTGGATCCCACGCTGAGGGAGGCGGCCTTCTGGGTGGGCAGGTTTGTGCCGGCATGCTGCCACTGATAGACGAGGGGACTCTCGCTCGTTGCCGTGACGCCGAGAAACAAACCCTCGCCCGCCCCGATCGTCGCACCGACCGGTTGCTGGGTGATCACCGGCGGAGCCGCGACGGGCGGCGGCATCAGGCGGAACATGCCGAACGTGTTCTGGCCGCTGTTGAGGAAGGCCTCCGCGAAGAGCAGCTTGCCGTCCGGTTGCATCGAGAAGGCCCGGGCCGGAAGCGTGCCGATCCCCACCACCCCGGTGTCCGAAGCCGCGCCGGTCAGGTCCCGTTGCCCCGCCAGTTTTCCCGCCGCGGTCAGGAACAGGAATGTCACCCGCCGGTCGGCCGAACTGGGGTTGCGCACCAGAACTGCACCGCCATCCGGCAGGAATGCGGCGGGGATCGGTCGCACGCCCTGGTTGTTGGGATCGCCCGAGAAGGCATAAGCGGGATCGACGGTGCCGTCGGACGCGAGTTGGAGCGTGGTATAAGTCTGGGCGCCGGCATTGACCCCGGCCACCAGCAGGCGGCCATCGGGTCCGGCCACAAAGCGGCTCTCGTCCTGGAGTTGGTTCGGTGGGAACGGGAACTTGAACGACGTGTCCTGGGAACCGTCGCTGTTCAACCAGAAGAGATGGGCGATCCCGCCGGAACTGGGATTGTTGTCACCGGCGAAGGCCAGGACGTGTCCGTCGGTCTGCGCCTGGAACTGGAGCGGGATCAGCCCGGTATAAGCCCCCTTGGTATAATTGAACGTCCCGTCCAGGGATCCGTCCTGGTTGAGCCGGACCAGCTTGATCCCCGCGATGCCGCCGCCGACCCCCACCAACAGCACCCTGCCGTCCGCCTGCACGGCCAGGCCCTTGTAGGGACTGACCGACTTCGCGTCGAAGGAGGGATCGACGGTGCCGTCCGCATTGAACCGGATGATGTTGGTCCGGAGCACGGCACCGGTGGATCGCAGGAGACCGGTCGCGATGAACCCGCCATTCGGCAGCATCACCATTTCCGTCACGATCTGTTTGTCATTGGCCGAACCGGGCGCGAGCGACGTGGTGAAGGTGTCGTCCAACGTTCCATCCGCATTGAGCCGTGCGATCGCGGGTTGGATTTGGAAATTGATGGTCCGGAAATTCCCGCCGAGCAGAATCTTTCCGTCACCCAACACGAAACTGGCGGCCGGCAAACCGTCCATGGGCAGCGTCTGAAAGGTCGTGTCGCGGTTGGCAGGCAGGGCGGCGTGAACCAGGGGGACCATCAGCCACGCGAGCCACGCCAGCGCGAGGGAAAGGAT
Organism: Verrucomicrobiota bacterium; assembly: GCA_025360495.1. Classification (GTDB taxonomy): domain Bacteria; phylum Verrucomicrobiota; class Verrucomicrobiia; order Limisphaerales; family UBA9464; genus UBA6176. Next base: position 9,104 of record JANYCC010000272.1, on the reverse strand, counting down.
GGATGGGATGCCGGGAATTCCCAAGGCGGGTCGGACGACAGGATTGGAACGCATGAGTACCTCCGATTGCGGACGGGGGCAGGCCAGTGGCAGGCCCCGAAACAGGAAGGATCTCAAAACGTGCGAACCCAATGGAATGGGAAACTTCGCGAAAACGCACCCTTGACGCAGTTTCCGGTCGGTCAATCGGTGTTGACCGTCGACCCGTTCAATACTCCTCCGACATCTGCCGGTCACCGTGCTCGGGGTTGGGGATGAGACGTTGTCCCTTGGGATCCACGACAAAGTCCAGGTCTTCGAGCGGGATTTGTCCAAGGAGATTCGGAACGTGTTCATCCACCTCCACCACTTCAAAAATCCCGGAGCGCCCCATCAAGTCGAGGCGCACGGGGTCATACACCTGTCGGAGTCGGTCTCCGTTGGTCGTGCGCGATTGGATGGTGCGGACGGATTGCAATCCGAGGGCGCTGATGACACTCGGCTTCAGGTGGAGCCGTGTGGCTCCGGTGTCCACGAGCGCTGGAATCTCCACCGAGCGCGGCGTGATCGACGCCTGTGCACGGTCACGCAGGAACAGGTCGACTGGATTGGTGAGCCTTAGATTGACCATCACTTTACCCATGCGGGCAGGCTAGGCGGGCGCGGACCCCTTCGCAAAGTTTGTCGCCTGTTTCCGGGTGCGACGCTCTTGATCTTGGCGTTCTTGGCGTGGGTATCCCTTCCGTTCAGATCGCATCGTTCCTTCCCAGGGAGGGGACAACTTCGTCCCCTCCCACGCCCATCCGTGAAATCCGCACCCTCCGCGGTCCCGAGTTTCCACTCGGGTTCAGTTCGCCAGCACCCGCACCCGATAATACCCGCTGGCCGGGGCGTTGGCACGGGCGTCGATATAGGACGTCGTGGTGTCCGGATCCGCAGCCGGCAGGCTCTCCGCTCCGGGCAGGGCCGTGAACACGCCGGTGATCTCCCCGGCAAACTCGATCGCATAGTTCCGGCCGGGAACACTCGACCAGACGATGTGCCGTCCATCCGGTTGGTCGGACAGCGAGGTCAGGTGCAGGAACGAGGTGCTGTCTTCCGGATCCGTGCCGGCGAGCAACTCGTTGTCATCGCTGACGCCATCGCGATCGGTGTCCGCACCCGGAGGCGCGACCCGCATGGAAAGGTCGTCGAGCAACAGGGTCCCGGTGACCGAGGAGGCGCCGCCACTCGCCATCGTGGTGAACAGGCGCGTGGTGCCCTCGGGGACCACCAGGCGCGCCACCCGACGGACCAGGGGCGACGAGGCCAGGCTTCCGGTCCAACCCGGGCTCTGGTCCTTGATCACATAATCCCGCTGACCCAGCTTGGTGTCGTCAGCGGCGAAGAACAGGAAGGTCAGGCGCATGTCACCCACCGTGTCATAGGCCCAGAACCATTGCGCCTGCAACACCCCGTCCGGCGCGAGCGCGAGCGGTTGGAGATCTTGCGAACGATACCATTCGCCATAGGAATCCACCGAGGTGTCGAGGAGGAACAGCGAGTGGTCGGTGCTCTTCCAATTGACCGTGGAAACCTGGTCAAAGGACACGTCACTGCCGCCGCGCGACCAGCCGGTGGGCTGGCCGGAAGCGGGGTTGTCGAGCTGGGCACCCTCTTCAAAGCCCGGGTTCGGCCAGAAATTGCCGTCCAGGACCACGGGTGCAACGGGCGGCGGGGCCACGCTCAGGTCGTCCACCACCATCGTCCCGGTGGTTTCCCCGGGGCCGCCGCTGACCAGGGAAATCCGCAACCGGCTGGCACCGGCCGGCACCAGCAGGTTTTCGTTCCGCTTCGAGAAGGACGAATCCACCAGGGTGCCGGCCCATCCGGTACTGTTCCCCTTGGCCACGAAATGATGTTCGGCCACCACCGCGTTCGCCGCATTGAAGAAGAGGGCGGAAAGACGCATCTCGCCATTCGCACCCACGTTGAACAACTCGAACCACTGCAGGCCGAGGGTGTCCCCGGGTTTGGCCTTGGTGCCGAGTGGGAAGTCCGAGTACCACTCGCCATAGCCGGTGCCGTTGTCGATCACCGCCAGGGCATGCGTCGAACTGTTATAATTCGCGTGCGTCACCTGGCAGACCAGGCCGTCGCTGCCACCCCGGTTCCATCCGGCCGGGGTGCCCGTCGCGTCGTCCAGGTTGTCGCCCAGTTCGAAACCGGGGTTCGGCCAGAAATTCCCGAACAGCGTCACCGGTGCCGACGGGGCGAGCGCGGCGGAGACATTGTCGATGAAATAAATGCCCGTGGTCTCCGACGGACCGCCGCTCACGAAGGACAGGCGCAGCTTCATCGTGCCCGCCGGAAGGGCGATCGACTCATTGCGTTGCGAGAACGTCGAGGTCGCGATGTCGCCACTCCAACCGCTGCTGTCGTTCTTCACGACGAAATGCCGGTCGCCGATCCCGTTGCCCTGGGCGTCCAGGAAAACCGCGGTGAGCCGCATCTCGCCGAAGTCGATGTGATACGCCTCGAACCATTGGAGGTTCACGAGGCTGCCGGCCCGGACGAGTCCGCTCAGCGGGTAATCGGCGTACCATTCGCCATAGCCGCCGGTGTTCGCGTCCTCCAGGCCGAGCGAATGGCTGGCACTGACGGAGTTGGCGGTCGGGAGGGTGCAGAGGGTGACATCGCTGCCGCCGCGGTTCCACGGGGTCGGCTTGCCAATCGCGGGGTCGCCCAGGTCGGTGCCCTCCTCAAAGGTGGGATTCGGCCAGAAATTGCCGGCCAGAAGTCCGGCGATGGGCTTGGGCACCGGCGCTGCGGAGAAGTCATCAATCACCAGGGTGCCCTGGCCTTCGGCCGGACCGCCGCTGACCACCGACACGCGCATCTTGACTGCACCCGCGGGCACCAGGACGCGCTCGTTGCGCTGCACGAACGGGGACGCGCCGAGCGATCCCGCCCAACCCGCGCTCTGGCCATGGGCGAGGAAGTGCTTCTCGCTGGCGACCCCGTCGGTGGCGTTGAAGAACAGGATCGAGACCCGCTCTTCGCTGCCCGCGGGAATGTCGAACACCTCGAACCATTGGAGGTCCAGCGAATCCCCCGGCGCGGCTTGGCCGGCGAGGGCGAGGTCGGAATACCATTCACCATAACCGCCGGAGGCGTCCACGACCGCCAGCCCATGGCTCGGGCTGGTGGATTTGGAGGACACCTGGCAGATGGTGGTTTCGCTGCCGCCCCGGTTCCATCCGGTGAGAAGGCCGGTGGGAAGACCCAGGCCCGTCCCCAACTCGAAACTCGGGTTCGGCCAGATGTTCCCGGCGAGCAGCTTGGGTTTGGGTTGGTTCACGATCGAGAAATCGTCGATGAGCATCGTGCCCTGACCGGAGGCCGGACCGCCGGAGACGAGCGACACCTGCATGTGGGTGGCGGCGGCCGGGACGACCAGGATCTCATTCCTTTTCACAAAGGGTGAGGCCGCGATGCTCCCCGCCCAACCGGCACTGTTGCCGTGTTGGACAAAGTGTTTTTCGAGTACAACCGAGTTGGCGGCGTTGAAGAAAAGGATCGTCACGCGTTCCTCGTTCCCGGCCGCGATGGTGAACATTTCATACCATTGCAGGGCCAGGGAATCGCCGGGTGCGACCCCGTCCGGCAGGGGTGAGGGATGATACCACTCGCCATAGCCGCCGCCGGTGTCGACGACGATCAGGGAATGCGTGCCGGAAACCGCGTTGAGGCTGGTGACCTGGCAGATCGCTCCGTCATTGCCGCCCCGGCTCCACCCGGCCGGCGTGCCGGTGGGAAGATCGAGGTCGGTGCCCTCCTCAAACGTGGCGTTGGGCCAGAGGTTTCCGGTGGGGATTTCCGCCTGAAGCAAGGGACAGGCGAGGAGCAGCGCCATTGCACTGCCCGCGAACGGGATGTTATTCATAGGGACGGATGACTGGAACGGTCTTGCGCCCAATGCGTCCCAAACTGGAGCCAGATTCCTCAACAACTTTTTGGTGAGGATCCATCCACCACCCTATCGGCCGGGGCGTCAAGCGGTCTCGCAATGTAATTTCGGGAGTCGGTGACAGCTGATATTTCCGGGGCGATCAAGAGTGGAAACCTTTGCATGTTTTGCTCCGCAACGCTGCCTGTCAAATGGGGTGAACACCCCATGGCCGGCGCCCGGGAGTTCTGCCATGGGGCCCTTCCTTGTGTCCTTGTTGCCGCTGGCGAAACCCGGTATACGAAGGTGAATCACCTTCCCATGAGCTCTTCCACGCCGCCCAACCGACGTTCTTTCCTGACCACACTCGGGACCCTCGCCTCCGCTCCGTTGTGGGCGCGCGATTACGGTCCGGATGCGGCGCCGGTGCGTTATCCCGAGCCGGATGTGCGGGCCATTGATCCCCGTTTCAAGAAGTACAAGATCGGCAGCACCCCCATCAAACGCCTTCATACCGGCATGCTCTGGGCCGAGGGTCCCGCGTGGAGCGGCACGGGCGGTTACCTGATGTGGAGCGACATCCCCAATGACACGCAGCACCGCTGGCTCGCCGACGACGGCCACGTGAGCACCCTGCGCAAGCCCGCCCACAACAGCAACGGCAACACCTTTGATCGCGAAGGCCGCCAGTTGTCCTGTGAACACAGCACGCGCCGCGTGGTGCGCTACGAACGCGACGCCTCGGTCACGGTGCTGGCGGACAAATTCAATGGGAAACCCTTCAACGCACCCAATGACATCGTCGTCCACCCCGACGGCGGCATCTGGTTCACGGATCCCGGTTATGGCAGCCTGGGAAACTATGAGGGGAACCTCGGGACGTTGGAGCTCAAGGAGGCCGTCTATCGGATCGACCCGGCCGATGGCAAGGTCGCCCTCGTCACGGACGCGCTCTTCAAACCCAATGGCCTCTGTTTTTCGCCGGATTATAAGCTGCTTTATATCGCCGACACCGGCTCGACCCATTACCCGGCCGCACCGAAGAACATCCAGGCCTGGGACGTTGTCAACGGACGCACGCTGGCCAAGGGACGTTCCTTCGCCTCGATGGAATTGGTGGTCAAGGAGCAGACGGTGGCGGGGCTCGCGGATGGCATCCGCTGCGACACCGACGGCAATGTGTGGGCGGGCGCGGGTTGGGCCGACATCGGGGACGGTTATGACGGGGTCCACGTGTTCGCGCCGGACGGCCAGCGCATCGGGCAGATCCTGCTGCCGGAAATCTGCAGCAACGTCTGCTTTGGCGGGCCGCGTCGCAACCGGCTCTTCATGACCGCGAGCCAGTCCTTATACTCGGTTTATGTCGAGGCCATCGGCGCGCATTTCTGCTGAGCGGCACCGACCCCCATGAACCGACGCGCCAAGGTCATCATCACGGATTTCGCCACCGAACCGCTCGATTGTGAACGCCGCATCCTGGGCGACCTGGCGGACATCATTTCGCTCAACGCCGTCCATGAATCGGAACTGGCGGGCCGGATCGAGGACGCGGATGCGGTGATGATGTATCACTGCCTCACGGTCGGTCCGGTCACCATCAACTCGTTGGAACACTGCCGGCTGATCGTCCGGTGTGGCGTGGGCTTCGACAATGTGGACCATGTCACGGCCCGGCGCCTGGGGATCCCCGTCGCCAACGTGCCGGATTATGGGACCGAGGATGTCGCGGACACGGCGCTCGGGATGGCCCTTTCCTTGTCCCGGGGAACGCATTTCCTCAACAGTCGGCTCCGTCGCTCCTGCGGTCCCTGGACCTATCAACAGGCACAGCCGGTCATGCGGTTGCGCGGGCGCACCCTTGGCATCATCGGGATCGGACGCATCGGCACGGCCACCGCGCTTCGGGCGAAGGCGTTCGGGATGAACGTGGCCTTTTACGATCCTTATGTCCCCGACGGCTATGACAAGGCCCTCGGGGTGCGCCGCGCCGACACGCTCACCGCCTTGCTGGGGGAGTCGCATGTCGTCACGGCGCACTGTCCGCTCACGCCGGAGACCCGGCACCTGTTGAACCGCGATACGATCGCGCAGATGCCCCGGGGATCCTTCCTGATCAACACCTCGCGCGGCGGGGTGGTGGACGTGTTGGCAGTGTTGGAGGCGCTCTCCACCGGGCATCTGGGCGGGGCCGGAATCGACGTCTTGGAGACCGAACCGCCGCCAGACGTCCATCCGCTGCTGCAGGCGTGGCGCGATCCGGGGCATCCGGCGCATGACCGGCTCATCCTCAATCCGCATGCGGCGTTCTATAGCGAGGAGGGTCTGATGGACATGCGGATCAAGGGCAGTGAGAACTGCCGGCGCGCCCTGCTCGGCGAGCTCCTGCGCAATGTGATCAATGAGGCTGGACCGGTCCGGGAGTTCCGCGACAAGGTTCGGTGATGTCCGTCCGGCTTTTCCTGATCCTTCATTGCACCCTCGTGTGCGGTGGCCTGGCCGGCGCCCAGCCCGGGGTGCGGGAGACGCCGTTGAAACGCGGGAGCGATGCCGCCGCGAAGGCCGGTTTCAAGCTGCTCGATGCCCGGTCGGCCGGTCTGGACTTCACCAACAGCCTCCCCGAGGCGCTCGCCGGCCAGAACCAGAACCTGATGAACGGCTCCGGGGTGGCGGCCGGCGATTTCGACGGGGACGGACGGTGCGACCTTTATTTCTGTGCGATCAACGGCACCAACGCATTGTTCCGCAACCTCGGCGACTGGCGGTTCGAGGATGTCACCACGAAGGCCGGATTGGGCTGCGCCGGCTGGCATTCGACCGGGGCGGTGTTTGCCGACATCGATGGCGACGGCGACCTGGATCTGTTGGTGGCGACGCTCGGGACCGGGGTCCATTGCTTCCGCAACGAGGGCGGGGGCCGTTTCGTGGAGATCACCACCGCGGCCGGACTGGCGTCCACTTCCGGGAGCACGAGCCTGGCGCTCGCGGACATCGACGGGGATGGGGACCTCGACTTATACGTGGCGAATTATGGCGCGCTGGCGGTGTTGCGCTCGGGTGGCCGGGCGGAGATGAAGAAGGTGAATGACCAATGGGTGATCACCGGGCCGCACGCCCATCGCCTGAGGTATGTGGACGGACACATGGAGGAGGTTGGGGAGGCCCCGGTGTTATATAAGAACGACGGGAAGGGGCATTTCGAGGCGGTGCCGTGGGATTCCCCGGCGTTTCTGGATGCGAACGGACGTCCGAAGGCGGCCCCCCTGGATTATGGCCTCAGCGTTCAGATGCGGGACGTCAATGGGGACGGCGCCCCGGACATTTATGCCTGCAATGATTTCCAGACGCCGGACCGGCTCTGGTTGAACGATGGGCATGGACGGTTCCGTGAGGCGTCGTCGCAGGTGTTGAGGAAGTTCCCGTTCTCATCGATGGGGGTGGATTTCGCCGATCTCGACCGGGACGGCCACCTGGATTTCATGGTGGTGGAGATGGGCGGCCGGGAGCATGGGAGACGGATGAGGCAGGTGACGGGCGCGCCGCCGTTCCAGAGTGTTCCGGGTGCCTTTCAAGCACGTCCACAGGTGCCCCGCAATGCGCTCTATCACGGGAATGAGGATGGGACTTGGAGCGAGATCGCCGAGTACTCCGGGGTTGCCGCCACGGATTGGTCGTGGCAGCCCGTGTTCCTGGATGTCGACCTCGACGGCTATGAGGACCTGCTGGTGGTGAACGGGATGATGTTTGACACCCAGGATCGGGACACTTTGGGAAGGATCCGGGGTTTCGGTCGGCAGGCCCCGGAAGCCTCCCGGACCAACCTGCTCTTATATCCCCCGTTCCCCTCGGCATCGGCCGCCTATCGCAACCGTGCGGACCTGACCTTTGAGGATCGCAGCCATGACTGGGGCTTTGACGCGATCCGGGTGGCGCAGGGCATCGCCTTGGCGGATCTGGATGGGGACGGTGATCTCGATCTGGCCGTCAACTGCCTCAATGGCGGTGTATTATTATATCGCAATGAAGGGACGGCCCCGATCGTCGGGGTGCGGCTCCAAGGCAGGCCGCCGAACACGCACGGGATCGGTGCCCGGATCCGGGTCCGTGGCGGGCCGGTCGACCAGGAACAGGAGATGGTCGCGGGCGGCCGATACCTCTCGGGCGACGACACGATGCGCACGTTCGCGGCGGGATCGGCGCGGACCCTGACGGTGGAGGTCACGTGGCGATCAGGGCTGCGGACAACGGTCACGAACGCCCGCCCCGACTGTGTCTATGAGATCGCCGAGGCGGTCGCCGAACCGGGGGTGGCCGTGGTGTCGCCGGCCAGATCCAATCCCTGGTTTGTCGAGGCAAGCGGGCGGTTGAACCACACTCATCACGAACCGATCTTTGACGATTTCGCGCGCCAACCCCTGTTGCCGCGCCAATTGAGCTCCCTCGGGCCGGGAATCGCCTGCTGGGACTTGGACGGCGACGGGCGGGATGAACTGGTGGTGGGGACCGGTCGCGGCGGGCGGTTGGGTGGGTTCCGATTTGACCCCAACGGCGCGGCGATCGCATTGGAATCCGATTGGATCGCACCGGACGATGTGACGGGGTTCTCGGCTTGGACGACGGCGGACGGGCGCCCGGCCCTGCTGGCTGCGGTGGCGACCTATGAGGCGGGGATCACCGGGTCGCCCTTGGTTCAAATCACCTTGGAACCGGGGAGTGGAAAGTTGGTGGTGACCCCCGTCACGGGCATTTCGGCCTCGTTGGCATCCATTGGACCGTTGGCGGTGGCCGATTACGACGGCGACGGGGAGCTGGACCTGTTCGTGGGAAGCCGCGTGCTGCCCGGAGCCTATCCGCAATCGGGAGCGTCACACCTCTATCGGCGGGACGGCGCGTCGCTGGTGGAGGACGAGGTGGCGCGTCCCTTGTTGGAACAGGTGGGGATGGTCAGTGGGGCGGTCTGGAGCGATCTGGACGGGGATGGTTATCCCGAGCTTATCCTGGCCTGCGAATGGGGCCCCGTACGGATCTTTCGAAACGATCACGGCCGGTTGACGGTGTGGGATCCGCCGGTGGATATCCGTGGTTTGAGGCACGGTGGAGGGGTGTTTGGAGAAACGGTAGCGTTATCGGAGTTGACGGGCTGGTGGACGAGTGTGACCACGGCAGACTTTGACGGGGATGGACGACTGGACGTGGTGGT
>JANYCC010000268.1 GCA_025360495.1 Verrucomicrobiota bacterium | reverse complement strand
ATTTTCCGGCCTCGGCAGCGAAAGCCTCCTCCCCAAATGATCCCAACCTGTCCTCCCTCGAAGGCCGTTCGCGACCTCCGGAATCCCATTCTGCATCGTGCCTGCCTTCCTTTCCTGAGCCTGCTCGTCGGGTTCCTCGGGATGGCGCCCCTCGTGGCCCAGGCCCCGCCGGCCCCGCCACCACCGGGAGCGGGAGCACCGGCACCCACCCCACCCAACGCCGCCGCGCCCACACCCGCAGCCCCGACCGCCTCGCCCGCCACCAATGCGCCCGCCGGGGCCGATGCCGGGCCGCTCTCCCCGACCGACGAGATCCAGGTCAGCTTCCAAGGGGCCAACATCGACATGATCATGCAGTGGCTTTCCCAAAACACGGGGAAGAGCGTGGTCAAACATCCCCAGGCCCAATGCCAGCTCACCATCAGCAGTTCCAAGAAGCTTCCCCTCCGCGAGGCCCTCAATCTCATCTACCGCGCCCTCTCCCTCGAGGGGGTCACCGCCGTCGAATCCAAAACCACCATTTTCATCGTCCCCGAAGGCAAGGAACCGAAGCTGAGCCCCGAGCTCATTGACGCCGCCCATCCCGATCTCCCCGGTGGCCGGCAGAAGGTCATGAAGATCTTCCAGCTCAAATCCCTTGCCGCCACCGAGATGAAGGAAAGGATCAAGGGCGTCCTTTCCGAGAAGGCCACGGTGGAGATCAATGACCGGTCCAACCAGATCATCATCACCGATTATAGCGACAGCATCACGCTGGTCGCGGACATGATCAAACTCCTCGACACCGATCAGCCCGGTGACCTTTCCGTCCGCATCATCCCGCTGAAGAACGTGAGCGCCCACGATCTCGTGAAGGAGATCGCCCCCGTCTATCAGAAGATCAGCGGCAAGAGTCCCGGTGAACCCGTCGAGGTCAGCGCCAATGAACGGTCCAACTCCCTGATCATCCTCTCCAGCCTCTCCAATTTCAAAGCGATCGAGAAGATGGTGGCCTCCCTGGACACGACCGATGCCCAGGAAAAGGTGATGCGCCCGTTCCCGTTGAAAAATGCGGATGCCGAGGATGTGGCCAAGCAGTTGAAGGATCTCATCCAGAGCCAGGACAATTCCTCCAACCGTTACCGCTATTTCTATTTCGATTCCCAGGACTCCGGCAAGAACACCAAGAAGATCAATGTCGTCGCCGACCGCCGTCGCAACACCGTCATCGTCCAGGCCCCGCCCGCCGAGATGGACAGCATCGGCAAGATGATCGAGGCGCTGGATGAACCGGTCGGGGGTGACGCCCTGGCCCCGCGCATCTATCCGCTCAAATATGTCAGCGCCGTGGACATCGAGGACGTCCTCAACGAATTGTTCCTCAAGAAGACGCAGCAACGTTCCTATTATTTTTTCGATGACGCGCCGGAGCCGACGGCCGACCGCGATGTCGGGCGTCTCTATGGCAAGGTGCGCATCACCAGCGAACCCTATTCCAATGCCATCATCATCACCTCCAATTCCAAGGAGAGCCTGCTCGCGGTGGAGGATGTGCTGAAACAGTTGGATGTGCCGTCGCCGAACGGGGAGAGCACCTTTCGCATCAGCCTGAAGTTCGCCCACGCCCGGGATGTGGCCAACAGTCTCAACATCCTCTTTGCCAAGGGGGGTTCCCCCGGACTGCGCCAGACTGCCCCGCAGGCGCAGCAAAACCAGCAACAGCAGCAGCAGAATGACCAGCAACCCTTCGAGCCGAGCCAGAGCACGACCGCCCTGGAGCAGGACAGCAAGGAGGACATTTATTATCCCTGGATCGGTGGCCAACCGGAGAACGTCCGCAATGGCAGTGGCACCGGGAAAACCGGGGCCCGTCCGGTCAGTGATCTCGTGGGACGTGTCCGGGTGGTGCCCGATCACCGCAGCAATTCACTGTTGGTCTCCGCCAATGTCCATTTCTTCCCCCAGGTCCTGAAGCTCATCGAAGGCCTGGATGCTCCGACCGCACAGGTCTTGATCGAGGCCCGGATCGTGGAGGTTTCCAGCGAGCTCATGAACCGTTACGGCGTCCGTTGGTCTCCGGATGGCAATAAGACCCTCACCGCCGACGATTATGACAACTCCATCCTGGGCAGCACCAAGGGGAATTATCAGAAGGGTTTCGGGGGTAACACCACGGTGAACTCACCGGGCTCCTCCTCCACCGCCGCCATCGTCTCCTCCCTCGCCAGCCTCCGTTCCGGCGTGCTCGACAGCACCGTCAGCCTCGATGTCCTGGTGCAATTCCTTAAGAAAAACACCGGCGGGAGCGTCCTCGCGGAACCCCAGATCAACATCGAGGATAATGAAACCGGGAAATTATTCGTGGGGTCGCAGGTGCCGTTCATCTCCCAAAGCCAGAACACCCAGGTCGGCAGTCTCAACCAGAGTTTCAAATATAAGGATGTCGGCATCATCCTGGAGGTCATCCCCCACATCAACACCACCGGGGATGTGTCGTTGAAAATCCGGGTCGAGTCCTCCGCCATCGAGCCGGGACAGACCCTCTTCGGCGGGGCGATCCTCGACACCCGCACCTTCAAGACCGACATGACCGCCAAGAACGGCCAGACGCTCGTGCTTGGCGGCATCATCCAGAAACAGCTCTCTGACACCGTCCGCAAAGTGCCCGTGTTGGGCGACATCCCGGGCATGGGTTGGGCGTTCAAGAAGAAGGACAAGACCATCAAGGAGGTTGAGCTGCTGGTGTTCCTGCGGCCGCGGGTCATCCGTTCCGCCGAGGAAGCGCAAAAGGTGCTCGAGGAAGTCGGTGCCAAGGCGCCCTTGATCAGTGATTGGAAGCGGGAGATGGAAGCCTCCAAGGCGACCAACTCCGTCAAGAACCCTGGAAAACCCTGATATTCGTAGCGGAGCATGGGAATGCGCCGCCTGCGGGAATGCGCCGAACCCGGGCCCCCTCTCTTCCTGAGGAACGAAGGAGGAGAGGGCCGGGGAGAGGAGGCATGGGGGATCCGCTCATCGAATCTCGAGCCTCGTCCTCGTGTCTCGTTTCCGGTTATCGAAGCCCGGGGCCGATCGAGGGGAACGAGGGCCGAGGACGAGACACGAGGACGATGACTGCGGGGCCAGTCAACCCCTCCCCCCACTCGTTCCCCGCGGGGAGAGGAGGCGGGAACGTCGCGGAGCATGGGAACGCGCCGTTCTTCGCACCCGACCGCAGCCCCGTTCAGTCGCCATCGAGCATAATTGGAGCTTGTCGCCCCCAGACCCACTTTCGGATGGTATGGGCATAGACCTTCCGTCCGGACAAACGGACCCAAAATGAGTTTCATGCCACAGCGTCCTTCCCAGCTCCCCGCCAAAGCATCCCCGGCGGCTCAGGCGGAGCCTCGCCCTACCGATTTGGAGTGTCCGCCAGCGTTGTCCGTTTTGGTAGGGCGAGGCTCCGCCCGAGCCGCTTCGGTGGCATTGATGGCGGCTGTGCCAGCATTTGCCCCACTGACGCGGAGGTTCCCCATCACCCTGGTCTTCGCCTTCGCCTGGGCCGGCTTGTCCGTCGGTCTCACCCGCGCCGCGGCCGCACCCGAATCGCTGTCCAGCCTCGCCACCGAGCTTCGTTCCCATCCGGGCGATTATCTCACCGCCGCCCGTGTGGGTTCGGCCCTCATGCACCGCGATTGGCTGCTGCCTTCGCGCCCGCCCACCAACACGGTTTGGTTGCCCAGCCCGAGCCGTCTTGCCGCACTTCCCACCGAGATCCCTTCCCCCAATCATCGACTCACCCTGCGGTTGACTCCCGATCACCTCGAGTTGGTGCAGGCCTCCGATGCCTCCCTGATTGCCCGCACCAATTCCTCCCGCGATTGGAAGTCCGCGGGATGGCATCCGGGCGGTGTCGTCGTCGCCCTGGCCCGGGAAGGAACGCTCGAATTGCGGGATGCCGAAACCCTCGCACGGCTCCCTCTGGATTCCGCCCGATTCGACGGGGCCGCCTTTGCTTTCAGTCCCGACGGACTCTGGCTCGCCGCGTCCGATCCGGCGGGGGGCGTCAACCTTTGGGACTGGGCTGAGAATCGTCTGCTGGCCCAGGGACAAACCGCGCGCACCGGCATCCGCGAACTTTCCTTTTCCGCCGACGGCCGTTGGCTCCGGATGCGCTCCGCCGACGGTGAGGTCACCCTGGATGTGCGCCCGAGTCGGACGCTCGGTCCGTGGTTCGTCCACACCAGTCCCGTGATTCACGCCGGTTTGCTCGCCGACGGTCGCCGCACACTCACGTTGCATGCGGATGGCCTGCTGCGGATGTGGTCCGGGGGTGAACGCGAGACCAAGGGGGCCATGCAGCTCTCCAGTTATCCCGCCATGGTGGTGGATTCCCCGGATCACGCTTGGGCGGCGATCGCCCTGCCCGGGGGCAAGGCGCGGCTTTGGTCCGCCACCAATTCCCGTCCGGTCGGTGATTGGATCACTCATCCCGGGGGAATTGCGGGTCTGGCCTTTGATCCCACCGGACATTGGCTCTGGATCGGCGGCGGAACCACCCTCCGCACTTGGGATATCTCCGTCCGTCCCCAACGTCCCGGCACGATTTCAACGGGTGCCCCGATCGTCAGCCTGGCCGGCAGTCCCGACTCCGCATGGGTGGCCGCCCTCCGTGCCACGGACACGGGGCCCGTCCTGCAATGGTGGCCTTCCACCGACACCAACGGGGTGCCCATCCACGAGGTGAAACTAGGAGCCACCAACCTGATCGCCTTTGATCCGGCGTCCCATCAGATCCTCGCTGCCACCGCTCCCGACCGCATCGGTCGTTGGCATCTGGCCACCGGCGAACGGGTGGGACCGGAGATCGTCACGCGCGGACGGGTCGCCATGGCCGGTTGGAGTCCGGATGGGGAACGACTCGTCACCGCGGGTTTCGATGGCTTGGTGCAGGTCTGGCAACTCAAGGATGCGCAACCCGTGGGGATCGCCATCCCGATGGGTGGACCGGTCCGGCACGCTGAATTGGATCCCACGGGCAACCGGGTGCTGGTCTCCGCTCCGGATCGTTCCTGGCGGGTCTTCGACGTTGCGACGGGCCGGCCGCTGACGGAATCGTGGCCGCTTTCGGGGCGCATACCGGTGCACCGACCGATCCGCGCGGAAGGGGTGCGGTTCACGTCCGATGGTTCGCAAGTGTTGGTGCCGGACACCGAACTGGGGGTGCGATGGGTTCCACTGCCACCACTGGCTGCGCCGCCGTCCTGGCTTTCGAATTTTGTCAGCGCCGTCCTGGGGGAAGGTCCGGGCGATCCCACGGTCGGTCTGGAAGCGGTGCGGACGGAATTGACCCGGGAACCGATGGTCAAAGGGGCTTGGGAAGGGTGGGCCCGATGGATGTTGGCGGATCGTGCGCAGCGTCCGACGTCGCCGGGGAACGCGCTGGGAATGGAGGCGCTCGCCGGGCGGAGTGCGGATCTCAATGAAACGCCGGGTCTGTTGGAGGCGGCGCGTCTCGATCCGTCCTTTGAATGGGTCCAGCGCAACCTGATGCGGCAGATGCGGACCAACCTATTCTGGCCGCGACCGCTCCATCTCCAGCAATCCGTCTGGCTCGAGAACCGGGCTGGCCGGAAAGCCCCCTGAATCGCCATGGCAGCGCATGGGAATGCG
>JANYCC010000245.1 GCA_025360495.1 Verrucomicrobiota bacterium | reverse complement strand
GCTTCCCACGATGCCCAGATGCGCCCTCCGATCAGGTCCGGTCCATTAAATCGTTGTCAATGGGACATGGTGTGGGGAAGGCTCACCAGTCCTGACAACAAGTCGATGACCACCTCAGAAGCAGCACGAATTCTCGATTTGCCGGAAGGGTTTTCGCGTGAGGACCTCCGTGCCGCGTATCGGTTTCTGGTGAAGGTTTACCATCCGGATCGGTTTGAAAATGACATCGAGGCGCAAGCGCGGGCCACGGAAAAGCTGAAGCACATCGGGGCGGCGAAAACCGTCCTGCTGTGCTTCCTGGATGCGGCTGAATCTTCCGGCGGGCAGTCCCCGAATGCCCCCGACCGGCAGCCTGAGCGTCCCAAGCCCGACCAGTCTCCGGAGCCGGGGGTCTTCCGAAGGGTGGATCCGGCGACCGGTTCGATCACGTTTGTCAAAGAGACCAGCCTGAGCCCGATTGACGGGGAACGTTTCTGGCATCCGGGAATAATCCGGCAGTGCTCTCCGGCCCAGGTGAGCAATGTGACGTGGGCTCATGCCAGGAAGGCGTTCCTCGCATTCTCGGTTGATCCCAAGCGGCACAAGGTCCGCCGGGATTCCCACTATGACGGGTTGGATGGCACCTACACCGAGTTGGAAGAGATGCAGGATGGCAGCACCATCTCAATCACCCGGTCCCGAATTCCGACGGATACCCTGGCCAAGGACATTGCTGATTATGATCGTTTGCTGGCCGACGGGGTGTTGCCCAGTGCCCTCGCCGTCGCCCGTTTGATTCGTGAAAAGTGCCAGAAAGACCTGATTGGGATCCTGCTGGAGTCCGAGTGCCTCGTGAGACTGGGCAGAGTCTGGGATGCACGCTCGGCGATCCGGGATGGGATGGCAGAAGTCCACTCCGAGAAGCGTGCGTTGGCTGCCGCAGCCGAAGGGGAGGTCTCCAAGCTGTTCATTCAAGCTGCCGAGATAGAGGTGTTGATCGAGAACCATCCCGGCGCAAAGAGCATTCTCAAGCAGGCACGGGACCGGTTCGGGCGGCAGTCCGTCGAAGATGCCATTGTCGCCTCAGCGAGATTGGAGCCGATTCACAAGTGGGCGCAGCGGTTTTACTGGTTCTAGGACAGTGCCACGCTGCGCCCGGTTCCCGGATTTGCCCGCGTTTCGGCTTTGACGGTGGGCGGGCAAAGGGTCAACGATCCGTCGCACCCCCGGAGATTATGGACATCGTCTTCAAATGCCCCCATTGCAACACGGAACTGGAAGTCGACTCAGCGGCCGCCGGTGAATCGATCAATTGCCCGGCCTGCAACAAATCGCTGACCATCCCGGCCTCAGGCGCCGGTGGGGTCCGTGCCGCCGCACCCCCTCCGCCCCCGGGAGCCCCCGTTGCGGCGAAGGTCGAGAAGAAGTTCAGCGTCCCGGTCACCGACAAGCCGGTGGAACTGCTGATCCAAAAACCGCTCCCCAGCCTGGACGCCCAGGCGCAGAAGGACGGCCGCCGCATGATGCGGGTGAAGACGATCCGCCACAGCGATTGCAAGGAGGTTGGCCATGACAATTTCGACAACGACGTCTCCCTGATCCTCAACAAAATCGGGGACGAGAACATCGTGAGCATCACGCCCATCAATTACAGCTACGTCGAGATGGGCACGCAGAAGCTGCTGAACGATTTCGGCGTGATGATCGTGTATCGCGCCGGCGGCACGCCCGTCTGATCCGGAGCTCAGGCGGACGGGCTGACCAAGGGTCGGTGCGCCCCGAACACCCCACGCAGGGACCGGCTCAACTGGTCCTGGAGTCCCTGCATTTGCCGATACACCTCCACCGATTTCGGGTCGGGGCTGGCGGATTCGGCGGGGTTCAGGGTCACGAATTGATCCGTGATATCCTCGATCGCCACATTCTCGCCGGCGGCGTGTCGCCAACACCAAAGGGCCTGCAGCGCCGCCCCGTAGGCCGCACCTTCGGAAACTTTCAGCGTCACCACCTCGGTGTTGAAGACATCCGCCATGATCTGGCGCCAGAGCCTGGACTTGGCGCCCCCACCGGTCGCCCGCACCTGCCGCGGCTGGACCCCGAGTTCGGCCAACCGGCGCAGGCCGTAGTTCATCCCCAAGGTCACCCCTTCCATCGCCGCCCGGGCCATATGCGGGGCGTCGAAGGTGGCCGGACGGACCCCGAGGAACACGCCGGTTCCATCAGGCACATTGGGAGTCCGTTCCCCCTCCAGATACGGCAACAAAACCAAGCCATCGCAACCTGCCGGAGCCTTGGCAGCCGTCTTTTCATACCCCGCGTGATCGAGGTCCAGTTGACGTCGCACCATCTCCGTGGCGACGGTCACATTCATGGTGCACAGCAGCGGCAGCCAGCGGTTGGTGGAATCGCAGAACGCCGCCAGTTCGCCCGCCGGGTCCACCACCGGTCGTTCCGAACAGGCATAGATTGTCCCACTCGTCCCGAAGCTCGCCGTCACCACACCCTCGCGCGTGTTGCCGGTCCCGATCGCCCCCATCATGTTGTCCCCACCGCCCGCTCCCACCAACACCCCGGGATTCAAACCCAACTGGCGGGCGGCGGCCTCGGTCAGGCGTCCCGCCGGTTGATCACTCGGCGCGATGGTCGGCAGCTTGCCCAGCAACTCGGGATCGACCGCCTTCACTGCGGCCTCGTTCCAACGCCGTTTCCGCACATCCATCAGGGCCGTTCCCGAGGCGTCGCCGAACTCCATCGCCACGTTGCCCGTGAGCCAGAAATTAAGGTAATCATGCGGGAGCAACACCGTCGCCAACCGCGCGAAATTCCCGGGCTCATGCCGTTTCAACCAGAGGACCTTCGAGGCCGTGAAACCGGGCAGGACCGCGTTGCCCAATTGTCGGATCGCCCCTTTCACCCCGCCCAATGCCTGGGTGATTTCTGCGCATTCCGCCGTCGTCGTGGTGTCGCACCACAGTTTGGCCGGACGGATCACCCGGCGCTCCTGGTCCAGCGGAACGAACCCGTGTTGCTGCCCGCTCACCGCGATCGCCACCACTTCACCCGCCGCCGCCTTCGCTTCTTTCAAGGCGGCCTTCACGGCCTTCACCGTCGCCAGTTTCCATGTCTCCGGGTCCTGTTCCTTCGCGCCCGCCGGGAGCCCGGGCAGGAGATCATAGGCCGAACTGCCGGTCCCCAAGACCTTCCCGGATCGGGCCTCGACCACCAGTGCCTTGGTGGATTGGGTGCCCGAATCAATGCCGATCAAAAGGGAACGCGATGCCATGGTTTGAATCGTTGCGGTGCGGATCAGGATGGCCGGGGGCGCATCCGATGTCGATGGCGGTTTGAAACCACCGTCTCACCGGGCACATCTGGGCATCTTGGAAAGCCGGACCTTCGCAGGGGCGGGTAGGAAAAC
>JANYCC010000243.1 GCA_025360495.1 Verrucomicrobiota bacterium | reverse complement strand
GTTTTCCTACCCGCCCGCCCACGATGGCAAGATGCGCCCGTCTCACCGACCCGCCGTCAACCGCGCAAATCCGGCGGTGTCCGGTGCCGCCACGGACAGCGTCAGCATTCCACCCGTCCCGGCGACCGCACCGCCCATGGCGACAAATGCCGCCGGGTCCAAGGTCGCCGAGTATTGCAATTGATAGGTCACACCGGGCTCGGATTTGAAGGTGACGGTCAGCACGCCGGCCGCATCCACGTCGGCCGCGCTCGCCCGGAACACCGACTGGGCATCTCTCGGGTCGGTGCCCGCGATGAATTCAGACCGATTGGAGGATCCATCGTGGTCGAAGTCGCCCTCCCCCGTTTGCAGCAGATTGCCAAAGCGCGCGATCTCCCAGGCATCCGGCAACCCGTCGGCATCGGCATCCACCGTGGTGAAGTCCGGCACGACAGCGGTGTACACATCGGTGCCCGCGTTTTGGTCGCCCGGAACCAGGTCATCCGCCGCCGACACAAAGGCCACGATCCGTCCGTCCCCGCTGAAGATGGGCCGACTGGAACCCTGATCGCCCGGCCCGCCGTCCGCGGCCCGGTGCGACAACAACGCCACCACGCCGCTGGTGAGATCCCGCACGAAAACATTCCCCACGCCGCCCGGGCCGGACCCGGCCAGGTTGCCGGCGTGAGTGTGGAAGGCCAGTCGGCGTCCGTCCGGGCTCAGTGCCGGGGAATCCGCGGCTCCATTCCCAACCCCCGCACCCGTGCCGGCCAGGCCGCTCACCTCCGAAAGGATACCCGTTGCGATGTCATAGGCGAACACGTCGCTGACCCCGTTGTTGTCGGGAATTCCCGGCGCTTGGAATTTCGAGGCGAATGCGACCCGGCTCCCGTCGGCGGAGATCACCACGTCGGAAAACCCCGCCAGGTTGGACGAACGCACGATCAGGTGATTGGTCCCGGCCAGGTTGTCGCGCCAGGCAACCGAGGGGATTCCCCCGAAGGCATAAGCCGCCCGGGAACCATCGGCACTCAGGCTCGCCGAACTCACGCCCTGCGACGGACCGGCCACCCGCACCATTTGCTGCTGGGGCACCGAAAAGACATAGAGATCCGACGTGACGGAGGCCCCCCCGAGGAACGCCACCGTCTGACCGTCCCGGCTGATCATCGGGCCGCTGGAGACACCGGCGATCACCGCACCCGGCACGCGTTGGTTGGAACTCAACCAATAGGTCCGGTTTTCCGCGAGATCGCGCAGGAAGACATTATAACCCGCTCCCGCAACCGTCCCCGGGACCAGGTCCAGGGCCCTGCTCTCAAACGCCACATAGCGACCGTCCCCACTGATCACCGGATTGCCCGCCGCACCCGCACCCGCGCCGCTGTGGGTGTCACCATCCCGGGCGCTCGCCAACACCGTCGTGCCCAAAACCAAATCCCGCACATAGACGTCCGACACGATGTTGACATCGCCCTCTGCTAGGTTGGTGGCTCCGCTGACAAAGACCACGAAACGCCCGTCCCCGGTGATGCGCGGGGAATAGGACAGGGCCGCCGGGGACCGTCCATCCATCCCGACACTGACCAATCGGGTCGTCCCGGCGACCGTGTCCCGGACAAAGACATCGCCCCGTCCATTGCCATCATTCGACACCAGATCCTCGGCGAAACTGCTGAACACGATGAAGCGGCCGTCATCGCTGAAAGCCCCATCCCCCAGCGAACTCGGGGCCGAACCGGCGGCGATCCCGATCCCGGGGGACGGCTCGGACAACACCTTGAAACCGTCCAATGCGACCGGTGCCAGGACGAGGTCGAAGGCACGGTTGACATCGTTGACCCCGGGCAGCGGCACCGCTGTTTGGAACTGGATGGAATGGCCATCGGGACTGAACGCGGCGAAAGTCAGGTCGAAGGCGCCGGCCAATCCCGGGAACGGCGTCCATGTCTCGCCCGTCGCCAATCGCCGGACGTAAAGCCGGAGGTCTCCGCCGCTCACCACACCCGCTGCCGGCACCGGCGAATACGATTGGAACGTCAGCAACGAGGCATCGGTGCTGAGCACCGGCGTCAGGCTCGACTCCGGCTCGGGGAATCCCTTGGGCACCGTCTGCACCAAGTCGTCGAGGGTGTGCAATCCCGTGTCCGCATTCCACACGGCGATCCGACCCGGACTGGCTTCAAAGGCGAGCGTCCGGCCATCGGCACTCAGGGCCGGGCCCGAGGTGTCATCGACGACACCCGAAACAATCAGGTTTCCCGAAGCGCGCACGTTGGTGCCGTGCTCCAGGTCGAACCACCACACCCCGGAAGCGAGGGTCGTGCCGAAGGGGTCGCCCCGAAAGGCAAGCACGCGGCCGTCCGGGCTCAACACCGGGTCATAAGTATGGACGGCGGGCTTCCCCGAGATCGCCGCCACTCCCGGCAGGATGATCCGCTGGGTCTTGCCCGTGAGCCGATGGCGGACATAGAGGTCGGTGGTGAAGGCGGCGACCGGCGACACCAGATCGGTTGCTTCGCTGCGGAACACCATCACCTCGCCATCCGCGCTGAGGGCAACCACCGAGGAACGCAGATCGCCGGCAGAACCATTGGTCCGGGCGCTGACCAAACTGTTCACCCCGGTGGCCACCTCATGAAGGAAGACGTCCACGGCCAGGTTGACGTCCGATTTCGCCAATTCCGAGGAGTTGCTCTCGAACAGCACGAATCGTCCGTCCGCGGAGATCACCGGCGCCGCCGAGTCGCCATTCGCGACGCGGCCCAACGGGGTTGCGGAAACCAGGCGGATCCCGCCGGTGTCCAGATCACGCAGGAAGACATCGGACCGACCATTGACATCGCCCGCCACGAGGTTCGAGGCGCGACTGGCGAAGGCGACCCACCGCCCGTCGGCCGAGGCGCCAAAGCCGGTGGTCTGGGCATTGGCCGGGGCACTCACGGAAATCGTCGTCCCGGTGGAGAGGTCGCGTCGGAAGAGATCCACGCGCGCCCCGTGGGGATCGTTGGCGACCAGGTTGGGGGCGTCGCTCAGGAAGAAGACGAACCGGCCGTCACCGCTGAACAAGGCGGCTCCGCTTTCACCCGCGGCCGTGGCCTCTTTGAGGACGGTCTGGGAGACGAGGGAGACGGCCGGCGGGGTGGCGGCGGCCGGACTCATCACGATCAGCGCGAGGACCAACGCGGCGCCATGGGTCAGCAATCGGGGACGGGACATGGTATGAATGATGGGATATGAGATCCGCTGCCGCTGACCGCGGCATTCGCCGGCACGGATCTTGTAAGTCCACACGAGCCAAGCAGAAGGCGTGGATCGGTTCAAGGCCCGCTTCAAGAACATCCCGGACTTGACCTGCCCGTTGGCCCCCGAGAATACTCCGGCAGGACGCCGGTCCGGCTTGGACAGGCCCCTCCGGATATCGCCGATGGGGCGGTTCTGGAAAAACACCGTCTGATGAAGCCCACAATCCAAACCTCACAGGCCGGCTTCACCCGGCTTGAACTGGCAGCCGTGGTTTCCACCGTCGCCCTCCTTGCCGGGCTGTTGCTGACGACCGCCGGTGTGGATCGGCAGAGCTCGCAGATCATGGGGTGCCGGGCCAATCTGCGGCAACTGACCCGGGCCTGGTCGCTTTATGCCTTGGACAACCATGACCGACTTCCGGTCAATAGCGACAACGGGGCGCCCGGCAACTGGTGCGGCCCGGGGTTCCTGGATTTCACCTCCACCCCGCAGAACTGGAATCCCGCCTATCTCACCAACGCGCTGCTGTGGCGCTCTGCGTCGGACCCGGACTACTGGAACTGCCCCGGTGATCCGGCGACCGTGAAGGTCGCCGGTCAGGGCGACCGCCGACGGATCCGCAGCTACTCGATGAACGCCTCCGTGGGGTCGGCAACTTCCTTCTGGAGCCCGGGATACCGCACTTATATCAAGACCACCGACCTGACCGCCCCGGGCCCGGATCGCACCTATATCCTGCTCGACGAACATCCCGATAGCATCAATGACGGGTCCTTCGCGGTGTCCATGGACGGGTTTGGAGGGAGTCCCTCCTTGCGAAAACTGATCGATTTTCCGGGAAGCCACCATCTGGGCTCCGGTGACTTTTCCTTCGGCGACGGACATGTTGAGACGTGGAAGTGGCTGGATGGCCGGACCAAGCCTCCGTACAAGCCCGGCGGGTTGATCTCCCTCAACGTCCCGTCCCCCAACAACCCGGATGTGCTGCGCATCCAGGCGGCGACCACTGCCCGGCCGTGACGCAGCGGCAGGCGCGGCGCGCGCGGCGGAGCTTCGGAGCCCCAGAGCTTCAGAACCGCGGAACCTCAGCGGGTCGGAGCCTCAGAACTGCAGAGCGTCAGAACCGCGGAAATCCTCTCGAATTGCCCCGATCTGCGCGATTCTGCCGTTCTGAAGCTCCGCAGTGCTGAGGCTCCGTAGCCGACGAGGTACGAGGCGGATCCGCAACCGACGAAGTCCTGACGCGGATCTCCTGTGGCCTGCCGGGGTCCGCCTCGTACCTCGTCGGCTACTCACGGCTCCGTCCGACGTCTTCCGCGGAGTTCGCCCTTTTACCCGGGCGGGACCCCGCTACTGTCGCGCCGCCACACGCGATGACCGCCCCCCGCTCGCACCTGAAGGATCTCGACTACTCGGTCGTGCAACAATGCATGCACTGCGGGCTCTGCCTGCCCACGTGCCCGACGTACGACGCCACCAAGCTCGAACGCAACAGCCCGCGCGGGCGGATCGCCCTGATGCGCGCCGTGGCCGACGACCGGTATGAGCCCACGGCGACCTTTGCGGAGGAGATGTACTTCTGCCTGGGTTGCCTGGCGTGCATGACCGCGTGTCCGGCCGGGGTGAATTACGCGGAATTGTTTGAGCACGCCCGGGCCGAGGTGGAGGAGCGCGGCCTGCTCGACAACCCGCGCCGCACGCTGATCCGCAAGGCCACGCTGGATTGGCTGTTCATGGATCACAACCGGCTGCAGTGGGTGGGCAAGGCGCTCCAACTCTGGCAACAGACCGGGCTCCAAAGCCTCGTCCGCAATTCCGGCGTGCTCCGAATCCTGCCCCGCCGGCTCCAGGAACTCGAGGCCATGACGCCCACTGTCCGGGACAAGTTCTCCAACGAACTGATCCCGCCCGTCCTGCCGCCCACCGGCGTGCGTCGGTTTCGCGTCGCCTTGCTCACGGGTTGCGCGCAAGACCTTCTTTTCAGCGACATCAACCGCGACACCGCCGAAGTCCTGGCCGCCAACGGGTGCGAGGTGGTCACGCCGCCCGACCAGAGCTGCTGCGGTTCCCTGCACGCCCATAACGGGGAATGGGAACTCGCCCGCACCCTGGCCCGTCGCAACCTGGCGCAGTTCCCCCCGTCCCAGTTCGACGCCATCATCACCAACGCCGGCGGCTGCGGTTCCCATCTCAAACATTACGCCAAATTGCTCTCCGACGATCCCGTCCATCTCGCCGCCGCGACGGAATGGGACCACAAGGTGAAGGACATCCATGAGTGGTTGGTCGGGATCGGGATCACCGCCCCGTCCTCCGTGCGCCAACCGGACCAGACGGTCACTTACCATGAATCCTGCCACCTGTGTCACGGGCAGAAGATCAGCTCCCAACCGCGCCAACTGCTGAAGGCGATTCCCGGGGTGAAACTGGTCGAACTCACCGAGGCCAACTGGTGTTGTGGCAGCGCGGGTATTTATAATCTCACCCAACCCGAGATGGCCGGCCAACTCCTCGAACGAAAGGTGGACCACATCCTCACCACCGGCGCCACCGTGGTCGCCACGGGCAATCCGGGCTGCCTCCTGCAGGTCGTCAACGGCCTCAAGGCCCGCGGGGTCGGCATCCGCGTCGTCCACCCCGTCACCCTGCTCGCCGAGGCCTATCGCCGGAACTGACGCCTGCATGAGCGCGCCTTACTCGACCCGGTATTATGAGGGCTTGAAGGAGGATTCCGCGGCGTCCGCCCGGGTCGTCGTGCCCCTCATTCTCCGCCTCTTCCCCTCCCGCAGTGTCGTCGATGTCGGGTGTGGTTCCGGCACTTGGACCCGCGCCTATCTCGACGCCGGCTGTGACGCCACGGGGATCGATGGATCCGTCGTCCAAACAGATCAACTCCTGATTCCGCCGGACCGTTTCCAACGTCTCGACCTGGCCCAATCACTGCCCGCCGGACGGAGATACGACGTGGTCAACTGCCTGGAGGTCGCAGAACATCTGGACCCTGCCCGCGGCCCGTCGTTCGTCGCGGACCTGTGCCGCCTGGCCGATGTGGTGGTCTTCAGCGCCGCGGTCCCCGGCCAGGGCGGAACGCATCACGTCAACGAACAATGGCCGAGCCACTGGATCCCGCTGTTCCGGGCCCAGGGTTTTGCACCCCTCGACTGTCTCCGGTGGCAGATCTGGGAAAATGGCGAGGTCGCCTGGTGGTACGTCCAAAACCTGTTCGCCTTCGTCCGTGAAAACCGCCTTTCCGATTTTCCCGCCGCCACCACCGCCGTCCGACCCTGGCCGACCGATGTCGTCCACCCGCGGGCTTATGTGCGGGCGACGGTGCCGGCGGAAATGAGCCCGCGCATGTTGAAGGAGGTTCTGCGGGCCCTGCCCCACTTCCCGGGCAAGGTTCTCGCCCACTTCCGCCGATGACCCAGGCCCCGATCCTCGACGTCCGCGATCTCACCATCATCCGCAATGGGACGTCGATCCTGCGGGACGTGGCGTGGCGGGTCGAACCCGGCCAGCACTGGGTGATCCTCGGCTCCAACGGATCGGGGAAAACCTCCCTGTTGTCGGCGTTGACCGGCTATCTCATGCCGACCTCCGGGGAGATTGAACTGCTGGGGCGGCGCTATGGCGAAAGCGACTGGCGCGAACTCCGCAAACGAATCGGGCTCGTCAGCTCGTCCATCCGCCAGATGATGGCCGAGACCGAACCGGCGCTCGAAAGCGTCGCCAGCGGGCGGTACGCGATGATTGATTTTTGGGGTCGTCCCACCCGCGC
This sequence comes from Verrucomicrobiota bacterium, assembly GCA_025360495.1. Classification (GTDB taxonomy): domain Bacteria; phylum Verrucomicrobiota; class Verrucomicrobiia; order Limisphaerales; family UBA9464; genus UBA6176. Next base: position 20,583 of record JANYCC010000243.1, on the reverse strand, counting down.
CGACCGTCGGCGTGCGCTGGCCTTGCTCGGACAGATCGAGTGCACGCACCTGGCCGAACGTCCGTGGGCGGTGTTGTCGCAAGGCGAACGTCAACGGGTGTTGATCGGCCGGGCGTTGATGGCCGATCCGCGCCTGCTGATCCTGGACGAACCGTGCGCGGGACTGGACCCGGTGGCGCGCGAGACCTTCCTCCAGTTCGTCCAGCGGCTGTCCACCCAACCGGACGCCCCGGCGCTGGTGCTGGTGACCCACCATGTCGAGGAGATCGTCCCGTGCTTCACCCACGCGCTGTTGCTGCGGGAGGGGGGCGTGGTCGCTGCGGGTGGGCTGCGCCGCGTCGTGACCTCGGAGCGCCTGGGCGTCACGTTCGGGCACCGGGTCCGGGTGGTGCGCCGGCGCGGTCGTTATCTGCTGGAGGTGCCCGGCCGCGCCCAAGGCATCGCCTGAGCCGGTTCTCCAAGACGTGAACAGGAGCAGGCAGAGATCGCAGAGACAGACGCCAAATCAACTCTGCTTCCTCCGCGACCTCCTGTTCAAAACCCCTTGCGTCGGGCCGGGCTCGCAGGGGCGCCCAGAGGCCGCGGAAACAAAAAACCGGCAGCGGGGAATGTTCCCACACTGCCGGTCGTGACGGATTGCCTTTACCGGTTTAGAAACGGTAAGAGATGGCGCTCGTGATGATATAATCCGCGAAGGCGGCATCACCGGCGTTTCCGGCAAAGTTGCGTTCCCGGTTGATGGCCACGGCCACGGGCGCGGTGACAGTGATGGCGAGTTTCTTATAGATCCAGGTGATGCCGGGCTCGATCGAGATCGCATACCCGGGCCGCCGGGAACCGGTGCTGTCCCCGAACCAATCGGTGGATGGCACGCCTTCCATGCGACCGCCGATGCTCAGGCTCAGCCCCTTCGCCGGCCAGACCGCGTAGCTGAAACCCAGACGCATCAGGTACGAGTCCGGGGTCGAATAGCCGGTGGCCGGATCCCGCACCTGCGGATTGATCAGGTAGGAGGCGTCCATATAGCCATAAAGATCGCCGACGACCTTTTGGAAAGCCTGGGTCTGAAGGATGATCCCCCAGCCGCCGTCGCCCGGTTGGATCGATTGATCCACATAATTCTGGCTGCCGGTGATGATGCCGGTTTTCGCATCGCGGCCTTCGAACACGTCGCGGGCCTCGCTGTCGCCGGTGGGGAACTTCATGCCCACGCCGAAGGAGATGTTGCCCTCATGGTGCTTATCGGGATCGAAGACCCAACCGTTGAACCGCAGGCTGATGTCCGCGAGGCCGGAAGCCTGGGTGGAATAACGATCATAGATGGTGACCGTGCCCGGGGTGTCCTCGGTGGGTTTGACTTTGACCGCCACGGGTTGCGAACGGTCCGAGCTCACGAAGGGCAGCGTCAGGGTGGCGCTGAAGCGCTTCGTGATCGCATAGGTCGCCGACAGATCCAGGAAGTGCGAGTCGTTGATGATCTGGTCGCCGAAATAATTGCGGCTCTTGTTCTCGTTCCCGCCGCCAACCGGGGCGCCGGGGGGATTGAGTTCGTCATTGCCGCTGAAATGACGATCCGAGTGCAACCAGCGATAGCCCACGTTGGCCTGCCATTGGCCGGCCTCCAGGTAGGTGTCCTCGCCGTTCAGCAACATGCCGATTCCGGCACCGCGTGATTGGACGCAGCCCTGACCCAGAAGGCGGGCCTCCAGGCCTGCCAGACCGATCACGACGGTCAGGCCGCAAAGAAGTTTTTGAAGGGGGGCATGAAATGAGTTGATACGCATGATGGAGTGCTTGTTCGCCGCGTTTCTGACGATCAACCGGACAAAGGGGATCGATCTGGGATCATCTGCCGCAATCCGGGGGTGGGGCGCCCGAAACCGGGGGCCGTTGCGAGCCGACTGGCCACGGATTGTCAGCCTCGGTGCAAGGACGGCCCGGTGATTCGCCTTGCTCCGACGATCCATTATGAGGTCTGCATCGGGAATAATTGCACCTCTCGAGCCCTTTGCTGTTAATCCACTTCTCCGTTCGGTCCCGTGATTGAAGCCGTTCCGATTCATGCCAGCCGATCCCTCTGCTCACCGCCCCGGCATCCTCGCCGAACGCCGTCATCCGTTCACCGGGTCATTGATCGTCCATGCCCTGCTCTTTTTCTCCGGGGCCCTTGCGTTGGTGTATGAGATCCTGTGGCTGCGAAGGTTCACGGCGATCTTCGGCGCTTCGACGCCCGCCACCGCCGCGACCCTGGCCGCCGTGCTGCTGGGATTTGCCGCGGGCGGCGTGGTTCTGGGCCGGTGGGCCGCTGGCAATCGCCGTCCTCTGCGGGGCTATGGCGCCTTGGAGATCGCCGCCGGATTGGGGGCTCTCGGAGTGGAGGCGTGGCTGCGGCTTTACGATCACCACGCGCCGACCCTCTACCAGGCCCTTGCCAATTCGCCGACCCAACTGACCGTGGTGAGAACCCTGCTCACCCTCGTGGCGTTGTTCCCGCCGACCTTCTTCATGGGCGGCACCCTTCCCCTGCTCGGCCAGGCGCTGGCCGACGGACGCCGACGTCTCGGGATCACCACCGGCAGTCTCTATGCCGTCAACACCGCGGGCGCCGCCCTCGGGGCGCTGAGCGTGCCGTTCTTCTGGCTCCCACGACTCGGCGCAACCGCCAGTTATGCCGCCTGTGTCGCCGCCAGCATCCTGATTGGTGGGCTCGCGTGGATGCTCGATCGGGGCCCCCGGACGTCGTCCCCCGAACCGGACCGGTCGAAGCCGGGGAAAATGGCCGGATTGCGGCGAACCGGTTCGCACGACGCCTCCGCCGTTCACCCGGCGACGCTGCCGTTCCGCGTCCTGCTGATCCTTTCCGCCCTGTCCGGCGGGCTGATGTTCATCCTGGAAGTCACGTGGAGTCGCATGTTCGCACAGGTCCACGAGAATTCGATCTACTCTTTCGCGGTGGTGCTCGCGGTCTTCCTGGTCGGTCTTGCCGGGGGCAGCGCCCTGGCCCGGGCGGCCTTGCGACGCGGTGGGTCCGCACGGGGAATCTTCGGGGCCGGATGGCGGTGGGGCGGGATCGCGGTTTTTGCGTCACCGCCGATCTTTTATGCCCTGACCCACGGCCTCACCTATCTCGCTGCCAGTCACGGCTGGGCGGACTATGGATTGAAAGTCATGGGGCTTGCGGCCCCGACCGTCCTCCTGCCGACCCTGTTGGCCGGCATGGCGCTGCCAGCCTTGATGGAACTCTGCGGCACCGCCAGCGGCCAACCCGCGGCCCGTGTCCTCGGCGCATTGCTCGGCGCCAACACCGTCGGATCGATCGCCGGCTCATTGGCGGCGGCCTTCCTTTTTCCCCGCTGGCTCGGCCTGTGGTGGACGATCGCCGCCGTGGGGCTGGTCCTGTTCGCGGTGGGCGAAGCGGTTGCCGGGGGATGGGCCAGGCCTTGGTTCACCCCCCGGCGCGGCGTCACCGTCGTGGGAATGGCCGTCGCGGTGTTCCTGTGGAATCCCTCGGGTTTGCCCCGGGTGAAATTCGAACCACAACAGGGGGAACGGATCATCGCCCTCAACGAAGGCAGCCATGGGATCGTCGCCGTGGTCGGAGCCGGGGTTCATCGACGGATCAAACTCGACAATTATTATATCCTCGGCGGGACCGGGTCCGCGGGTGACGAACGGATGCAGGGCCACCTGCCGCTCCTGCTCCATCCGTCGCCGCGCCGGGTCGCCTTCCTCGGCCTGGGCACGGGCATCACGGCCGGCGCGACGATGCTTCATCCCACGGAGAGCGTGACGGCCGTGGAACTCGTCCCGGAGGTGGTGAATGCCGCCGCCGGGCATTTCCAAGCCGCGAATCTCGGACTGCTCCAATCGTCCCGGACCCGCGTGGTCGCCGAGGATGCCCGCCAGTTCCTGCGGGGCACACCGGAACGCTTTGATGTGATTGTCGGTGATCTGGTCGTGCCGTGGCGCCGGGGCGAGGCGGCCCTCTATTTCTCGGATCATTTCGAGGCCGCCCGGCATGCCCTCGCCCCCGGAGGTTTGTTCTGCCAATGGCTGCCGCTGTTCCAACTCTCCGAAGGGGAATTCAACATCGTCGCCGCGACTTTCCTCGATGTCTTTCCCCATGCGACCTTGTGGCGCGGCGATTTTGCACCCGATCGCCCGGCCCTCGCATTGGTGGGCCACGCGGACGACTCCCCCCTCGATCCGGCCGTGGTCGAACATCGCATCCGCGAACTCCGACCCGACGGACTCAACCCGCAGTTGGTGCATCCAGCGGGACTGTGGATGTTCCTCGTCGGTCCGTTGGATCCCCGCGATCCGCGCTTTGCCTCCGCACGACGCAACCGGGCGGATCAACCCTGGCTCGAACTGCTCGGCCCGCTGGCCCAAGGCGGCACCGACGCCGAAGAACGGGTCCTCTTCACCGGTCGGCGTTTGGAGCCTTTTCTGGCGGAAATCCGGAGCAAAACCCTCACCGGCACGCCGCTGGCAAACATCGGGTCGGACCCGGTGCGATGGCGGGACGCCGGTGGAGGGATGGGTGCGGCCTCCGTGATGATGTTGGAGAACCGGAATGCCGCCGGTGATTCCGCGATGCGGGCCGCGGCTTCCGGGCTCCCCGCCCAAGTCCGGACGGCAGTGCTCGGCCCGGGCAACTGATCATTCCCCGCGTTTCATCAGATACCGGTCAAACCAGTCACTGAACCGCCGCATATCCCACACCATCGACGGCCAGCCATGTTGTTTGCCAGGCCGGATCACCAACTCGACCGTCCGCCCCAATTCACCGGCGCGCTTTTGGAAGCGTTCCGACTGATCCGGGGGCACCAAGGTGTCCGCGCCCCCATGAAAGATCAGGGTCGGCGGCAGGTTGGTGTTTATATAATGGAGGGGTGACAGCTCCCGGCCGATGACCTTCCACACTTCGGGATTGGTGGCTCCCGGTCCGAACGCCTTCACAAAGCTCTTCGGGGGACCGCCATCGTGAAGGTTCTCGGTCGAGGTCCCCAGGTCGGTCAGATCGGTGACCGGATAGAAGATCGCCACCGCCTGCACGGCGCTGCTTTCCCGGTCCACCGGATCGGCCGCGTCGGCCGGCCCGGGTCCGCCGCGGGTCGCCAGCATGAGACTCAGGTGCCCGCCCGCGCTGCCACCGGTCACCCCGAGGCGCGCGGGATCCACCCCATATTCCCGGGCGTGATGCCGGGCGAACCGCACCGCCCGATTCACATCCGCCACGATCTCCATCACCGACGCCTCGGGTTGGGACACATGATAGACGGGGAGGATCGTATAGCCCCGGCGCAACAACGGGGCGGCAATCCACGGTGCGAAGGCGTTGGTCCCCGATTTCCAGCCCCCACTCACCATCAGCAGGACTCCCAGGCCGTTCGGGTGCTCCGGACGGACGACGTCCAGGGTCAGCGGATGCCCGTGACGCGTGCCATAGACGATGCCGTCGGTGCGGGTGACATCGGGATGAAAATAAAGCCATCCCCCGCCCCCGATCGCGGCAACCAACAGCACCAATGTTCCGAGGAGACAACCAATCCACTTGAGTATCCGTCGCCCATGCATGCCGAAGGGTATCAGGGAATCGTGGCACGGGCTTGGAATTCCCCCGCGGAAGCGCGTCCGCTCCGTCCGAAGCCGGGCGGCGCGTGCCTGTCTGAAAGCTTCATCTTTCAACCTTCATCCCTCATCCTTCCGAGAACGTGAACCCGCTTTCACATGTCGATGCCCGCGGCGAGGCCCGGATGGTGGATGTTTCCGCCAAACCGCCGTTGCTCCGCGAAGCCGTCGCCCGCGGCGAAATCCGCCTCGCCACCGCCACGATCGAGCTGATCGAGAACGACCGGGTCGCGAAGGGCAATGTCTTCGCCACCGCCCGGATTGCCGGAATTCTGGCCGCCAAACGCACCGGCGACCTGATCCCGCTCTGCCATCCCCTGCCCCTGTCGCATTGCGCCGTTGACTTTGAGATCCCCGCCACGCGCGACCGCATTGTCATCACCGCCTCGGCCCGCGTCACCGCTGCCACCGGCATCGAAATGGAGGCCCTGACCGCGGTCGCCGTCGCCGCCCTCACCCTCTACGACATGTGCAAGGCGGCTGACAAGGCGATGGTCATCGGTGACATCCGGCTCCTTTCCAAGACCAAGTCCCCCGTCCCATGATCACCCACGTCCACGGACGCCTCGTCGAGGCCCTGCCCACCGTCGCCATCGTCGATGTCCACGGCGTCGGCTATGAGGTCCTCATCCCGTTGTCGTCCTTCGACCGCCTGCCCGCCGCCGGCCAGGACGTCCATCTGCTCACCCATCTCGTCGTGCGCGAGGACGCCCATCTGCTGTATGGGTTCCTCACCCCGGCGGAACGCGAGCTGTTCCGATTGCTCATCAACACCGTGAGTGGAATCGGCCCCAAGCTCGCCCTCAATGTGCTCTCGGGAATGAACGTCTCCGCCTTCCGCGCCGCCGTGGCCGCGGCCGACGTGAAAGCCCTCGCCTCCATCTCCGGCGTGGGGCGCAAAACAGCCGAACGGATCGTCATGGAATTGAAGGACAAACTCGGCGCATTTGGATCCGCCGATCCGACGGCAGGCGCCGGTCGTGCGGTCGGCGGCACGGCGGAGACGCGTCTGGGCGATGCCATGGCAGCCTTGGGGGCGCTCGGCTTCAAACCCAATGAGGCCCATGACGCCGTCCGGGCCGCGGTCGCGGTCCTCGGATCCACCGCCACGGTCGAACAATTGGTCCGCGCCTGCCTGCGCAAGCCCGCCTGATGTCCGACCCCGGCCCGCACCCCCAAAAACCCCGCGCCCGCTCGGGCGTGGTGGTCCCCGAGCAACCCCGCTGGCATGGGCGCCTCGCCGCCCGGATTCTCCACACCTTGGTGCTGGGTTTGGATGCGTCCATCCGTTGGGACCTGCGCGATGACTCGGGTTTCATGGCGCCCGGGTGCACCGACCGGGTCATTTTCACGACCTGGCACAACCGACTGGCCCTCACCCTGCCGATCTACTGGCGTGCCAGCCGGGGTCACACCGTACCGCGGCGCCTGGCGACACTGGTCAGCGCCAGTCGCGACGGCGGCCTGTTGGCACACACCCTGACCTTGCTGGGTGCAGAACCGGTCCGGGGCTCTTCCAGTCGTCGTGGCGCCCAGGCGCTTCGCGAACTGCTGGCCGCCACCCACCGCGGTTGCGATATCGCCCTCACACCGGACGGGCCGCGCGGACCGAAGTACCATGCCCAGGAAGGGGCGATCCTGGCCGCCCAACTCAGCGGATTGCCCCTGATCCCGGTCGGATGCCGGCTCGACTGGCACCGGGCCTTGGGAAGTTGGGATTCCTTCCAAGTGCCGTTACCTTTCACCCGGTGCCAGATCCGGTTCGGGGCGCGCCTCCTTGTGCCGAGGGAAACGGACGCCGGGGGGAGGGAAGAATTGCGCGTCGAACTGGAACGTCGACTGAGGGAATTGAACCCGGACTGAGCCGGGGCGGGGGCGCCGGAGCGCCGCGGCGCCAGAGCCGCAGGGGTCGGAGCCGCAGGGGTCGGAGCCGCAGCGGTCAGAGCTTCAGCGGTCAGAGCCTCAAGGGTCGGAGCCCCGTTCTGCCGTTCTGCCGTTCTGCCGTTCTGAGGCTCTGAGGCTCCGCCGTTCCGTGGCTCCGCCGTTCCGTGGCTCCGTTCCCCCGCCCGCCCTTCCCTTGACGCCGGGACTTCCGACCCTAATGTCCGCGCCATTGCAATGGACTTCGAGTCTACTGCGGCGGGCCCGACCCCAGAGCCCTCACCCGCGTTCCTAGCCCTCAAACGATTCCAACCGGCCGGTCGCGGCCCGTGGCCCGGTGTCCCCGATGCCGATTGGAATGACTGGCGGTGGCAACTCAAGCACCGGGTCAGCACCGTGGAGCATCTGGAGAAGCATCTCCCCACGCTGACCCCGGAGGAGCGCGCCGGGGCCATCCTCGCCGGCCAATCCAAGCTCGCGGTCGGGATCACCCCCCACTTCTTCAGCCTCATCGACCCGGCCGATGAATACTGCCCGATCCGCTGGCAGGTGATTCCGCGCCTGGAGGAAACGGTACGGGCCCCGTGGGAAATGAACGACCCCTGCGGTGAGGACAGCCATTCGCCGGTGCCGGGATTGGTGCACCGTTATCCCGACCGGGTCCTGTTCCTGGTCACCGACCGGTGCGCGTCCTATTGCCGGTATTGCACCCGTTCCCGCCTGGTCAGCAACGCCAGCGGTTACGATTTCCACCCTGAATTCGACCTTCAAATCGGCTATATTGCCGCCCATCCGGAGATCCGCGACGTGTTGCTCAGCGGGGGTGATCCCCTGCTCTTCAACGACGAAAAGCTCGAATACCTCCTCAGCCGACTCCGCGCCATCCCCCACCTCGAGTTCATCCGTATCGGAACGCGCATCCCGATTTTTCTCCCGCAACGGATCACGCCGGAACTCTGCTCGATGCTGCGGCAATTCCACCCGCTGTTCATCAGCATCCACTCCAATCATCCCCGCGAACTCACCACCGAGGTGCGCGACGCCTTGGGACGGCTGGCCGATGCCGGCATACCCCTCGGAAACCAGTCGGTGCTGTTGCGGCACGTCAATGACGACCCCGAGGTGATGAAGGCCCACGTGCACAAACTCCTGATGTGCCGGGTCCGACCCTATTACCTTTACCAGTGCGATCTGATCGCCGGCAGCGCCCATCTGCGGGCCTCGGTGCGCGAGGGTCTGCAGGTCATGGAGGCGCTCCGTGGCCACACCACCGGCTACGCCGTCCCCCAATATGTGATTGATGCACCCGGGGGCGGCGGCAAGGTCCCGATCAACCCCGAGTACATCCTCGCCAATGAACCGGGACGCATTGTGATCCGCAATTTCGAAGGCCGCGTGTTCGAATATCCCGACGAGGGCGTCCCGGTCGAACACCCCGCCGGCGCCCTCCAGCCTTAGACCCCGTAATAGGTCTCGTACACCTGCACCGCCCGGCGACGGGCTTCCTCCCAATCCCAACTGGACTCGGTGAAGCGGTCCGGGCTCAGGCTTAGCGCATACTCGCCCGGATGCGGGTCGAAGAGCGATTCCACGAGCAGTTTCCCGATCCCGCCGGACCCCGAAATGCCGTGCGCATTGCACCCGCCCGCCATCACGAATCCCGGCACCCGTGAACTCTCCCCAATGAGGAACCGTCCGTCCGGCGTGAACGTCGGCCAGCCTTTCCCCACCCAACTCTTCTGCGCCGCCCGCGCCGTGGGAAACAATCGGCTGAAACTCTCCTCGAACGAATCCAGCACCGGCCAATCGGTCACGACCGGCGGCGGCGCGTTGTCCGGCGCGAAACTGTGAGGGTCCGTGCTCAGGGCCTTCGGTTCCCATCCCCCGAGGAGCAACCCACCCTCGCGGACCCGCCCGTAGAGCGTGAGTTCCGGGATGCGGAAACATGGCAGGTCGGCGGTCAACCCGTCCATTGGCACGGTGACAAAATACTCGTGTCGGACCGGGAAAATGGGCAGCTCGAGACCGGCCAACCGGGCGACGTGATACGCATTCGCCCCGGCGGCGTTGACGACATAGCGACATCCCGCCGAACCCCGGCTGGTCTTCACCCCTGCGACCCGCCCGTTCTTCACGAGGAGATCCTCGAGCGCCGTTGCGGTGGCGAACCGGACCCCGAGTTTTTCGGCGTGATGCCGGTAGGATGCCGCCACGCAACGTGGGGTCATGTAACCGTCGCTCGGGCACCAAAGCACCGACTTGGCCCCGTCGAATTCCATCAAGGGCCATCGTCGGCTGGCCTCGGCGTGATCGATCAACCGCGCCTCCAGTCCGGCGGCGTCCGCGGCGACGATGAGCCGGTCAAATTCCTCGGCCCGGCGCGCGGTGAGGGCGACCCGCACCGAACCCACCTCGTGCCAGTCGGGTTTCACCTCCCCGGCCTGCAGTTCACGGAAGGTGGCCACCGAATGCATGGCCAACCGGATGCGTTCGGCGGAATCGCGGATCTGACCGCACAGACCGGCCCCCTGCGCGGTCGTCACGGCGCCGACGTCGTCGGCACGGTCGAGGACGAGGACATCGGTGTGGCCGGCCTTGGCAAGCGCATAGGCGCAACCGGCCCCGATGGCGCCGCCACCGATGATGATGATTTCGTGGTCAGAGAGGGAGGGCATGGGGCGTGAAACGTGTTGCGTGTTACGTGTTACGTGTTACGTGAAACGTTTCACGCCCCACCATCTCCAAATACCATCTCACAAACCCATCGACATTATATTCCTTGAAGGTCGAATAGGGTCCCGGGAGATAGGCGCTGGAATTGATGCCTTTCTGCTGGCGTTCACAGATGACCCAGTCCTGTTCGCTGGTCAGTTGCCAGAACGGCATCAGCTTCGCGAGATCGTAGTCCCGGCCCTCAACCGCCTTCCCATCCACCAACCACCAGACCCGGATGGCGGTGAGCTGGGGACCGACCGGCATCAGTCGCGTGCTCACCGAATGATCGGAACTGGAATGATTCCAGAAATTGGGCAGCGTCCTCATGCGCAACGTCCCCACATCGGGATCCGGATAGTCCCCCATCAGCGGCGCGACCGACCGGCCGTCCATGGACTCGCTGACCCAACCGTCCACCAAGGGCGTGCGGTTGGCGCTGAACCAGAGCCCCCGTGCGGCATCCGGAAACTCGGTCATCCCCGTCTGCCGATGCGTCGGGGCGAGGCCGGCCGCAGACCATTTTTCCCCGCTCCGTCGAACCACGGCCGACATCTCCTCGCGGATCCGTGATGTGGTGTCATCCGTGTTGAAATGGTCGAAGTTGGCCTTGATGTACTGGGGGTGGCCGATGTTGCAATGGTAGCATTCGCGGTTGTTTTCCCAAACCACCTTCCAGTTGGCCTTCACCAGGTAGTCCACCGCCTTGGCGACCTTGGCCCGACGGAAGCCTTGGGGCCGGCATAACGGCGCAAGGCAATCGTGGGCCGCGTCGAAGGGCAGCGGATCGCGCGCAAAACTGATGAAAATCAACCCTTCGACTTCCCGGATAGCGACGGTCTGGAGCGGGAAATCCCCTTTCTTCAACTCCGGTTGCATTCCCCGCCACGCGACCAGACGACCGTCCAGTCCATAGGTCCATTGGTGGTAGGGGCAAACCAGTCGGGCCACGCGCCCGCAGGGTTCGGAACAAATCTGGGAACCGCGATGGCGACAGACATTGTGCAAGGCATGGATCGCCCCGCCATCGCCCCGGATGACGATCACCGAGTCCGCATCCATCCCGACGAGGAAATAATCCCCGGCAGCCTGGATTTCGCAGGAATGGCCTGCAAACAACCACCCGGTCCGCCAAAGCCGGTCCAGGTCGAGTTGGTAAATCCCGGGGTCGTTGAAAAACGTCTGGGGCAGCGTCCAACCGGTTCGACGGGACGCGATCAGGGCTTCGATCCGGGCCGATCCGGAGGGATTCGGACCGCCCGCAGCGGGTGAACCGGCCGTTGAAGGGGCGCCATTCCCGGCACCCGAGGGGTTCGATGCGACCACCCGGGGACGCTATCGGCGGGGCCCGCAACCTCAATGGCCCGTTTCGGGGGCGAGCCGGCACCTCTTTGGAACGTGGGTGAAACGGGCTCGGAAGGACGGAACAACCAAGCCGTGACGATCCAGGGGAGGCCCGGGCGCTGCACGCAAAGAACGCCAAGGACGCGAAGGACGGGGAGGAATCCGCACCCGCCAACCACTCACTCAAAGCGAGTGATATTCGGAGTGCGGGTCACCTTGGCTGCCTGCCTCTTTGCGGTCTTGGCGATCTTTGCGTGAAACACCTTTGCACCGTGGCCGGATCCTTCAAAAGGAGGCGTTTTCGTGCCCTCTGCACCCTTTGTTGTTCAAAATTCCGACCGTCTGCCCACCCACAACCCGAAGCTGTGCCCGGCGCGACCAAGCTGGGTCACTTCTGCAGGTATTTCACGACCGCTTCGGTGCGCGAATGAACGCCCAGTTTCTCATAGATCCGTTTCACATGCCCATGAACGGTCCAGCCACTGATGCCGAGCGCATCGGCCACCTCTTTGTCGGGGTACCCCTTGCTCACGAGCCCCAGGATCTCCAATTCCCGGACGGTGAGCCGGGCCAGTTCCAAGTTGGGCAGGGTGTCCGGGGGCGCGCCGATAAGACGTTGGAAATAGAGACGGACACGCTCCGCCACCTGCTGCGGGCTGGGCCAGGGGACGAGCGCCCGATCAGCCAGGGGCTCCAAGGGACTGCCGGGTGCCGTGCGTTTCAACAGATACCCAACGGCCCCGCCCGGTGTGGAACTGAAAAGGGCGTCACTGTCGTCGTGGACCGAATAGACCACGCCCGGCATTTGCGGTGCCGCCAACCGCACGCCATCGAGCACGGTGTCCCCCATGATTTCACCCACCTCCCGGTTCACCAACAGCAATGCGGCCCGATTCCGGTCCAGCCAGGGAAGGACATCAGCCGTCCGGCTCAACACCCGGACCTGATGGACCAGGGATTGTGCCTGAAGGCATTCTTTCAACGCTTCGCCCAAGGCCGGGTCGGGTTCAACGACCACCATTGGCCAGGATTCCGACGCCGACCGTCCGTTTCCGGGCCGCCGGGGTCCGCCGGGCCGCGTCCGCAGGGTGAAATAGGTCCAGATGACCGGATTGGACACCCAATGGATCGCCACGGTGAGCTCGCGCGAAAACCGTCCGGCCACCACGGCCATTCCCTCCGTGCCGATGGCTCTCTGGATGCGACGCGCCTTTCGGACGGCCTCCAAGTCCGACGGCCTGGTTCGCAGGGCCGCCTCCCAACCGTGCCCGACAATCGTCTTATACAGGGCCAACGCCTCCTCCGCCGCCGCGGCGCGATCGGGTGAACGGAGGGAAATCGTGCGCCGAACCCCGAGGTGCTGGAGCTTCACGGACCATTTCCGGACCCGCCGGATCCGGCCCTGCCGGGTGTAGGAATTTCGGAACAACCGGCCCAGCCAATGCCGGGCACTGGTTTTCGGAGTCCCGGGCTCCGGCACCGGTCGGGGTTTCGGCTTGGACATTGCTTGGACACTCTCGCCCCCTTCATTTGGAGACGCAAGGAACGGCCCGGCGAGGGCCCGGGTGGGAGCGGACGGCAGGCTGTTCCAATCCCCCCGGACGAGCCCGTCGAAAGGCCGGCATGAAAGAAGTGAACCCCGTCCCGTCGCCTCCCACCTTTCGCGGGTCCGGGATGGGGAGGCAGCGTCAGGATGCGCCCCGCCCCCCAAACGGGCACTTGTTGCCTTCCGAATCCTGCCTATGGTGCCTGAGGCTGAACAAAATATGCGCCCTGACCGCCCTCCAGTTCCGCCTGCCCACCCCGTGCCAACGACCCAGGTCGTTCGGTGTCGAACGTCCCTGGCAGACGCGTTGCCGGTCGGCCGCTTTCCCGCCCCAACCCGGTCCGCTTCCAGCGCGTTCACCCTGATCGAGTTGCTGGTGGTCATCGCGATCATCGCCCTGCTCGTCTCGATGTTGCTCCCGGCCCTCAGCCAGGCGAAGGGACATGCACAGGCCGCATTCTGCCTCAACAATGTCCGGCAACTGGCCGTCGCCACCCACCTGTATTCCGGGGACAACCAGGAATGGTTTCCGCCGATCCAAGACCGGATTCCCGGAGGTGAGACAACCTGGCGCCCCTATCTCTACCGCTACGTCGGCCGGAACCCGAACACCTATGATTGCCCGGCTGAAAAGGAGGAGGTTTACGCCTCCGGCCGGGCCGCGGGGATGAAAAAGGGATCGGGCAACAAGAAGCTGCTCGGCGTGTTCATCGACAGCGAACTCGATATCGCCAGCGGGATCGGGGCGGTGAACGTCCACTGGACGTTCGGGGGTGCCACCCCTCCATTTGGTCGGCCGGCCCTTTATGAAAACAACATGTGCCGCTGGTCGATGGTGGAACGGCCCTCCCAATTGATCCTGTTCGGCGATGGCAACAGTGATGTGAACGGGGTCTGGCCGCGGGACCGCTGGTGGATCTGGAAGGAACTCGGGGATGCCCGGAGCGCCGGCTTCAACCGATTGGCCCAGCGCGACAAGGGCGCCACCCGTCATCGCGGCAAATCGGACTATGGTTTCGCCGATGGCAGCGGCCGGTTGCTCAACGCCGGTCGGATCCCGTGCAACACCACCGAATGCTGGTGGTCCGCCAAGGCCAGCCCCCACTGATTTCCAGCATGGCCGCCGATCCAGCCAAAGTGATGAAGACGGCGGCGGCCTTGGTGATGCTCGGGGCCGCCGGGGTGTTGCTGTGGCAGTTCGTCGAACGCGGCCGGGGGGATTCAGAGTTGGCCTTCTTCTACGATATCAGCGAACAGCGTCTGTTCGTGGGGGCCCGCGACCTCATCCCGCCGGTTCATGGCCTGAACGACGCCACCGAGGACGGCGTGCGGGCGGTCGTCGTCTCCACCAACGGCCGGCCCGATGCGAAGTCCACCTGGCGCATCGCGTACCTCGAAACCTACAGCCCCGAACTCAAACTCCAACTGGAAGCCGCGCGCGCTGCCGGGACGTCGCCCCCGATGGACCGTGCCGCCGCCCAGGAGCATCGGTTGGTCAAACGTCCGGAGGATCGCGAATGGGTTTCCCTGGCGACTCCCGAAGGTGAGCAGATCGTGTCCGAGTGGACCACTTGGGGCCGGGGTGAAACCCTGCCCGTGGTCTGCGCCCCCTGAACGTCGTGACCCATCCGAACCGGTCCTCCCAACCCGGTCGGCCTGAAGCTTTGGACAACCGAGAATCCGAGACTTGAATCCGATGAAATCAATGAGTTCACCGAGCAGAATGGGTCTGGCAGTCCTGGCCGGCGGCCTGGTTTTCATGGGTCCCGCGGAAGCCACCGAACTGATCCAGGACGGCAGCTTCGAAAACACCACGAAGAGCAGCAATCCGATCGTGAAAATCGGCGGGATCGTGAACCCGGGCGTGGGCCAGGGCTGGAGCACTTTCAGCACCTACCTCTATTCGACCCTTTATACCCTTCCCGGCCCAACCGGTTCCGGCAACGCCTATCTCCGGCCCTATCCCTCCGGCGATCATGGGATCCCCCACAGCAGCGACACCGTGAAGCAGTCGGTCAGCCTCACCACCGGAACCACCCTGACGCCCGCAAAGATCGACGCCGGCTCAGCCACCTTCACGATGTCCGCCTGGTTCAGCAGTTACATCGAACAGGGGGATTATAGCGACCTGACGCTGCAATTCCTGTCCGACACCGACCAGGCGGTGGGTGCCCCGGTCGCCCTCGGCGGCAATGATTTCGTGACGGCCATCCCCGTCGCGATGAACAGCAAGTACCCTGATGCGAAGGACTGGGCCAAGGACACCCAGACCGGGGTCATCCCCTCGGGCGCCCGCAAGGCGCAGGTCACCATCCACTCGACGTCGGCCAGCGGTTCTCCTGACGGCTATGTCGATCTGGTGTCCTTCGATGTCGAGGACACATCGTTAAACGTCCCGGCCCTGACCGCCGCGTCCCCGGGGAACAACGATGTCGGGGTCGGTCCGGTGGTGAACCTGAACGTCACCCTGCAAGACCGCGTCAAGGCCGTGGATGCCGCCTCCATCCGGTTGTTCCTGGACAGCGCCCCCGTGCCCGCAGTCATCACCCAGGGAGCCCCGAACACCTTCGTGACCTATGCGGCGGGAATTCTGCCGGCCCTTTCGGTGCACCAATACCGCATCATCTTCGGCGACAACGGAACGCCCAGCACCAAACAGACCAATGACTTCCAATTCACCGTCGCCGATTACCTGACCCTGCCCGCCACCCTCGGGAGCCCGCTCGGGTCCGAGGATTCCGGCAAACCGGGATTCAATGCCTCCGTGTACCAGGTGGATCGCGCCCCGGAAAGCGACCCCGTTGCCGCCCAGATTAACATTCCCGACAGCATTGCCTTCGACGAGGCCGTCCTCGCCGGGCTCCTGGGCCCGAACCTCGCGGATCTCACCGGTGCCGCCGCCGGAAACACGTTCTCGGTGCCGGGAAAGATCAATTGGGCGGACTCCACCGGGTCGCCCGCGAACTTCCCGGACGACCAGCCGTTTCCCGGAATCCCAGGAACCACCGGATCCGAGAACAGTTTCGTCCACGAGATCATCACCTATATAAAGTTTCCGACCGCTGGGTTTTATAAGATGGGCATCAACAACGAGGATTCCTTCCGGCTGACGGCGGCGACCACCGGGGTCCAGACGCTGCGACTCACCGCGCCGGCCGGCGTCGTCATCCCCTGCGTGCCCATCGCGACCAACATCACCCAACTCCAGTTCGGAGGCAGCCTGCCCTCGACACCGCTGACCGCCACGGTGATTTATGCGACGCCGAGCGGATCGCCCGATGACGCCTGCTCGCTGGCGGGTCGGACGGACCTGGTCGGCAAGATCGTGTTGCTGGATCGCGGCGCGGGCACTTGCGACTCGGCCACCAAGGCCGAACAGGCGGAACTCGCCGGTGCCGTGGCGGTGATCGAGACCACTCCGGGCGACGTGGGCTATCCGCCCCGGCTTGATGACATCAATCCGAACGTGCACATACCGGTCTTGGTGATCGCGGACGGTTTCGGTGGGAGCGATCTGAAGGCCAAGTTGACCGCCGGGACCACGGTCACCGCGACGATCCAAACCGACACCAATCCGCGGTTGGCCGAATGGGATGGACCCAAGGGATTCGGTGCGGTGGATGTGACCTTCGGGTTCGCGGTGCCCACCGCCGGCGTTTATCCAATGCGACTGGTGGTCGGACAGGAATCGGGGACGGCCAATTTGGAATGGTTCTCCGTCAAGGCGGACGGAACCCGGGTGCTGGTCAATGACACTTCGGATCCGCAGTCGTTGCGGGCCTTCCGTGCCCGGACGGTGGTTGCCGTCCCGCCCAAGTTCAATGCGCCCACCCTCACTGGCAACAACCTCACGCTGGCATGGACCGGCGCCGGGGTCTTGGAACAATCCGTGTCGCCGTTGGGACCGTGGGGCACGGCTCCGAACCAGGCGAACCCACAGACGGTGGCTGTGGATGCCGCCGCCACCGCGACCCTGTACCGGATCCGGCAATGATTCCGGATTCAATACCCAAAGGCATCGATGGAGGGCTGGAGAATCGTCATATAAGGCTGGAGGAATTCCTCATAGTTTTTCCAACGCCCGATCGCCCGGGTATAAATCGGTTCACTCACCGCCTCATAAGTCGGTGAGGCCACGACCTTCTGCTTCAATCGTTCCCGATAACCGAGCACCTGATCCTCCCACGGCAAACCCAGGAATTCCAACGCGCGCCGGGCCTCATGTTCCAGGTTCGCGACGGTGTCCTCATACCGGATCTCCAGCCAGGGCGAGGCCAGCTTCTCCCGCAACTGGCGCCAGACACCCAGGTCGTGCGCATAGCGTCGGGCGGTCCGTTCCAAGGTCAGGAAGCAGACACTGTTGGGATTCAACGGCAGGTATTGCATGAAACAGCTCACCACCACGTCGCGCGGATCCCGCAGCGCGATCAACGTCCGGGCTTCGGGAAACAGCCGCAGGAATCCGGGCAACACCAATGTCAGGGGCGGGTTCTTGTCGAGGTGCACCCGCGATCCAATGGGCTCATTGAGCGCCGCCTCCATATAGGTGAAGTACCGTTCCCGGAGTGATGCCAACTTGTCCGGGGACATTGCGTCCAAGGCGGCCCGAGTCGGCGCAGGCGTGGTCGGGCCCAGCCACAGGGCGGGAAAAATGTCGCGGGCGAAGGCTTCCCGCTCATCGGAACTCACCAACCCCGAATGGCTGTCCAGCACCTGTTCGAGGAGGGTCGTGCCGGATCGGGGGAAGCTCGCCAGCACGGCCGCTTTCCTCGGTGGAAGATCCCTCCCGATTTCGGTCCATCGCCGGAAATCAGCCGCCGTCAATTCATCGGACAACCGCCCCAGATGGTGCAGGACGAATTCCGATTCCCGTCGGGCCGGTCCTTCCCATTCGAAGAGGATCGCCTTGCACTGGAGCATGGAATCCATCGCTTCCCGATATTGACCCTGACGATCCCGCATCTGGGCAAGGTCCGCCCAAGCCTGCGCCCGGACGAGCGGATGCGCGTGCAGGTCGACCGCCAGACTGTGAAACAATGCTTCCGCCTCGGTCTCCCTTTTCAACCGACGCAGCAACCGGGCCCGGAACAGCTCCGCCTCCAGGTAATCCGGCGCGATCCGCTGGCATTCCTGGACCAAGGCATGGGCTTCCTCCAATCGATGCCGCCGTTCATAAAGGACGGCGAGCTCCAGGAACGCATCGGGATGATCACGGGTCAGCGAGATCACCTTCTGAAAACATTCCATGGCGGCAGCGGGCCGGAAGATCATCCGGTAACTTTGGCCGGCCAGATGGAGGATGTCCGGTCGGTTGCGTCCGACCTGGATCAGGCGGTCGAGCATCCCCTCGGCGCGCCGGATCTCGAACCGCGCCCCCAAAGCCCGGCTGGTATCGATCAGGGCGACGAGGTTTTGCGGATGCTGCCGGACCGCCTCCTCAAACAATTGGAGGGCATCGTCAAAACGGTTGGCCTGCCAGAAGGCGCGCGCCCGACGCAACTCCGGCAGGTCCGCCCCGAGCCCCGGGATCACACCGGGACTCACATCGGCCGGCCGGGGTGACGCGGCGCCCTTTGTTCGCACCCCGAAGCGATAACCCGTCCGCGCACCCCGGGGAACCTGAAAATCCCCCAGGGATGCGGTTCGGTCGGGACCCGGTTCACTGGAACAGGCTCAGGAGTTTGGATCCGATGGGGCTGCCCAGTCCGCTGGCCGGATCCCAGCCCGGACCCGCGGGGTATTTGCCACCGTCGTTGAAAATGTCGTTGTTGCCGTGGACGATGTCCCGGAAGGCATCCGGCGCCGCATAAATCACCGGGTTGATGTTTCCGGCGGGGGGTTTTCCGGCCGCCGAACGACTCTGGTTGATGAGGGCGAACAGCCCGGCATAAAGGGGCGCAACCGCACTGGTTCCCCCGATGGTCAACTTCCTGCCGCCGACCACCACTTTGTAACCCGTGGCGGGATCCGCGGCACCCGACACATCCGGCACCCCGCGACCCACCACGCCTTTCGGCGATTTGGGGACGGTCACGCCAGATTGGAAGGCCGGTTTCGGGAACAGATTGCTGACACCACCACCACCACCGCCACCCCGGGGTCCCTTGTTCCACACTGTTTCGGTGAGGTCCGACAGGGTGTTCAACCCTCCGGTCGAGACCGCATCCGGAACCGAGCTGGGAAGATCAACATGGAGCTGTCCGTCCCCGCCGTCGGTGTCGGCTGAACCTGAGTCGCCCGATGCGACGAACACGGTGATGTTATGCGCGCTGGCATCCTTCAGCACGCTCGCGAGGGCCTGGACATATTGGTGGCTTCCAAAATCCTCCGGGCCTCCCCAGCTGATCGAGATGACGGAGGGTTTGTGAACCTTGTCAAAGACCGCCGCATGGATCGCGCTGATAAACCCGCGATCGGTGTTCGGTGCAAAATACACCACGATATTGGATTCCGGCGCCACCGCACCCGCAACCTCGATGTCCAGTGCCACCTCGCCATCGGCATTCTCATCATGTCCGGGAACGTTGGCACCGCCGGCGACCCCGACCGGGATCACCGTCGGAAGCTTGACCTTGATGCCCTTGAAGTACTTGGTCAGGTCGGCCGCGGTGAACCCCGTGCCGACGGGTTGGTGGGTCCGGCTGTCGATGTCGTTGAGCTCGATGATCGCGATGGATTGTCCTTTGCCGGTGAGGGTGGCAATGGGGAAATCATAGAGTTTGGCCAGGTTGCGCACCTCGAAACTCGCTTCCCGGGTCGCGGCCTTCGCGGTGGCGGCGGTACGGCCTTTCGGCGTCTCGTGAAAGATCCGCAGATGCGGCCGGGCGGCGGGTTGCGTGTCAAAACCCGTCCAGCTCAGGATCGCCGATTGCAACGAGGTCGGCAGCTTCAACGCCCCAGTCCGCACCCGGTGGCTCCGTCCGTCTTTCTGCACCCACCGCAGGTCGCCCGGATCGATGCCGGCATTGCGGTAGTCCTGCAGCGTGGCCCCGACATTGACGATCCGGGTGCGCATCGTTTCCTCGCGGCTGCTGCCGTCGATGATCGCCAGGTGATTCTCCGCGAGAAAATCATAAAGCTGGGCGACGGCTTTCTCGTCGGCGCCCCCGTTCTCCAGGCGATGGAGAATGATGGACGTCCGGATATAATCATTGGAGGGGACCTGCTGACCGCCCTTGACGGCGGCCTTCTTGCTGACGCTGGGCGCGAAAGCAGTGGATTTGATCTTGGCCATGATGGGATAAGTTTGAGGGCATTGATTGCAAATCGCTGGAAAGCCCTTCCCCAGTCAAAAGAGGGGACGGCTTTGCGAACGGTTCAGATGGGTTCTGAAGACGTCCCCTTTATCCGCCGACCCCAATTCGAGTCAACACTTTTTCAGACACCTGGTTGCGCCCTTGGCGCATCTGGGCATCGTGGGAATCCGGGCCATGGGAGAAGCGGGGCGGGTAGGAAAACCCGCCCTC
>JANYCC010000191.1 GCA_025360495.1 Verrucomicrobiota bacterium | reverse complement strand
GGAGCGTCCTGCCGTCCGCTCCTACTTCCGCTTTTCCAGGGACGGCCGGTTCAACCGATATTCGCTCGGTCGCCAGCCCGTCCACTTCTTGAACGTGTTGGAAAAGACGAAGGGATTCGCATAGCCGACGTCATCGGCGATCGCCTCCAGTTTCAGGTCGGTCTCGGTCAGGAGCGTGGCGGCCCGGCGGAGGCGCAGATAGGTGACATGCTGCATCGGTGAGCGTCCCAGTTGGCGGCGGCACAGGCGGCGCAGGTGTTCGCCGCTGCAATGGGCGCGCCGGGAGAGTTCGCCGAGGCTCCACGGTTGACCGGGCTCGGCCGCCACCGCCTCCCACAGTTTCGTGAGCCGATCGTCGACCTGCCACGGTTGGGCGAACCGGGCCGCAACGCTGCCAACGGCCGTCCAGCAGGATCCGTCCCTCGCCCCCGAAACACGCCAGGAAATAGCTCCCGGTCAGGTTCATCCGCACCATCGTGTACGGCACCGCGGCATCGGCCACCCCCGCATGCGCGATATGATGCGGTCCGAACGCCGGGCATTCCCCGACCCGCACGATCCATTCGCGGGTCCGTGTCCCGACCCGGTGCGTTTCCATCAATTCGGGATGCTGCATCCCTGCCGCGAACGGCACCCCGACTGTGCTCACCGATCGACCGCGTGACAATGCCCGGCACCGGCGATCGAGATCTGACCCTGAATCAGTGATCAGGGGAGGCGCCCCCGGCCAAACCGGCATCCAACAAACGACTTGTGAAACTGTGAAACTGTGATTTGTTTTTTTCCATGAAAAACATCACCGTCGCCCTCGACGATGAAACCTACCGGCGGGCCCGGATCGCTGCCGCCCACCGGGACGCTTCAGTTTCGGCCCTCGTGAAAGGATTCCTGATCGGTCTCGCCGCGGATTCCCCCGTGCCGCGGGATCTGAAGCAGGAACACGAAGTGCTCTTGGATTCCATCTGGAAGCGCCATCCCAAATTCACCGCCGCGGACAATCTTTCCCGCGACGAGCTCCACACCCGCCATGCCCTTCGTTGACACCAACATCCTTCTCTACGCGATCTGTCCGGGCGCGGCGGAGCGGGCCAAGGCGGACGTGGCGAGGACCCTGCTCCGGCGCGACGACCTCACCCTCTCGGTGCAGGTCCTGCAGGAATTCTACGTCCAAGCCACCCGCCCCAACCGGGTGCAACCGCTCTCCCATGCCGAGGCGGCAGGTTTGATCGGAACCTGGCTCCGTTTTCACGTCGTCGAGATCTCCGTCCCGCTGATGCACGCCGCCCTGCGCCTCAAAGTGCGGCACCAGACTTCGTATTGGGATGCCGCCATCCTCGCCGCCGCCGCCAGTGCCGGTTGCACCGAGTTGTTTTCCGAGGATTTCAACCCCGGCCAATCCTATGATGGGATCCGGGTGGTCAATCCGTTCCTCGCTCCAATCCGTTCGCGGGGAGCATCCTGACAGGAACGCCGTCGGATGGGCTTCTCCTTTCCCTGGTCATCGGCGGCGGGGGTTCCATGATGAGCCACCCTAAAATCGGGACGAACGACCAAGCTTACACCCTTCTGCCTGCCAACTGAGCATGGTCCATTTGATACACGGGCACCTCGAATCGGGAGTGATAATCCAGTCCGGGCAGCGACGCCCGCGCCATCACGTGCCACTGGGTCACCGGGTTGAGTCCCCCGGATTCGGGCAGATCGTCCGGCACCGGGATTCCAAAGGGTATCCTGGTCTTCTCCGACCCATCATGAGACCCCCGGCAAACGATCCATTCGCCCGTCCATAGGTTTTCAGTCGCCGATGAGTCTTCCCCGCCGGGGGATTTCTTCCGGACGATCTGATCACAGGTGAGCCGCACCTGAAAACCGCCGTCCGGTGAGATCCGTCGGGGGAACTCGATCACCCCTTCCAACCGTCCTCCAATCGGTGCCGGAAAGGTCCCGAGATGCAGCACTGAATCACCGAATTTCCGGAGGCGGATCGCCCCCATCAGGGTGCTGACCGTGATCAACGCACCCAGGCCGAGGGAGATTCCGCCGATCCAATGGGCGACCTTCGTTCCTTCTGAGTCCAAACTTGGGGCGACCACCCCCAGCAGGACCAATCCGACCCCTGAGAACAAGGCACTGGCCCCCCAAGACATGGCGAAACTTATCGAACCTTCGGCCCGGATGCGTCCGTCCGCCCACTCGGGCCGTTGGAGCCACGGCGGGCGCTGATCCGCGTCACGGCGGTTTTGTTCCTGGCGCGCACGCCAGAAAACCCAGCCGAACAGGGTGCAGAACAGCAGCCAGAGGACCGCGAAACCCAGGAGCGACCACGCCAAGTCCCGGCCCCGCACCAACTCCAGGATCCCCAGACCGAACAAACCCAGTCCGACGAGCGGAAACACGCTCAGGAAGCAGATCAGGGTGATCCCGAAAACCGGCGATCCGGCGGGACCGGGCTGGATGATCTTTCTGGGGTTGGACATGGCGTGAAGCGAGGGGGGTAAGGATCAGGACGGAGCCGTGGTGAGCTTCAGGCGTGACGAGCGCTCGGCGAGCACGGCTGAGTAGGCATCCCTTTTAGCGGATGAAAGGAAACTTGCGGCAATCAACGCCCGCCAAAGGGGAAGGACCGCCTGAAACCGCCCCCTCATTCCGTCCAGCACCCGCTCATTGATCTGCAACCGCTCGGTGGCAAAATAAGAGAACAGGTCTTTGTGCGTCAGACCGGAACGTTTGCCCCGGATCGGAAGTGCCAATTCCTCCCGCGGGTTTTTCAACACGATGGTGGAATTGAGCAGATCGTAGTCGGGCGAAAGGTCGACCCGCCCTCCACGGCTGATGAGTGAGAAGTTCTTCAGGTGCATATCCTCATTACCGGTCAGGAAGCTGAAGAGGGTGCGCTCGAATAGTTTCACCCGCTCGATGGCCGGGAAGGTGCAGTGACGATCCACGATCCCGGCGACCTTTTCCATCGAGGAATCGTACTTGGTCTCCCGGCTTTCCCCGGAGAGTTGGGCAAAGTCCTCCAGCGGCAGACGTGCACGCCCTTCGCGGTCGAAGCGCCGGATGAAATAGGTCAGCGACCGATCGCGACCGGGAACCAGCCCGTGCAGGGGCACCTCGATGCCGACCAGGGCGGCGAGACGCATGGTGAGGTCCTCGTTTTCGGGCAGTTCGGGGAAATCGAGGCTCGGTGGTTTCAGGATGAAGCGCCCGTTGCGATCCACCACCTCGAAGGCGCCAGCCTTCACGCGCAGCACGGCACTCAGCTTGAGGTGCCCGGTGTCCGGGAGGTCTGGTTTGGCTGGGGCGCGACCAGAAATCCTGTCGGAAGGTGGGAGGATGGGGCTTGGGTGCTCGCAACATTCGATTCTCGCCGTCGATCCATCCGGCCTGACATCGACCCGTCCGTCACGCCGATCCGGGGACCGGCCCTTGGTGCGCCTGAAATGACAGGCCGCTTTATTTCATTATTTGATCTGTTTCTGAAACAATGCAAGCATTCCGAATGGCCAAGAAGCTGGGCGAACCGAATCCGGGCCGGGTTTCCGGCCGCCGGATCACGACGTTGGAAGGTTACCGGGCATTCCATCCCAACCCATTACCGCCCCGCTTGGATTGGACTCCGGCACTCGCGGCCGCCCTGTCGGATGCCTCCATGCTGGTGGGACGGTTGGCAGGGGAAGGGCGGCGGTTGCCCAATCCACACATTCTTATCCGGCCGTTCATCCGACGCGAGGCGGTGTTGTCGAGCCGCATTGAAGGCACGCAGGCCACTTTGGGCGAATTGCTGGCGGCCGAGGCGGGGGCGGTCGTCGAGCGGAGCCCGGATGACCTGCGGGAGGTGGGCAACTACGTGGCGGCCCTGGAACATGGAATCGGACGTCTACAATCGCTGCCAATGTCCCTGCGACTGGTGCGGGAACTGCACGAACACCTGATGACCGGGGTGCGCGGCGGCCACGCCACACCGGGCGAATTCCGCCGGACCCAGAATTGGATCGGCCGACCCGGCGAGACGCTGGCGCAGGCGAAATATGTCCCCCCTCCACCTGATGCATTGGGGGGACATCTCGCCGCCTGGGAGAGATTTCTTCACGAAAGGATGCTGCCTCCGCTGGTTCACGTCGCGCTGGCGCATTACCAGTTCGAGGCGATTCATCCGTTTCTCGACGGCAACGGGCGCGTCGGTCGACTGCTCATCACCCTGCAATTATGTGAACGCAACATTCTTCCGGCACCGTTGCTCTACCTGTCGGCATTCTTCGAGGCGACGCGGGCCGATTACTACGCGGGCCTGCGGGCGGTGTCGGACCACGGCGACTGGGAAGGCTGGGTGCAATACTTTCTGAATGGGATGGCACGCCAATCGGAGGACGCCTTGAGCCGGGCGGAACGGATCAATCAGTTGCTGACCGACTGGCGCGACAAGCTCTCCGGCCAGGCAGGCACGAAGGTTGCGCTTCAGATGCTCGATATGATCGGGGTCAACCCGTTCGTGACGCCACGGGGTGCCGAAGCCGGACTGAGTATTGCATACAACACGGCGATGCGCGCGATCGGACAATTGGAAAAGCTCAAAGTCCTGAACCAGGTCAGCGAGTCCAGGCGGGATCGGGTCTATTGCGCGAAGGCGATCCTGGACATACTGGAAGAACCAGCCCGCCTTACGCCGGCATGAACGCCATGCACACGATGGCCTTCCGTGGAATGCGGACGACCCAGGAACACTCCCCGGGGGGTCGGTTCCCATGTTCCATCAGTTCCCCCGGCCTTTCCACGCGTATGGCACCGAAGCGGGACCCACGCGAAACCTCCGGCGGCATAGCTACGGTCGAGGCCGCGAGAAGACACACAGATGATCCGGCGACCCAATGGGTGTCGATCACAGCCATGATCGAGCCTCTTCAATCATGCGCACGATCAGGCCGGCGCAAGCGCACACAAGATCTGGGTATTCAACCGATTCCCACACAGTCCAAGGATTTGACGTAAATCTGTTGATAACAAACCCGGGGGCATCCTCATTCAAATACCATCCGGATCCGGTCCTCTGATCCTCGAAAAACTGTATCCAATCTATCACACATTGCAGGTCGGCGGCGAGCGCATCGCGGACGGCGCTTTCAGTGATATTGAAGTGCGCTTCAAAATAGCCCGATTGTCTCAACAAATGAAAAAATGACACGTTTCCACCAGACCCCCTTAAGCGGCTCGGCAGAGTTATGATATTATGAATTACGTCGATCGTTTTCATAGTGTCCCCCCTTTCTCGCGCCAACCATCCGCGCTGACAACGAATCCCTTGGTCAGCATTTAGTCAGGGACAGGACTTCGTGGACCAACTGAACGATGGCAAGCGGGAGGATACCCACGTCGCAGCCGGCCACAGGCCGCCGCCCTTCGCTCCTCCGGAGATCATGTTCACTTCCCCGTCGGCGGTTCCGGCGGCGGCGGAACGTGTTGGATCAACCCATCGGCCCAGGCGATGAAATGCCTCATGTTCGAACGGTCCTCATGGCCGCCGTCGTGCTGACGCCAGGCCAGTTCCCCCCCGAGCAATCCGGTGTTCACCGGCGGCATTTTCGCCGTCCGATAATCCTCCTTCTCACCAATGTCCCGCGCCCCCAACAACCGGAAGACGGGCCCGGCGGCGACGGTGGCCATGTAACTGCCCTGTTGGTCCAACCAATGGGCGTCCCCGCGTTCCGGCACGCCATAGCTGATGAAGGTGGGATGGGGCGCACACAGGGCGATCAACATGTGCGCATCCACCGGCAGATCCCCGGCATTCTTGCTGCCAAAGGAAGCCTCGGCGGCACCATACTTCAGGAAATTGCCCGCCATCCAATGGTACTCGCCCGAGCCGGTCAGGTTTTCGACGGCTTCCC
Organism: Verrucomicrobiota bacterium; assembly: GCA_025360495.1. Taxonomy (GTDB): domain Bacteria; phylum Verrucomicrobiota; class Verrucomicrobiia; order Limisphaerales; family UBA9464; genus UBA6176. The sequence goes on along the minus strand of JANYCC010000191.1, from coordinate 2,760 downwards.
CATAATTGCGCCGGTGCAGCTTCGCGCCGCCTTCCCCGGAGGACCCGACCAAGGCCATGGCAAAACGGGGTTCCAACGCCATCGTGACGAGCGCAGCCTTGCCGAAGCGGGACACGCCTTCGATCCCGACTTTCTTGGCGTCCACAGCGGCGTCTTTTTCCAGGTAATCCAAGCCGCGGGCCGCACCCCATGCCCAGGCCCGTAATGCACCCCAATCGTCCGGTTTGCGGGGCTGTCCTTTGTTGACCAGGCCGATGATGCCCTTGGTGAGTCCGGCGCCGTTGTCCGCCTGGATGCTTCCGGGATTGATCGTGGCGTACCCCCAACCGGCGGCGAGCAATTGCTCCGTGCTGGGAGGATCCTTGAACGGGCCCCCGAAATCGGCAAAGCGATTGGTCGGCACCGGAGCCCCGGCCACGCGCGGCATGCCATCCCCGCCGAAGCCGCCGAACATCATCAGCACCGGCACCGGACCCTTGACCCCGGCCGGAGTCACCAAGGTCATGCGAAGGTCGACCGCGAGGGCGGAAAATGCGGAATTGTCCACATGCCCGACGAGTCGTTTGCCATGGGCGGCGAGTTTACCGACCAACCCGTCCGTCAGGTTCGAAACAACTTCCCACGTCACCTTGGGCACCGCTTTGGGAACGCGGCCGATCACCTCGCGCTCGAGGTCCTCGACGATCTCCGGGCGACGCTGATGGCGCCACATCTCCGCCGTGGTGACCTTCTGCCCATTCTTAAGGGTGAGAAGTTCCGGCAAATCAGGGAAGGGATTGCCTTTGGCAGGATCCACGTTGGCGGAATTCGTGGCGCCCGGCTGCCCACTGGGTCCCGGTCGCAACCGGACGATGCCGAGTTGCTCCATCATGTTCTTGTGATCCTGCTGGGCGGTCCAGTTCAACAAGCCATTGGTCCGGCCCGGTTCGACTTGGGCCGGGGCCGGCGTCTGAGCCGGGAGGGGGCCGGGCGACATCGCCAGGGCGACCAGAGCGAGGATGGGACCCCGGCCAACGATCCAATAGGCAATGGCATTCATCAGGTGATGGAAGAAGTGGTACGTCCCGGGGCGACGTGTCCGCAAGCGAAAGGGCGGGATTCGATCGGGGCTGGGCGCATCTCCGGATTGTGGTTGGGAAGACCGCCGGGATTTTAACAACAAAGGGCGCAAAGGGTGCTAAAGCATCTCCTTGATATAAAGCCCATCCTCCCCGGCGGCGGCATGCAGATGGTGCATTTCCACGCCTCCAATCGTTCACGGGTTTCGTGGACTTGGCACCCTTTGTTGTTCCATCTTCCCGGGCCGGTTTTACCCGCGTTTCAAAGCTGCGCCCATCGGGACTGACATTCGCGCCGCGTGCGACCCCGGGACGGATTTCCTGCGGGCCACCAAGGAGACGAATGACCGGGCCACCTCTACTCGGCCCGGCTTCCTTGCGGGAGCCAGACCGGCTGAAGCCGGGACTCCGAACCCTTCTCCCTCGCCCCGCGAGGAACGAGCGGGGAGAGGGTTGGGGAGAGGGGTCGCACCTTCGTCATCCCCACCCGGGCCCGGGGGTATAGCGCATGCCCCGGTGCCTCATTGAACCCACCAAACCTGTGACAGGGAAGTCCTGGTCGTCGCCATGGATTCATCCCTGAGCAATACGCGGGTCGAACCGGTTCCGACGTCCACAACATAATAGGTGGCGGTCGAACCGGGCCATTCAGAGTGTCTCCTATGGATCACTCAAGTGTGATCCATTTCCCGGCCTGGGCATTGGATTTTCTCGCGGGCACAAAGGCGATCGGTTGTTCGGCCACGGAACGGATCTGATAAGTTTCGCCCACCACTGCAACGGGAAACCTTCCCCCATTGAAAAACGGCGCCAGCTCTCCTTCGGTCGGGACGGCCGTGGGGTCTTTTCGATTCTCCGCAGCCCATTGGGTTTTCGCAGAATCGATGCTCCGGAGATTCAATCGAATCCGTGGGATGGGCTGGCTGCAGGCGCGGGGAATCGCCCGTGGATGGCGCGAAACCGCCAGCAATCCAAGGGTCAGGATCACCATAAGGAACAGGATCGCCCTGGCTGTGAGACCGGGCCTTCGGGTCCGATGCGGCAGGACCGAAGGGGGAATCTGGGTGCTGTTCATCGCGCATCCGACACTGACCTGATCCACACCGGCATGGGCCAGGGGTTGCGAGAAACTGCTTTTTTTGCCTCCCTGCCACGGCCACCCGGAGTCCGCCCGCCAACGCCAGCCTCCACTCCCCGGCCTTGTTCCTTGCGCGAGCCGGACCGGCTGAAGCCGGGACTCCGAACCTTTCTCCCTCGCCCCGCGAGGAACGAGCGAGGAGAGTCGTCCGGTCCCACGGCTCCACATCCGGCACTACCTCCTCTTCCCCATTCCCGGGTTCCAGGAACTCCAACGTCCAATGCCCTCGCAGAGCCGGTGGATTCACGATCGGATTGATGTCGAAACATTTCACTTGCGTTGCCGCGCTCCCGACCATTTATCGCGACCCGTGGAAACACACTGCGCGGCCTCCGGTCGCGTCCCGGTCGGTCCGGGGCGAAAGATCCGGTGGACCGTCCGTCTGCTCCGCCTCCTGGGCTGTCTCAGCCTCGCCGCCACCACCGCGTCCGCCCGGGATTCGTGGGACACCATCGCCCGCCGCGGCACGCTCCGTTGGGGTAATGATGCCGAAGGCGGCGCCCCCTATATCTATCACGCCCCCGACGCCCCGGACGCGCTCACCGGCTTCGAGGTCGACTTCGC
>JANYCC010000181.1 GCA_025360495.1 Verrucomicrobiota bacterium | reverse complement strand
TCCCTGGAGCTGTTGCTACAAAACTTGGAGGTCGGGTTTTCGTACCCGCCCCGCTTCTCCAAGCGGTCTGGCTTCCCATGATGTCAAGAGTCGTCCCTGACTGCCGGCGCCCCGGGATTCCGCTCGCTTCGCCGGCATGCTTTCGTAGGCTCCGGCCAAGTTGTTTATTGACCCAATGAGCACGCCTGTTGGTGACATCGCCCTGATCGGACTCGCCGTGATGGGGCAGAACCTCATCCTGAACATGAACGACCACGGCTACACCGTCGTGGCGTACAATCGCACCACCTCCAAGGTGGACGACTTCCTCGCGAATGAGGCGAAAGGGACGAAGATCATCGGTGCCCACTCGATTCCCGAGTTGGTGGCGCTTTTGAAACGTCCCCGGCGCATCATGCTCATGGTCAAGGCGGGCGCGGCGGTCGACGAGTTCATCGCCCAACTGCTTCCCCACCTCGAACCGGGGGACATCATCATCGACGGTGGCAATTCGCTCTACAACGACACCAACCGCCGGGTGCTGGAGCTGGGGGTGAAGGGGATCCTGTTCGTCGGCACGGGCGTGTCCGGCGGCGAGGAAGGTGCGCGATTCGGGCCGAGCATCATGCCGGGCGGTGCACCCGCGGCCTGGCCCCATGTGCAGGGCATCTTCCAGGCGATCGCCGCGAAGGTGGATGGCGGAACGGCCTGTTGCGACTGGGTCGGCGGCGGCGGCTCGGGGCATTATGTGAAGATGGTGCACAACGGGATCGAATACGGCGACATGCAGCTCACCTGCGAGGCGTACCAGTTGATGCGCGACGGCCTGGGCATGGGCGCGGACGAAATGGCCGCGGTGTTCAAGGAATGGAACACGGGCGATCTCGACAGTTTTTTGGTGGAGATCACCGGGAATATTCTCAGCCACAAGGATGAGGATGGCACGCCGTTGGTGGACAAGATCCTCGACACCGCCGGCCAGAAGGGCACGGGCAAGTGGACGGTGATTGATTCAGCGAACCTGGCGCAGCCGGTGACGTTGATTGCGGAAGCCGTCTTTGCCCGCTGTGTGAGCGCCATGAAGGACGAGCGCGTGAAAGCCGCCCGCAAGCTCAAGGGACCCCGGCCCGGATTTGCCCAGGCGAAGAAGGAGACCGCAAAAAAGGCGCTCATCGAGGACATCCGGAACGCGCTGTTCGCCTCGAAGATTGTCAGTTATGCGCAGGGCTACATGCTGATGCGCGCCGCGGCCCAGGAGTATGGCTGGGATCTCAATTACGGTGGCATCGCCCTGATGTGGCGCGGCGGGTGCATCATCCGGTCGCGTTTCCTCGGCAAGATCAAGGAGGCCTTCGACAAGAACCCGAAGCTCCAGAACCTGCTGCTCGACGATTATTTCCGCGGCGAGATCAAGAAGTCCCAGAAGGGCTGGCGCAATGTGGTGTCGCTGGCGGTGAAGAAGGGGATCCCCGTCCCGGCCTTCAGCACGGCGCTGGCCTTCTTCGACAGCTATCGCAACCCGCGGCTTCCGGCCAACCTGTTGCAGGCCCAGCGCGATTATTTCGGCGCCCACACCTACGAGCGCGTGGACAAGGCCCGCGGCCAGTTCTTCCACACCAACTGGACCGGCACCGGCGGCCGCGTGAGCTCAAGCACCTATAACGCGTAGGAGCCGACGGCAGGAGGATCTGACCTGTCTCCCGCCCCCGTCCCATGACGCTCCGCCGTGGATGGCTCCTCCTCGTCGTCATCGCCGGCGCCCTGACGGCGGCGGACCCGGTCGGCGTGAGCTTCCGGCGCGACCTCGTCCCGCTGCTCCGGGAACGCTGCGTCACCTGTCACGGGCCCCAAAAAGCGAAGGGCGGTTATCGGTTGGACACGTTCGAGCGGTTGCTCCAACCGGGCCGCAGCGGTGACCTTCCGGTGGTCCGCGGGGATCCGGTCCGCAGCCCGTTTCATCGGCTCCTGCTCGCCCGCGACCCGGACGATCGCATGCCCAAGGACGCCGATCCCCTCGCCCCGGAACAGATCGCGCTGATCGGCCGTTGGATCAAAGAGGGGGCGCCGTTTGACGGGCCGGATCCGAAGGCGTCCCTCGAATCCCTGCCGAATCCGGTCAGCCATCCGGCGGCGCCGGCCCGTTATCCCCGACCGATCGCCGTGGCAGCACTGGCATTCGGGCCCGGCGGCACGGAACTCGCAGCTGGAGGTTACCACGAAGTCCTCATCTTTGAGACCGCGACCGGCTCCCTGCGCCGTCGCCTCGCCCATCTGCCCGAACGCATCGCCGGCCTCGCGTGGTCGCCGGACGGTTCAACCCTCGCCGTCGCGGGTGGGACGCCGGGTCGGAGCGGGGAGGTCTCGTTGATCGATGTCAATTCGGGGGAACGACGCGCCCTGCTCGCCTCGGCGGGCGACCTGTATCTCGCGGTGGTTTTCAGTCCCGACGGACGGCGTTTGTTGGCGGGCGGGACGGACAATGCGGTGTCTTCGTTTGAGGTGGCGACGGGTCGGCGCGAATGGTTCCTGGCCCAGCACGCCGACTGGGTGACGGCCCTGGCCTGGAGTCCGGACGGCACCCGGTTCGCCACTGCCAGCCGCGACCGCACGGCGCGGGTGTGCGAGGCCGTCACGGGTGAGGCGGTCGCAAGTTATACCGAGCATGGCGCGGCGGTGCTGTCGGTGGCCTTTACCCCCGATGGCAAACAGGTCTGGAGCGGGGGACGCGACAAACGGCTCCGGGCCTGGGACGCCGTGAATTCGGAGACCCGCCAGAATCTGGGCGAATTCGACGACGACGTGTCGGCCGTTGCGGTGGCGGACGGACGTCTTTTCGCTGCGGGTGCGGACGGGCGCGTGCGACATCATCTGATTTCGGATCCCGGCAAGGTCGCGACTTATTCCGAGATCGGGGAACGGATCACCGCGATGGCGGTCGATGCCGGGTCGCATCAGTTGGCCGCGGCATCCCAGGAGGGGCGCATCCGGATCTGGGCGTTCGACCGGATGGAACCGCTCCGTTCCTGGCTGGCGGCACCGGGTTGGTAGGGGTCTTATTTCTCTTTCACACCGATCGTGAGGACGCCGTCCAATCCCGGCGGGGGACATAACAGGTCCGGCCACGCCGCCTTCAGTGCCGCCCGCGTCAACACCGCGTTGGTGAATCTGCGACCGGCGACGTCGGCGGATGCCGTCATCCGAAACATCCACAACGTCCCGGGCACCGCGTTCGTCGGGGCCAGGATTTTCATCACGGCATCGTTCTTTTTCGCGGCGATGGTCGTGCCTTCCAACCGATACCCTTCGGGAAGCCCGGGCGCGGCGAGTTCCACCACGCCGTCATAGCCGCGTCGGGTGATCGTGGCCTTCACTTCCGTCGTGCCGCCCGGAGTCAGTTCCAAGGACTCCCGGTCGAGTGCGACCCGGAAATCCGGTTGCGTCGGGACCAGGTCAAACTCGACATCATAACCCGGTCCGGCACCGCGCGATAATTCGGTCAGAACCAGGCGGGGATCGCCGGCTTCGCGGAACAATTGGGACAGCGAACCGTCCTCACCCTTGGTCGCGTCGCCTTCCGCCAGCAGTTTTCCGTCGGCCGTTTCAAATCGCGCGACCACGTCGGCCCGGGACGCGAGGCTGCGGGTGCGGAGATCGACCCGCCAATTCCCGTTGGTGCCCGTATGAAAGCGGTACCGCAAGGGTTCCCCGGGCTTCGCGAAAACCGCCTTCACCGTGCAGGGTGCGGGCAGGGGTTGATCGGATGGGAAAGGCACACTGACCAGCCGGAGCGCCTCCTTCGCCGGGGCACCGACGCCCTCCACGTTCAGGAAGGGGAACAGTTCCGGGACGCCGCGATGCAATCTCAACCGGAAGCGGTGCCGGGGTCCGCCGTCACCGAGCGAATCCGAGATCTCAATTATATAATCACCCGAGGCGGGGGCGATGAACCGGATCCAGGTGTCCCGTTCGAGGCCGGCGACATCATCGGCAGCGGCGAGTTCCTTCCCGGCGGCGTCGAGGACGCGCAATCGTGGATCGAGCGGGGAACCGAACCGTCGGGCAACGGCCTCGATGGTGAGCGGTTGATTCTTTCTCAGGGCCACCGTGAAACGCCGCACACCGGCGGCCGGGACTGCGCCATCGATCGCGATGGGCGGATGGACTTCCGGGGCAGTGCCCTTCAACCCGGCGGCGGCGCGGGCCGGCAGGGGATCGACCAGACCGATCCGCCAAGGGGAAAGCCCATTGGTGTTCGCCAAGCGGAAGACAAAGCGCCCGGGGGTCATGATCCTGGTCCGCGCATGGATCTGCACCCCCGGGCCGTTGGTGAAGGGCGGACCCGACTCAATCGGGATGCCCGACCAGAGCCGGAAGTTCCGTGCGGTTGTTTCCAGACGCAGATCCGCCGCCCGTCCGGGGCGCAAGGCGGGCGGGTCCGGTGGATCCAATGGGAGGGACTGTGCCAACAATCCGATCGATGCCCCGAAGAGCCAGACCCCGAGCGCGCTCCCCGCGGACCGACCCCTCACGCGACCACCTCCAGGATCGGCCGACCCGAGGTGATGGGGACGGGACGGTCCCCTTGGCCGCGGACCTCGGTGAGCGGGTCGATGCCCAGCAGGTGATACATCGTGGCCGCGATGTCGTCGGGTCGGACCATGTTCTCGGCGGGATAGGCGCCCTGACGGTCACTGGCACCATGGGCAAAGCCCCGCTTCACGCCGCCGCCGGCAAACAACACGGTGTAACAATCGGGCCAATGATCGCGGCTGATGTTGGTGTTGATCTTGGGTGTGCGACCGAATTCGCCCATCCACACCACCAGGGTCGAGTCCAGCAGCCCGCGTTCATCGAGATCGGTGAGCAGCGTGGGCAGGGTCTGGTCGAGGATCGGCAGATGCCGTTTCTCGATGATCGGAAACATCCGGGTGTTGTTGAAACCATGGGTGTCCCAACCGCCTTCGGAGTCCGATTGTCCGCCGATGGATTGGTCGAAGTAAACCGTCGTGAACTTGACGCCGGCCTCGACCAGCCGCCGGGCCAGGAGACAGCTCTGCCCATAGGTGGTGCGCCCGTAACGCTCCCGCATCGCCTCGGGTTCCGCGGCGAGGTTGAACGCCCCGCGCAACTTGTCCGAATGCAGCATCGCCATCGCCTTTTCATAATAGGCGTCCAGCCCCCGTGCGGACGCCGCGTGGTCCATCAGGTGCGCCTGATGATCGATCAGCTTCTGCAGTTCGCGCCGCGCCGAAAGCCGCTCATAACTTATACCCGCGGGCAGGCTGAGTTCGGGCAGGGAAAAGTCCGATGAATTCGGGTCGCCCCGCACCAGGAACGGATCATGCGCGCGGCCCAGGAAACTCGCATGCTGGCCCGGGGTGATGGAGCCGTCGCTGATCACGTGCGGATGGGCCACGGCCGTCGGCAACTCCGGATCCGCCAGCGGTGCGAGACGGTCCACCACGGATCCATAAGCCGGATATAATTCCAGTGAATCCTTGAGCCGGATGTCGTCCAGCGGTGGCGCATGTCCGGTCAGGGCATAATAGGCGGCGGAATTATGGTTCCGCATGGTGTGGTGGACCGACCGCACCAGGCAGACCTTGTCCATCACCTTCGCCATGCGGGGAAGCCGCGCGTTGACGGGCAGGCCGGCGACATTCGAGGACATGGGCTTGTGAAGGCCGCGGATCCCCTCCGGGGCGTCCGGCTTCATGTCGAAGGTTTCCAAGTGGCTCGGTCCGCCCCATTGAAAAAGGAAGATGACGGATTTCGCGCGTGCGGTCGGCAGCCGTGCCGGTGCGGATTCGGCGGCACGGGCGAGGGTCGGGAGCGTGAGCCCAAGCAGTCCGAGTCCGCCCACGCGCAAAGCGGCACGGCGGGTGAGCACCTGGCGGACGGCGGCATCAAGGGGGTTGAAAGGTTTCATCGGCGCAGCACGAATTCCTTGGCGTTCAGCAGACTCCACGCGAGGTCTTCCAAGGCCGCGCGGGGTTGGGGTGAATCCTGCAACAACCGCACCCCGGCCGCAGTCTCCTCCGCCGTCGGCCCACGGGAGAGCGTGGCCCAGAACAATTCATCGACCTCTCGCGCTGGAGGTAGCCCCGACGCGGCGAGCTTTCCGAGGCGGTTGTCGGGTTGGGTCAGCAATTCCTGCAACAACGGGCCGCTGAGCAATTGCAGGGCCTGCGACATCGTGACCGCATCGGATCTTTCGCACTGGCAGGTCAGCAGCCGGGGAGGCTTGCCGAAGGCATCCAGAAAACGGTCCACCGTCGAACGGCGCCCGGCCTTCAACGGGGCCACCCCGGGCAGTTGGGCGGCGCGGGTGCCCGGCGGCGAACCGGCCAGCGGAAGCGTGGCGCCCAAGGCCGCGGCCTGCGCGTCCAGAAGTTGTTCCGCGCCCAGTCGCCGCACCAACGCGTGGGCCAGGTTCACCTCGTCGTCGCCGTTCGTTGCGTCCGGGGCACTGTCCAAACCGTACGTCTGCGAGGTGAGGATCAGGCGGATGGTCCGCCGCAAATCATGGCCATGTTCCACGAAATCCCTGGCCAGCGCGGTCAACAGTTCCGGGTGCGAGGGCGGGTTGGTGGCCCGGAAATCATCGACCGGATCGACCAATCCGCGACCCATCAGATTATACCAGATCCGGTTCACCATCACCCGGGAGAATTGGGGTTGGGCCGTGAGCCAGGCCGCCACGGCGTCGAGTTCGTCCCCATCGGTCGCCGGTGGGGTGGGACCCGGTCCGACGCCGAGGAAACGCGGGGTGGCGGTCCGGCCGGTGCGCGGGTTCTTCACCTCGCCCTGGGCGGCGACATAGACGATCTGTTCCCCCTTGAACTCATGGCTGTCGTTGTCGTCTTTTCGGTCGTTGCGCAGCACCTTGAAGTTGACCCGCGCGAACACCGCCGCCCAATCGTGGTAATCGTCCTGGGACCAGTGATCGAACGGGTGATTGTGGCATTGCGCGCAATTGAGACGGGTGCCCAGGAAGACCTCGGAGACCGTGAGCGCCCGTTCCACCGGGGTCCGGTTGGCGCGATAGAAGTTGGCGGGCGGATTGGCATAGGTGCTGCCGCGGGCCGAGACCAAGTCCCGGGCAAAACGGTCCATCGGGACATTCGCAGCCAGGGAATCGCGGATCCAGCGGTGGAAGACGGTCAGGCCCTTGCGGTCGAGCGCCCGTTCCTCCGCCCGGAGCAGGTCCGACCATTTCAACGCCCAGAATTCCGCGAATTCGGGTCGTTTCAGAAGCGTGTCCACCAATTGCGCCCGCTTGTCCCGGTGCCGATCCGCGACGAAGGCCCGGGCTTCCGCGGCGGTGGGCGGGATCCCCAGCAGATCGAGATGCGCCCGTCGCACAAACACGGCATCGGCCGCCGCCGGACTCGGATTGAGGCGCAGGGTCCGCAGTTTGGCGAAAATGTGTTCGTCGATGAAGCCGGCCGGATCGGGTCCCGACCACGCGTACCCAGGCCGGGCCGGCACGAAGGCCACCCGCACCGGTTCCTGTCGCGAGAGATACCGGACCAGCACGACGGCTTCGCCCGGTTGCACGCGTTCGATGCGGCCCTCGGGGGTGACTTTCACGTTCAAGACGGTCGGTTCGTACACGGCCTCGCGGGTGATGTCGCGGCGTGTGCCATCGGTGAAAACGGCGGTGGCGCGGACCTGGACATCCACGGAAGGTTCGATCTGAACCGTGGAGGCCGGGGTCACTTCGAGGCTGGCGAGTGCGGGTGCGTGGGTGCCGTCATCGGGGGCGCTGGCCGCGATCCAGTCGTGAAGGGTGGTGAATTCCCAGGAATTGGTGGGAAACCGTCGGCCCCCTTCATGGGCGAGCGTTCCGGTGGCCTTGAGCAGGAGCAGGCTGAGATCCGGTTGGAACAGGTTGAGGCGGCGCCCGGCCTCCCCTTGCGCCAGGGCCCGATGATCGGCGGCGGGATCCTCGGCCCGGAGCGAGAGCTTGAATCCGCCTTTGCCGTTGGCGTTGCCGTGACAGGCACCGGCATTGCAACCGGCCTTGCTCAGCACCTGAACCACGTCGCGTCGAAACGACACCTCCGACACGCCCGATTCAGGTCCCGACCCGAACGCGACCCTGGTGAGGCACCAGAGCGCCAGGACGGGCCAGGAAAAACGGGGTGCGCGGATCACGCCGTCACCTTATCCCGGCGTGGGGGGATCGTCCAAGGCGGAGATGGGGTACTGCGGAGATGAGTCGGGACGGAGTTCAGACCTTCCCATCCACCTTGATGTGGTAATTGAGTTTCCGTTTGTTGACGTCACCGACGGGCTCGCAGAGAAAACTCCAGATGTTCTGGTTCTGTTCGGTTCCGGACATGGATTTCGCCAGCCGCCCAAGATATCCGGGAAATTTCTCCTTCACGTAGTCGTTCAATATCGCGCAGGCGGCTTTGAAATCCTCCGCCTTGATGTCATCGGATTCAGCGTAGTTGACCGGGCCGTTCGCCTTGCCCTTGGGGCCGGTGTTGTAGCCGAATTTGCCGGGATCATTGCGCCAGAGCTCCAGTTGGTCTTTGACGCTTTGGACCATTTCATCTTTGGACAATGTCATATCGGTGTCAGGGGGGTGCTATCGCGGCTGGATGGGTGAACCTCCAAGGCCAACGGGGGGAGGTCCCTTCCGGTGGCTGAATCGCCCTGACGCTGGAGAGGGCATTTGGGAGCGTCAATTGCGGATTGGAGAACCCCGTCCCCATACGTCTCCGGACGATTTCTTGAAGGTCGGCTCATTCGATGATAATTTTGCGCATGGTTCCGTCCCTCCGGCACCGCCCTTCGCCGAAATCCGGCGGTGGCCCGTTGGCTGTCGGTCGGATTCCATGGGGGCTTCTGCTGGCGTGGGTGATGGGGTTGATCGGGATTCCGGCCCGGGCCCAACCGGTCTCCATCGTCGATCCCAATCTCGAGGCGGCCGTCCGCGAAACGCTCGGTCAACCCGACGGACTCCTGACGGTGGCCGATCTCCAACGGTTGGTCTTATTGGAAGCCCCACGCCGGGGCATCACGACCCTCGAAGGTTTTGTCGGGGCGGGTTTCCTGGAGGAATTGGATCTCGGTTTCAATGAATTGTCGGACCTCACACTCCCCGTCGGATTGACGAACCTGGCGTTGCTCAAGCTCGGGGGTAATGGGCTGACGAGCTTCGTGATCCCTGAGCCGTTGCCCAACCTGACCCGGTTGGAAATGGGCGAGAACCTGCTGTCCGACCTGTCCTTCCTCGGTCAGTTGTCCGGCCTCGAGTGGTTGGAACTGCCGTCCAATGATCTCGCGACGTTCAATCCCCCCGCCGATCTTCCGCAACTGGGGTTGCTCGACCTTGGTTTCAACCGCATCTCAGACCTTGCTTTCCTACCGCGCCTGCCCCGGCTCGGCACCCTGATCCTTGATGACAACGGATTGACCGGATTCGCCCCTCCGGGACCGCTGCCCAAACTGATTTCGCTCAGTTTCACCGCCAACCGGATCACGAACCTGGCCTTCCTGGCCCTCACGCCGAACCTGGAGAGCCTCGACCTGGCCTCCAATGCGGGCGTCACCTTTGAGTTCCCGGAAGGGATCCCGAAACTCAATTGGCTCAACCTCGGCGAGAACCGGCTCACCGACGTGCAGTTTGCGCCCGACGTGACGAATCTGGTTTCGCTTTACCTCGACGACAACCGACTGGCCCGGTTGCCGGAAATCAGCGGATTGACCCGGCTGCGGGTGCTGGATCTCGGCATCAATCGGCTCGCGGAGGTAACCATCCCCGAGACGCTGACGAACCTGGTCCTGTTGCAATTGAGGATGAATCCGCTCGCGACGCTGATCCTGCCCGATGTGCTCGCGACGAACCCATTGGCCGAGACAGTGCAAACGCTGCGGGACGGGGGCGTGACCGTGGACGTGTACCCGGTCCGGGCCTCGCTGGCCCTGGACGGGGGACCCGGCGGCCCCACGCGGCTCGTTCTGCACGGGCCGCCGGGAACCTACGAGCTGTTGCGTTCGGAGGACCTGCGGGCATGGCAGGTCGAAGGCCACCTGACCAACACGCTGGGCGAAGCCATCGGGACGTTGGACCCGGAGGGAAGGGCCGGCTTCTACCACGCGCGCCGGCCATGAAACCGCGTTGCGCCCATCCCCGCGGGTTCACGCTGATCGAGTTGCTGGTGGTCATCGCCATCATTGCGCTCCTGGCGTCGCTGCTGCTGCCCGCCCTGGCGTCGTCCCGGGAGCGGGCGCGGCGGGCACGGTGCATGTCCAATGTCCGGCAATTCGTCCTGTCGGTGCACCTTTACGGGGCCGACAACCAGGACCGGGTCCCCACCGGCAAATCGGAGAATTCCAATCCCGAGGATTCCCACATCCCGGTCCTGCCGACGCTGACACGATCCAACCTCATCGCCTCCGCGGGTGGCGCGAAGTTCCTGGAATGTCCCGGATTGCGGAAGCCGTTCGACGGGTCGGGCGGATGGTATTATCCCGATTATGGCTATGTGATCGGATATAATTATCTGGGCGGACATCTGGACACACCGTGGCCCGCGTTCCGTGAATTCAAGGGTTGGGTCTCCCCCCAGCGCATCACCGAGGACGGCACCCTGCCCCTGGTGACGGACCTGAATGACTGGTCCCCCGGATATGGAAAGAGTTTCGCCGCGCATGGCAACACCGGCCCGATCCTGCTCGACGGCGATTCCGACAACGCCCCGGCGGCGGGAACCCCGAGTCGGGATATCGGCGGCAAAGGCGGCAACATCGGCCATCTGGACGGGTCGGTGAACTGGAAGTCCATCGGGCAGATGCAAAGTTACCGGGGTTCGCGGCTCTGGGGCAGCGGAGGGTGTTTCGCCGTCTGGTAGCCGGGGTCCGGGCGGGGATCGGGGTCGATGTCCCGGCCAAGGGTGGGTTTGCTTCGGGCAAGGGACGGACAGCCAAGATCTGATGGAAACGTTCTGCTGCAGAAAACGCTAACCATTCATTCGAAAGACCTCCCCATGGCCTCCTACCTCACGCTGCTGAAATTCACCCCCCAGGGACTCCAGAACATCCACGAGTCCACCCACCGGGCCGCCGCCTTCCAAGCCGCCGCCAAGAAGGCCGGGGTCAAGGTCACCCAAACCCTCTGGACGCTGGGCGCCTACGACGGCGTGATTGTCTTCGAGGCATCGGATGACGCCGCGGTCGCCTCGGTGATGGTGGGGTTGGCCGCCCTGGGAAACGTGCAGGTGACCACACTGCGCGCTTTCAATGCCCCCGAATTTGAAGTCATCGTTGCGAAGTCGCCGCGCCTTTAGGCTTGGACTTCGCCAGGCACCGGTTGCGCGACACGTACGTTCCGGTTCCGGGCGATCGTCATGAGAATTGGCGTTCCGAAAGAAATCCAGGCGGGCGAGAAACGGGTGGCGACCGTCCCGGAGGTCGTCGAAAAACTCATTCGCCTGGGCTTCACCGTGGCCGTGGAGTCGGGGGCGGGCGAGGGCGCCAATTGCCCCGACGACGCCTATCGCGAGGCCGGTGCCGAAGTCTTGGGCCGCGAGGACCTCTGGGCGGCCTCCGATATCATCCTCAAGGTCCGCGCCCCGCAGGTTCATCCGGAACTGGCCATCGATGAGGTCGAATCCCTCCGCGAAGGCGCCACCCTCGTCAGCTTCCTTTGGCCGGCCCAGAATCCCGGGTTGCTCCAGCGACTGGCCTCCCGCCGGGCCACCGTTTTCGCCATGGACAGCGTCCCCCGGATCTCCCGGGCCCAGAAACTCGATGCGCTCAGTTCCATGTCGAACATCGCGGGTTATCGCGCGGTGATCGAGGCCGCGAACCAATTCGGCCGCTTCTTCACCGGGCAGGTGACCGCCGCGGGCAAGGTGCCTCCGGCCAAGGTGTTCGTCATCGGGGTGGGCGTCGCCGGACTGGCCGCGATCGGGACGGCCCGCGGACTCGGGGCGATCGTCCGGGCATCCGACACCCGTCCGGAGGTCCGCGACCAGGTGAAATCCCTCGGCGGCGAATTCGTGGAGGTGGACCACCATGAGGACGGTGCGACCGCCGGTGGCCATGGCAAGGTGATGAGCGAGGCCTACCGGAAGGCCCAGCACGACCTCTACGCCCGCCAGTCCATGGACGTCGACATCGTCATCACGACCGCGCTGCTTCCGGGTCAACCGGCCCCCAAGCTCATCACCGCCGGCATGGTGGAATCCATGCGGCCGGGCAGCGTCATCGTCGACCTGGCGGCGGAGCAGGGCGGCAATTGCGAACTCACCGTGCCCGGGCAGGTCGTCGTGCGATACGGGGTGACCATCATTGGTTATACGGACCTCCCCAGCCGTTTGTCCCGGCAGGCCTCGACCCTTTATGCCACCAACCTGCTCCGGTTGATGGAGGAACTTTGTCCGGCCAAAGACGGGATCCTCCATGTCTCCATGGAGGATGAGATGATCCGCGGCACGACCGTGGTCAAGGACGGCGTCATCACCTGGCCCCCGCCCCCGATCGCGGTCTCACGGATGCGGAAGAACGGCGCCACGGCCGCCGCACCGGTGGCCGTGCCGAAGGCGGAGAAACCGAAAGGTCCCGGGAGGATGGCCCGGTTCGCGTCGGTGATCCTGCTCGGCGCGGCGTGCCTGATGTTCCTTTGGGTCGGCGCCAAGGCTCCGCCAGCCTTCCTCTCCCATTTCACCGTGTTCGTGCTGGCCTGCTTCGTGGGGTACATGGTGATCTGGAATGTCACCCCGGCCCTGCATACGCCCCTGATGAGCGTCACCAATGTCATCTCCAGCATCATCACCATCGGCGCGCTGGTCCAGATGTCGTCCCCCGGTCACCCCGTCCCGATCCTCGCGGGCATCGCCATCGTCCTCACCTCGGTCAACATGGCGGGTGGCTTCTGGGTCACCCGCCGCATGCTCGGAATGTTCCGCAAATGAAGGGAAATCCCCACGATGCCTGAGGGCGTGGTCACGGTGGCCTATATCGCCGCGACGATGCTCTTTGTCCTGAGCCTCGGCGGACTCTCCAACCCCGAGACGGCGCGGCGCGGCAATCTCCTCGGGATCCTGGGCATGTCGCTCGCCATCCTGGCGACCGTCTGCGGTCCCCGCGTCACCAACTACCTGCCCATCACCCTCGCCGTGATCGTGGGGGGTGGGATCGGTGTCTTCGCGGCCAACCGGGTCCGCATGACCGAGATGCCGGAACTGGTCGCCCTGATGCACAGTCTCGTGGGCCTGGCCGCCGTGCTGGTCGGCTATGCCAATTATATCGACCCGGCCCCGGGCTTGGTGGGGGTCGACCGGACGTTTCACGAGGTGGAGATCTACGTGGGGATCCTGGTCGGCGCGATCACCTGTTCGGGCTCGGTCATCGCCTTTGGAAAGCTGTCGGGAAAAATCAGCGGCAAACCCCTGCTGCTGCCGGCCCGTCACTTTCTAAACCTGGCCATCCTTGTCTCGGTCGTCGTCCTCGGCCGATGGTTCCTCGGCTCCGGGAGCGGCGGCGGTCTGTTGCCCTTGGTCCTGATGACCGGCCTCGCGCTGACCCTGGGCGTCCATCTGGTCATGGCCATCGGGGGCGCCGACATGCCGGTCGTCGTCTCCATGCTCAACAGCTATTCCGGTTGGGCGGCGGCCGCCACCGGCTTCATGTTGGACAACGATCTCCTGATTGTGACCGGGGCGCTCGTGGGTTCGTCCGGGGCCATCCTTTCCTATATCATGTGCCGGGCCATGAACCGCCATTTCCTGGCGGTCATCGCCGGCGGATTCGGCACCGGCACCGGCGTCACCCCCGCGGTGGGTGCGACCCCGGCGGGTGAGGTCCAGCCGATCCTTCCGAAGGAGACGGCCGAACTTCTGCGGCAGGCCAGTCGGGTGGTCTTTGTCCCGGGGTATGGCATGGCCGTGGCGCAGGCCCAGCACACGGTGTCGGAAATCACCCAGTTTCTGCGGGGCCGGGGCGTGAAGGTCCGCTTCGCCATCCATCCCGTCGCCGGCCGCATGCCCGGCCATATGAACGTGCTCCTGGCCGAGGCCCGCGTGCCCTATGACATCGTTTTTGAAATGGACGAGATCAACGCCGACTTCCCCGAGACCGACGTGTCGGTCGTCATTGGGGCCAATGACATTGTGAATCCCGGCGCCGAGGAGGATCCGGACAGTCCGATCGCCGGCATGCCGGTGCTGGAAGTCTGGAAGGCCAGGGTCTCGATCGTGATGAAACGCTCGATGGCCTCGGGTTATGCGGGCGTCGACAACCCGTTGTTCTATCGGGACAACAACCGGATGCTCTTCGGGGATGCGAAGCAAATGTTGGATGAGACCCTGAAACACCTGAAGGACGAATGACCATTGGTCATTGGTCATTGGTCATCCGCCTTTCCCGGATTCGAAGTCACCTTTCCGGTGGCGGCGGGGTCCGCGGGCCCCGTAACGTGCGAGCATGAACCTGCTGCCGCCGCCAGCCGACCTGACCCGCGCGTTCCTCGCCGGGGACGCCCAATATGACGGGGTTTTCTATGCGGGAATCACCACGACCGGCATCTTCTGTCGTCCCTCCTGCCCGGCCCGCAAACCGCGCCCGGAACACTTGGAGTTTTTCGCCACACCCGCCCAGGCCGTGACCGCGGGGTATCGCGCCTGCCGCCGCTGCGATCCCACCGGAGCCATCGGCCTCCCGCCCGCATGGGTCGCACCCCTGCTCGAACGTATCGAACGCGAGCCGGCCGCCCGGGTGACCCAGACCGATCTGGAGGAACTCGGGATCGATCCGACACGGGCCCGCCGTTGGTTTCTGCGTCATCACGGGCTCACTTTCAGCGAGTACGCCCGGTCCCGCCGGCTCCAATCCGCCCAGGAAAAACTCCAGGCCGGCGTCGTCCTCGATGACGTGGCCCTTGGCACCGGCTGGGATTCCCACAGTGGCTTTCGCGAGGCCTATGGACGGGAGTTCGGCGGACCCCCCGGCAGCAGACGTCAGGGCGGGGCGATCGTGACCCGGGTGGTGGCCAGCCCGTTGGGACCCTTGCGGCTGGCTGCGACCTCCGCCGGGATCTGCCTGGTGGAGTTTCACGATCCGGCGCGGCTCGAGGCGCAGCGTCAGGCGTTGCAACGCTGGCTCGGTCTGCCGGTGCTGCCGGGCAATCATCCGCACCTGGACCGGTTGGAGTCCGAACTCGGCGAGTATTTCGCGGGAACCCGAAGGGATTTCACCGTGCCGTTGGTCGCGCCGGGGACCGGATTTCAAACCCTTGTTTGGGACGCGTTGTGCAAGATCCCCTATGGCGAAACCCGTTCCTATGCGGCGTTGGCGGCCAGTGTGGGTCGGCCCAAGGCGCAGCGTGCGGTGGGATTGGCGAACGGGAACAACCGGATCGCGATCGTGATCCCGTGCCATCGGGTGGTGAACACCGGCGGCGCATTGGGTGGCTATGGCGGCGGCGTGTGGCGCAAGCACTGGCTGCTGGAACTCGAACGGCCGACCGCTGCGTGAGATTCCGTTGGGCCGGATCCGTCAGGCCCGATCCGTCCCCTCGCCAAGACCCGCGTTCCGCATTACGCTCCGGTTCGTATCACGCAATCGGGTGCGGTGATTTCGGGCATGCCGCCCGGTCTCCGGAATCCGGCGCGTGGTTTGCTAAGGAGTTCACCATGTCATGTCGTCGTGGGCGGTGGATCGCCGCTTGGTTTGCCTTGCTCTGGACCGCCGCCACTTTCGCTTCCGCCTCCGCAGCCCCCCTGGTCATCTCCGAATTGATGTACCATCCCCCGGGCACCAATCTTTTGGAGGAGTGGTTTGAGTTGCACAACCCGGACCCCGCCCCGGTCGATCTGTCCGGTTGGCAGGTGACCAAAGGCGTCCATTTCACCGTCCCCACCAACACGGTGATCGCCGCCCATGGCTACCTGGTCGTGGCGGCCGACCAGGCGACGTTCGCCGCACGGCATCCCGGCGTGGCGAATTTCATCGGCGGTTGGACCGGTTCCCTCAGCGACAGCGGCGACACGGTCGAGGTGCAGGACCTGACCGGGACCGTGCGGGCGCAGGTGACGTATGCCACCGAAGGGGACTGGGCGGTGCGGCGGTTGGCGGCGGC
>JANYCC010000163.1 GCA_025360495.1 Verrucomicrobiota bacterium | reverse complement strand
GGCCGCGGCCATCGCGGGAGGCGGGGTGCTCGCGATCGTGCCGAGATCGGTGAAGCCCCGGGTTTCAGTGAACAGGAAAGGCCGGTCCGCATTGCTGACCTGGGAGTACCCGGCGACCTGACCCGGAGTGTTGATCGATTGCGGAAAGACATCGGCGCCACCACCGAAACCCCCGATGTCTTTCAGCGCGCCGTTGTTGAGGACGAACCCGTGGGCCACGCCGTTTTGATCCGTCGAATACCCGGTGACCTGTCCGGCGTTGTTGATGGCTGATGCCCGCGTATCCGTGCCGCCGAACGAGCCCAGATCCGTCAAACCGGAACCCGGTGAATGGCGCCACGCCCGGGCCGCGTTCGCGCCGTCCACCGAGTACCCGGACACCTGGCCGGAGTTGTTGACGCCCGTGGCGAAACTGGCGTTGGTCCCGAGCGTGCCGAGATCCGTGATGATATAAGTCTGAGCCGCTCCCGACAGCGTGAAAACGGCGGCAGCCAGGGCCATGCAGGACGTCTTCATATCGTGTCCGGGGTTGGATCGACGTTCAGATCTGGAACGGGGTCGTCGGCACGGTGACGGTGCCGCCGGAGCTGCTCTTGATCGTCATGGTGCCGGGATCGTACGGGATCCAGCCCATCACCGTGCCGCCGTACCGGCTGCCGCCGCCGTTCTGCACCTCGCCCTGATAGGTTCCGTCCGGGCGATAGGCATAAAGACGGGCGGTCGGATCCGAGCTGGCCGCCTTGATGAGCATCTGTCCGGTGGGGGCGTCATAATAACATTTGCTGACCTTGATGGTGTCCACGTTGGCGGTGCCGCCGCCGCCGCCCCCCGAGCCACTGCCCCCGGACGCCAGGGACAGGCCGGAAAAAAGGCTGAGCGTGAAGGTGACCAGCAGGGTCATCAGGACCGACCGCAGGGAGACGCTGTTTGTTTTGATAAGTGTCATGGTGTGTTTCTCTTTGCGACCCACACCGTGTGGGACGCGATGCCTGCCCAAGCATCGGGGATGCCAGCGGACAATTCCGGTGAAAGTGACGGGAAACAGGCCGGAAAAGAGGCTTATGAACGCGGTGTTGGTCCGGTTTCGGAGCGGCACTGGTCCGGGTCCGGATCGGGGGCGCGTGAGTTTGGAACAACAAAGGGTGCCAGGGGTCCGAAGAGGTTTTCTTCCGAAGTGCTCCGAACGTGTGGAAGCCGAACGGGCACCCGATGGCGCTTGGCGTCCATGGGGGCAGTGCCAGAATCCGCGCCCGGTCCTGTTCGGTTCGGATTGCCGCGGGGGTCGGGGCGCCGGTAGCTTGTCCGTTCATGCCCCGCACGGTCACCTATTCGCCCTCGTTCACCGTGGCGCTCACCCCGGACTGTCCCTGGCACTGCACTTATTGCGGTTTTCGCACGGATCACCAGGGATTGATCGCTGACGCCGAGTTCCATCGCTTGCTCGATCTCGCCCAGGCGCAGGGTGTGTCGGAGATCCAGTTCCTGGCCGGTGAGGCATCCGACACCCTGCCTCATTTGCGTTCCGAACTGCGCCGTCGCGGGTTCCCGGATTTCATCGCCTATGCCCGCTGGGCCTGTGAACGCGCACTGGAACGGGGTTTTCTTCCCCACAGCAACCTGGGCGCCCTGACCCGCGCCCAGTTCGACCGACTCCGGCCCGTCAATGCCGCGATGACGTTGATGCTGGAGAATGGGGACGACTCGTTCAATCGCACCGTGGCCCCGGAGAAGACCGCGGCGGGACGCCTGGCGGCCATCGCGGCGGCCGGTGCCGCCCGGGTTCCGTTCACGACCGGGATCCTGATCGGGTTGGGCGAGAGCCAGGAATCGCGATTACGTTCCCTGGACGCCTTGGCCGGATTGCACGCCCGGCACGGACATCTGCAGGCGGTCATGCTGCAGAACTTCGCGCCCAACCCTGGTTCGACCCTGCGGGTGGCACCCCACGCCCCCAGCCTGGAGGAGTATGAGGACCTGATCGCCCACTGGCGGCGGGCTTCGCCAGGCGTGGCCCTCCAGATCGATCCGAATCTCAATCCGCATTGGAGCGCCCTCTTGCCGTTGATCGATGACCTCGGGAGTTTGGGTGAGGTCCTGGAATGCGCCGATCCCACCCAGGTTTGGACCGTGCCGGATCCCTATTCCGAAGCCTGTGCCGGGCACGGTTTGGAACTTCGCGCCCGCCTGCCGATCCATGCCTCTTTCATCAACGCGGAAGGTTGGGTGTCCGACCGGGTGCGCCGGGCGATCGAAGACCGGGGATGACTGGGGCCGGGGAGTTGGGAGTTCGTTGTGGAGTTCGTTGGTGATTCCTCGTCCGCAAATTGCCAACCTCCATCGCAAATGGATTTCCCCCGGCATACTCATTCGTTTGCTGCGTCCCCACGGCCAAGGGTCCGGTTCCGGGCGATGATCGCGGCGATGTCCGGGGTCCTGCTACTGGCGGGTCTCGCTGAAGTCCGGGCGCTGGCCTTGGACCTGACCGGGGGCGTCGTGGTGGCACCGGCAAATCTGTCCCGACCGGAACAGAAGGCCGTCACGATGCTGGTGGAAGAGGTGGAGAAGCGGTCGCATATCCGCTGGGAAGTGGTGCCCACCTGGCCCACCGACGGGAAACCAGTCATCGCCGTGGGACAGGCTTCGGCCCTGAAAGCATTGACGGGATCGGAGCCCGCACCGGACGGGATCCTGTCGGACCCGCCGGCGGGTGCCCCGGAGGGATTCCGGATCCGGGTGCGGCCGGCGGCGGGCGCGCCTGCGGTTTATATCGTGGGCAACGATGCTCGCGGAGTGTTGTTCGGGGTCGGGAATCTGCTGCGCCAATTGCGGTTGGCCCCGGGGATCATTGCGGTGCCCGATGACTTCAACCTCACGACCGCGCCCCAGTACGCACTGCGGGGGCACCAACTCGGGTACCGTCCCAAGACCCACTCTTATGATGCGTGGGACCTGGCGACCTGGGAGCAATATTACCGCGACCTGATCGTGTTCGGGGCGAATGCCGTGGAACTGATCCCGCCACGCTCGGATGACGACGCGGACAGCCCGCATTTCCCGCTGCCGCCGCTGCAGATGATGACGGGCATGTCGAAGCTGGCCGATGATTATGGGTTGGACGTCTGGATCTGGTATCCGGCGATGGACCCGGATTATTCCGATCCCAAGACGGTCGCGTCCGCCCTGAAGGAATGGGACGAGGTCTTCCGACGCCTGCCCCGCATCGACGCGGTTTATGTCCCCGGCGGGGATCCGGGACACACGCCCCCGAAGCATCTGATGGCGCTGTTGGAGAAACAGGCCGGGTCCTTGCACCGCACGCATCCGAAGGCGCAGATGTGGGTTTCGCCACAGAGTTTCAACCGGGAATGGCTGGACGAATTCCTGGGAATCCTGGCGAAGGATCAACCGGCCTGGCTGAGCGGCGTGGTGTTCGGTCCCCAGGTCCGGATCAGCCTGCCGGAACTGCGGGCGGCGATCCCCAAACAATATCCCATCCGGCATTACCCGGACATCACCCACACGCGGCAATGCCAGTATCCGGTGCCGGACTGGGACACGGCGTTCGCGATCACCGAGGGCCGCGAATGCATCAATCCGCGTCCCCTGGATGAGGCGGCGATATTCCGCCTGTTGCAGCCTTATACGGTCGGGTTCCTGACTTATTCCGAGGGATGCAACGATGATGTGAACAAGGCGGTTTGGAGCGCGCTGGGCTGGAATCCGGACGCACCGGTCACCGAGATCCTGCGCGATTACAGCCGGTATTTCATCGGGGATCGTTACACCGACAGTTTTGCGCAGGGATTGCTGGCCTTGGAGCGCAACTGGCGGGGGCCGTTGATGGCCAACGAGGGGGTGGCCACCACGCTCCAGCAATTCCGGGAGATGGAGCGCACCGCCGCCCCGCGGGACCGGACGAACTGGCGGT
The DNA here is from genome assembly GCA_025360495.1 of Verrucomicrobiota bacterium. GTDB lineage: Bacteria > Verrucomicrobiota > Verrucomicrobiia > Limisphaerales > UBA9464 > UBA6176. Next base: position 45,417 of record JANYCC010000163.1, on the reverse strand, counting down.
TTCAACAGGGGTTGTTCCGCGCCTATTATGACGCCTATATCCGGAGCCGGTTGATCCATGAGGCCGATCTGGAGGAACGGGCGATGGAACGGTTGCGCGAGGCGGAGCGGTTGGGGTCGCGGGTGGCATTGAACGAGGCGGAGACGATCCTGGACCGGGCGTTGGGCGCACCGGTGGCGCCGGACCTCAGGGCGCGGGTGTTCGAATTGGGAGAGGCGCTGTTCCAGAGCATCCGGATGCAGTTGAGTGTGCCGCGCTATCAGGCGATCGGCGTGGACCGTGGGGCGAGCCTGGACACGATTGATTATCCCCTGAACAACCGCCGTTGGCTGCGCGAACAATTCGAATCGGCCCGGCGGAATCCGACGGAGGCGGAGCGGCTCAAGGCCATCGATCGCATCGTGAATTGGACCAACCCCGGGCCGGGCGGATTCTATGACGACCTGGGAAATGTCGCGCGGCAGCCGCATCTCGTGCGGGGACTGCCGTTTGAGCAGGACCCGGCCAGCCTGGTTTCATCGAAGGTCGGCTTCGAGGAGGGAGACGTGGTCGATGAGCCGGACGAGAAGCCCGAGGCGGCGATGCGGCGGTCGTGGCTGGACCATGCGGAATCGCTGGTCGACCAACCGTTACGGGTGCGTTATGCGGGACTGGATCCCCAGGCGCGGTATAAGGTGCGGGTTCTCTATGTGGGCGACAGCCCCAAGCGACCCATCCGATTGGTCGCGAACGGAAAGTATGAGATCCATCCGCTGCTGAAGAAAGAATGGCCGTATCGTCCGGTCGAATTCGACGTGCCGCCGGAGGCGACGGCCGGCGGCGGATTGGAGTTGAGTTGGAGTCGCGAACCGGGGTTGGGCGGGAACGGACGCGGCTGTCAGGTTTCGGAAATCTGGCTGATGAGGAAATGAACCGTTCGCCGAACTGATTTCCAGACCATGCCTGAAGATCCAGAATCCACCCCGCCGTGGGAGAACCCGGTCCGGGCCCGGTTGCGTGCCGGGCACCCGGTGGTGGGGGTCACGATCACGACCAACGGGGTCGAGGTGGCGGCGCAGGCGGCGGGCCTGGGCTTTGATTTCCTCTGGCTGGAAATGGAACATTCGCCGCTCAGCCTGGAGACGGTGAGGAACATCGTCCTGGCGACGCGGGGATTGAAGGCGATGCCGTTCGCCCGGGTTCCGGTGAATGAATTGTGGATGGCGAAACGGGTGCTCGATGCCGGGGTGTTGGGCGTGATTTTCCCCTTCACCAGCACGCCGGAACTGGCCCGGCAGGCGGTCGCCGCCTGCAAATATCCGCCCGCGGGACGCCGGGGCTCCGGTGCGGGACTGGCGACGTTCCGGTGGCCCAGTCCGGAGGGGTACACCGATTTTGCGGACCGCAACGTGATGGTGATCGCGGTGATCGAGGAGGTGGGGGCGGTCGAGCGGATCGAGGAGATCGCCGCGACGCCGGGACTGGATGTCCTGTTTGTGGGCCCGAGTGATCTTTCATTTTCGATGGGCCTGCGCGGCGACATGGAGCATCCGAGGGTGGACGACGCGATGGGGAAAGTGGTCGCGGCGGCGCAGCGGCATGGCAAGGTGGCCGGCCGTTATGTGAGCGGGTCGGCGGGCATCCGGCGCGGGTTGGCGCAGGGTTTCCAGTTCTTTCAGACCGGCACCGAGCTGAACCTGATGGCCGAAGGGGCACGTCAGTTGTTGGACGGGACGGGAAACCACGGGTCGGACGCAACTGGCGGCACCTATTGATTCCCCTCTCCCCAACCCTCTCCCCGCTCGTTCCTCGCGGGGCGAGGGGGACCGTGGCAGCGCATGGGAATGCGCTTCGGATCCGGCTCGGTCTCCCTCTCTTCCTGAGGAACGAAGGAGGAGAGGGTGGGGGAGAGGAGGCCCGTGAACTCGCAGTGCTGGTCCCGGGCGGCTTTCCCGGTAGGCTCGTCGCATGAGTTGGCTGCAGCGCTGCGACATGGCCGGATTCCGGTTTTTCAACCAGGATCTCGCGGCCCCGTGGCTCGACCCGGTGATGGCTTTCCTGAGCGGGAACCGGTTGCTGTGGCCGGTGGTGGCGGCGTTGGTTTTGTCCCTGTGGCTGTGGGGTGGACGCCGGGGACGGATCTTCTCGGTCGTGATGGCCGTCACGCTGCTGATCGGCGACCCGCTGATCGTGGGCAATCTCAAGAAGGTGATCCAACGGCCGCGCCCGTTCACCGATCACCCGGAAACACGGCTCCTGGCGGGCCGCGGGATGTCTTATTCGATGCCGTCGGGACACGCGGCGATCTGGGGCGCGGTGACGGTCGTCACCTTCTTATATTATCGACGCCGCTGGGTCCCGATGGCGGCGGTCGGGCTGGGCGTGGGCGTTTCCCGGATGTACCTCGGGGTGCATTATCCGACCGATGTGCTGGCCGGTTGGGCCGTGGGGGTCACTTACGGGGCGCTGGTGCCGCGCATGCTGGACGGACTATGGCGGATTCTCGGCGGGCGGTTGTTCCCGATCTGGTGGAGACGCCTTCCGCTGCTGCTCTCGCCGGAGGAAGGGATCCGGACGGAAGGGACCGCCGAGGTGGGTGACACGGCGTCGCACTGGCTGCGGCTGGGCTGGGTCTTGATCGGGGCGCTGCTGGCCGGACGTTGGTTCTATATCTGGCGACGGGTGATCGAACTGAGCGAGGACGAGGCTTATCAGTGGCTGTGGTCCAAACACCTTGATCTCTCCTATTATAGCAAACCTCCGTTGATCGCCTATGCGCAGTGGTTGGGAACACACATCGCCGGCGACCGGGAACTGGGGGTGCGGTTGCTGCCGCCGCTGCTGGCGGCGGCCATGGGCGGAATGCTGCTCCGTTTTGTGGCCCGTCAGACGGATGCCCGGACCGGTTTCCTCTTCCTGGTGATCCTGAACGCCGTGCCGTTGCTGGCCGCGGGTTCGGTGCTGATGACCATCGACCCGCTGACCGTTTTCTTCTGCACCGTGGGCATGCTCGCGGGTTGGCGCGCCGTGACGGAGGATTCCACCGGTTGGTGGCTTTGGGTGGGCGTGGCTTGGGCGGGGGGATTCCTCAGCAAGTATTTCGCACCGTTCCAGGTGGCGACGATGCTGCTCGCATTGGCGGTGATTCCGGGGGGATGGCGCCAGTTGCGGCGTCCGGGACCCTGGCTGGCGCTCGGCCTGCTCGCGTTGTCGACTGTCCCGGTCCTGGTGTGGAACTCGCAACATGGTTGGATCACCCTGCGGCACCTCAGTGAGCGCGGCGGACTCTCCGAGCCGTATCGGTTCACGCTACGGTATGTGCAGGATTTCCTGCTGGTCGTGCCCCTGTTGCTCAACCCCGTCCTGGTGGGGTTGGCGGTGGTGGCGGGATGGATGGTGTGGCGGCGTCCGGCCCCGGTGTTGGAACGTTATCTCTGGGCGTTGGGGGCGCCGATCCTGCTGTTCTATTTCGCCTATAGCTTCCGGTCACGCGTCCAGCCCAACTGGGTGGCCGGCGGGATCATCCCCGTGGCGCTGTTGGCCACCTTATACTGGCACCGTCGGGTGCGGGAGGCCCGGGTCGCGGTCGCCCCGTGGGTGGCCACGGGCCTGGCCGTCGGATTGCCGTTCGTCGCGTTGTTGCACGACACCAACCTGGTCGAGAAACTCGTGGGATGGCCCCTGCCGGAACAATACGAGCCCTTGAAGCGCCTGCGCGGGCTGCGGGAATTCGCGCTCGGGGTCGGGAAGGCGCGCGAGAAGTTGCTCGCCGAAGGACGGCCGGTTTTTATAGTCGCGGACCATTACGGACGTGCGGGACTGATCAGTTTCTACCTGCCGGAGGCCCATCCCGGAGCGGTGCTGGCGCCCTTGGTGTATGAATTGACCACGGACGTCCCGAAGAGCCAGTTCGCCTTCTGGCCGGGCTATTCCGGGCGCAGGGGGGAGACCGCGCTGTTCGTGCGCGAAACTCCGGACGATCCGGCCAAGGCCCTGCCCCCGCGCCTGTATAAGGAGTTCGAAAGCGTCGAGCCACTCGGCCCGTTGGAGGTCCACTACCGGGGCCGGCTGTTCCACGAATACCAATTATACGCGTGTCGCAACCTGCGCTGAACCCGGCCGGACGGGGGACGTCCGTACGCGAAGTGCCGATCCGGGATTATGACCTGTCGGCCACGTTGGGGGGCGGCCAGGCCTTCCGTTGGCACCGGGTGGACGAGGCTTGGGAAGGGGTTGTTTCGGGACGGTGGGTGCGGATCGAGGACGGTGGACGACAGTGGCGGATCGTCACCACCCATGAGGGGTCCGACTGGGGATGGCTGGATCATCACCTCGCCTTGGACGAGGACCTGGCGGCGGTGTTGGCGACTTTCCCGGACGACGAACCGATGCGGGCAGCGATGGCGGCCTGCCGGGGATTGCGATTGCTGCGACAGGATCCGTGGGAATGCCTGGCCAGCTTCATCTGTTCATCGTCGAAACAGGTCGTGCAGATCCAGGGGATGGTCCGGTTGCTGGCGGAACGCTTTGGGGAACCGGTGAAGGTGCCGCCCGGGCATCCGCCGGCGTGGGCTTTCCCGGCGGCCGAACGGTTGGCGTCGGCCGGGGAGGGTGCCTTGCGAGAATGCAAACTGGGTTTCCGAGCGCCCTACCTGCTCGGCACCGCGCGGGCGGTGGCGGCGGGCGCGATCGACCTGGCGGGATTGCGGACCCAAAGTGAGACGGCGGCGAGGGAAGCCCTGCTGGCGTTGCCGGGCGTGGGTCGGAAGGTGGCCGATTGCGTGCTGCTCTTCGCCTACGGATTTCCCGGGGCCTTCCCGGTCGATGTCTGGATCGCGAAGGCGTTGCAGCGATTTTATTTTCCGCGCGCCCGACGCGTGACGCCGGCCCGGTTGCAACGGTTCAGTGCGACCCATTTCGGGTCCCGGAGCGGTTATGCCCAACAATACCTGTTCCAATATGCCCGGACCCATCTGGGCCGGGCTTGGGCGGCGGGCGGCGAGCGCAGGGTGGATACCGCGCCCGCGACGGTGCAGGATCGGCCTGTCCGTCCGGGTGCGCGGCGGCAGGCATCATGAAATCCATTGAAGTGTTGTTCACGCCGGCCGATTTCCAAGCGTTGGCGGGTCGGGATCTTTCCGGGGCGGTGTGCGTGGTGTTCGATGTCCTGCGGGCCACGACAACGCTGCTGACGGCATTGGCCAATGGGGCGGCGGCGGTGGTCCCGGTGGCGGACATCCCCGAGGCGTTGGCGTGGCGGCGGCGGGATCCGACGGTCCTGCTCGCCGGGGAACGGGACGGGGTGAGAATCCGGGCGGATCGGACGGGTGGGGTGGAGTTTGACCTGGGGAATTCGCCGCGTGAATTCACGGCCGAACAGGTCGGGGGCCGGGTGGTGGTGGCGACGACGACCAACGGGACCCGGGCGTTGCGGGCCTGTGCGGCGGCGGTGGCGGTGTTGCCGGCGGCGTTGCGAAATGTCGGGGCGGTCGCGAATTGGGTGGCGCGGCATGCCGACGGCGAAGTGCTCGTGGTGTGCAGCGGGACCTATGAGGATGCCGCCTACGAGGACGTTCTCGGGGCCGGGGCGTTGGTCGATCGACTGTGGCCGATCCTCGCGGGGGTGGAAGTGTTGGATTCGGCCCGGTTGGCGCGCAATGCGTACCGGGCGGCCGGGGTCGATCTGACGGGGGCAATGGCGGAACACGCGCGCAATGGCCGCCGGTTGCTGAAGATTCCGGACTTGGCGGCGGATGTGGAATTATGCGCGCGCGAGGATGACCTGGCGGTGGTGGCCCGGTTGCACGCCGACGGGTTCATCCGGGTGATCGGCTAAGCAGCGGATCCCCCGGGGCGCAGTCCGCGGGAGGCCAGTTCGCTCCAGATCAACCGGAAGGCACTGGAAAAGTCGTCCGGGCGATGTTGCAGCCACGACTCGATGCCGGCGGCGGAAAACCAGCCACCACCCCGCACCTCGGATTCCTGCAGGTGGAACGGGCCTTCATGATCGAGTCGGTAAACCCAGCAAAACTCCATGCCGGTGGCCGGCGCGGCCGCCAGCTTGAACCAACGAACCGGCCGCGCGTCGGGGGGCAGGCCGAGTTCCTCGCCCAGTTCCCGGAGCGCGCAGCAGTCGTAGTCTTCTCCGTGATCGACATGGCCGGAGGCGGAGGAGTCCCAGACGCCGGGCCACATGTCCTTGGCCAGGGAACGCTGTTGGAGAAAAAGTTCACCCCGCCCATTGAAGATCAGTATGTGGGTGGCCCGGTGCCGCAATCCGAGCCGATGCACCTCGGGTCGGGGCTGCTGTCCCGTCACCTGATCCTCGGCATCGACCACGTCAAAGATTTCTTCGGTGTCCATCGCGCCCATCTTGGCGGGCGGGGGCAGGGGGGGGCAAATGACGAATGACGAATGACGAATGACACATGACCGGTGACCGCTGACCGCTGACCGCTGACCGCTGACTTCGCTCGAACCCCGAATCCCGAACTCCGAACTCCGATCTCCGATCTCCGATCCCCGAACGGACGGGGATTGCGGGCGGCCAGACCTTGGGTATCTTCCCCTTGGTCTCAGGGGTATCGACCCTGGTGCGGTGCCCAGATACGGAATCCAACCATGCTCGCCTATTTTTATATCGATCCCTATTTCTGGGTGACGATCCCCGGAGCCTTGGTGGCGCTTTGGGCCCAGATGCGGCTTTCGTCCGCCTACGCCGTCAATTCGCGGGTGGCGGGCGCGCGCGGTGTCACCGGGGCCGAGACGGCCCGGACGTTGCTCGACCGGAATGGCATGGCCAATCACGAGGTGTTCCGGGTCGAGGGGGAATTGACCGACCATTATGATCCCTCGAAAAGGGCCGTCTTCCTGTCGGAATCGGTTTATGACGGCACTTCCCTGGCGGCGATGGGCGTGGCCGCGCATGAGGTCGGGCACGCGATCCAGCACAAGGCCGCCTATGGGCCGCTCGGTCTGCGAATGGCCTTGGTGGGGGTGACGGGTTTCGCCAGCCAGGCCTCCTGGTGGATCATCATTGCCGGGGCGCTGCTCGGCGGATTCGGGTCCCGGAACGGCTTCGGTCACACCCTCGTGATCCTGGGGGTGATGTTGTTTTCGGTCGTCGTCTTCTTTCAGGTCATCACGCTGCCGGTCGAATATGATGCCAGTTCGCGGGCCAAGCGCGAATTGGTCCGTTTGGGATTGGTGAACCCCACGGAATTGGCGGGGGTGGAACAGGTGCTGGGCGCCGCCGCCCTGACCTACGTGGCCTCCATGCTCAATGCGGTGCTCCAGCTGCTGCAATTGCTGCTCCGGCTCCGGGGGAGTGGGCGCCGCGGCAATGATTGGTGACCCGGGTGCAGACTTGGACCCGGACCCGGACTTGACTCAGCGCCGGGACTTTTCAGCGCCGGGACTGTTCGGCGGCAAGCCAGCGCACGGCGTTATCGAGGATCTTCAGGCAGGTCGCCTCCTTGAAGACCGGGTACAGCTCGTGGCCCGGTCGGAAATAGAAGACCCGACCCCGGCCCAGGGCCCAGACACTTCCGCTACGGAACCATTCGCCTGTGGCCCAGCGCTCCTCGAAGACGACCTCGTCCGGAGGCGGGACATGGAAGGGTTCATTATACATTTCCGTGCGCGGAATGATGAAGGTCGGCGGCAGTCCGCGGGCGATGGGATGTTCGGGGCGGAGGACGCGCATCTGGCTGGGCATGGCGTCGGGGCGGTAGGCGGGGAAACAACAATTAGGCAACGCCAACGTGATCTCAACCGGGCCTTCCACGGGCTTGCGATACCAGGTGCACGGGGTGCGGAGGTCATCGGATCGCGGCGGGGTGTAGCGGCTGGGATACCGGTTGGTCTCCACCAACAGCGCGGTCGCCCGGTCGGATTCCGGCAGGGCGAACCGGGCGTCCTGCCGGGCCCGCTCATTCATCGCCTCAACGAACGGGGTCGACCAGTGAGCGGAGTGCAGGGCGATGAGCGACAGTTGCCCGGCTTGGATGCGCCGGACCAGGGCGCGTCCGGTGTCCGGGGTGATTTCCTTGTTGCGCACATGGCCCCACCAGATGAGCACGTCGGTCTGGTCGAGCACCGCCGGATCGAGGCCTTGGGCGGGGTCGTTCAGGGCGGCGGTGTGGACTTCGAGGCCGGGTTGGGTGCGGAGGAAGGCGGCGATTTCCTGGCCGAGGAAATTCGAATAGGCCATCCGTTGTTGGGGCTGTTGCTCATCCCACACCAGCACGCGGACGGGGTGGGGTGGTGACGCTGCCGCGGCGGGGCCTTGGATTTGGAAGATCAACCAGAGACACGGCAGAAGAACGGCCAGGGCGCGCATGTGGAAGAAGAACAGGATTGACGGATCCCGGGTGAATGTCACGCAGCCGTTGCCAGGCCGTGGCCGACGAGGTACGAGGCGGACCCCGGCAGGCCCCCGACTGGGTGGCCGCAAAAGAACGCAAAAGATCACAAAAAAGGACCTGGACCCATCATTCCGGCCGGCATGGGGGTCCACCTCGAACCTCGTCGGCTACGGGGATCCGCCTCGTGCCTCGTCGGCTACGGGGATCCGCCTCGTACCTCGTCGGCTACGGGACTTGCCGGGCTCGCCATGCGGGCCATCACCTGCATCAATCGGCCCCTGCGGATTACCGATTCATGGACCCGCGCGGCCCGCTGCTAAGAAACGGGCGCCATGAAGATGAATGTAGTCCGGACTGATCCACGCATGTCCGCCACCGACTTCGACCCGGCCGCCGGCCCTGCAGCGGTGCGTCGTGTGCCCCTCGGGCTCAAGCTCGCCTACACCGCCTTCCTGGGGGTGTTGATCCCCGCTTACTGGGTGAAGTACGGTCCGACGAATTTCCTCTATTTCTGCGATATCGCCCTGTTGCTGACCCTGGCCGGCGTCTGGTGGGAGAACCGGTTGCTGGTCTCGATGGCCGCCGTCGGGATCCTGCTGCCACAGATGCTGTGGTGCGTGGATTTCGTGGCCCAACTCCTCGGGGGGCGGATCACCGGGATGACGGCCTATATGTTCGACGCGCAACGCCCGCTGTTCCTGCGCGGGTTGTCACTCTTTCACGGATGGCTGCCGTTTCTGCTGCTGTATCTGGTCCGTCGCCTGGGTTATGACCGGCGTGCGCTGCCGGCCTGGACCGCCCTGGGTTGGACCCTGTGCGTGATCTGTTTCCTGTTCCTGCCCCCCGCCGGTGCGGCCTATGCGGGCCACATGGCGCCGAACAACATCAATTACGTCTTCGGCTTTGACGACGCACAACCGCAGTCATGGATGCCCCCGGCCGCCTACCTGTGTGCCTGGATGGGGGCCCTGCTGGCGCTCGCGTTTGTGCCCACCCATTGGTTCCTGTGCCGTTGGGGCCGCGCGCCGAAGACCGTGGCGCCAGCGTGAGCCGTCAAGAGGCGCCCGCTCAGGCCGTGTCGAGCGCGGCGGCTTCGAGTTCGGCGAGACGCGTGGCGGCTGCCTCCCAATCCTTGTTCAGACGTTCGATCTCCCCCACGTTCGCCCGCATCGTCAGGTTGATTTCCTGGATGCGCCCGGTCTTGGCATAGGTCGCCGGGAGTTGGAGTTCGGTCGCCAGGATGGACTGGCGCTTTTCCGCCGCAGCGATGCGGGCCTCGAGGCCCGACACGAGCCGGCCCTGCGTACCCAGTTGGCGGCGGGCTTCGGCGGCCTGCTGTTTGCGCTCCTTCTGGGAGAGTCGGGCCGGACCTTCCGACTCCACGGCGACATTGGTCGGCCGCGCGTCGGCCAGTCGTCCGGTCGCCCGGCCGTCCACCGCCGCCGTCAAGGCGACCCGCGCCGAGGTGGCCTTGGTCTTTTCCAGGTAATAATCGTAGTCGCCCGAATAGGGGGTCAGTCGACCGCTATGGACATGGATGACCTTCTTGGCGAGGGCGCGGATGAAATAGACGTCGTGGCTGATGAACACCAGGGTGCCCGTATATTCGGAAAGGGCGGCCACCAAGGCGTCGATGCTCGCCATGTCCAGATGGGTGGTCGGCTCATCCATGAGCAGCAAATTGGGGGGATCCAACAGGATCTTCACCAACGCGAGCCGGCTCTTTTCACCGCCACTGAGGATCGACACCTTCTTGAAGACGTCGTCATCGCGGAACAGGAAGCAGCCGAGCAGGGTGCGGACATAGAGTTCCGTGACCCGGGCCGGGGTGTCGAGGGCTTCGGCCAGGACGGTGCGGCCGGCCTGCAACATCTCGGTGCGATACTGGGAATAATAGCCCGGCTTGACCCGGAGCCCGAGATCGCGTTCGCCCGACTGGGGGATGAGCGCCCCGGCGAGCAGCTTGATCAGCGTGGATTTGCCCGCGCCGTTCGGGCCGACCAACACGATCCGTTCCCCCTTCACGGCCTCAAAGGCGGCGCCGGTGTAAACGCGGTTCTCGCCATAGGCGAAATGGACATCGCGGAGCGTGACGACCCGATGGCCGCTGGATTCGGGCTGCGGGAAATCGAACCCGACCGTCGCCGCGGCGGCTTCCGGGGCGTCAATGATCTCCATGCGGTCGATCTGCTTGAGCTTGGCCTGGGCGCGGGTGGCGGTCGTGTTCTTCGCCCGGAAGCGGTTCACGAAATCCATCAGGCGGGTGATCTCGCGCTGCTGGTTTTTGTGCGCGGCGAGTTGCTGTTCCTCCTGCGCGGCCCGTTCCTCCAAAAACTTGTCGAAGTTGCCCTGGTAACGCCACAGCCGGCCACTGCGCAATTCCAGGATGCCGGTCACCAGTTGGTTGAGGAATTCCCGGTCGTGCGAAATCACCACGATGCCACCCGGATAATTCTTAAGGTATTCTTGGAACCAGATCAGCGTTTCCAGATCGAGGTGGTTGGTCGGCTCATCGAGCATCAGCAGGTCCGGTTCCTCAACCAGCAACCGGGCCAGGTGCGTGCGCATCACCCAGCCGCCGGAAAGCTCCCGGAGCGGGCGTTCGAAGTCGGTCTCCAAGAACGACAGACCCTTCAGGATGCGCTTGGCCTTGGCGATGGAGGTCCCGTCCGGATGATGATGATCATCCCCGTGGATCTGACTGGTGGCGATCTCCAGGACCGTTTCCTCGCCGGCCGGTGCGCTTTCCTGCGGCAAGAATCCGACCGTGGCGCCGCGTTGGCGGGAGACGATGCCCTCGTCCGGTTCCTCGTCACCGAGCAGGAGCTTGAACAGGGTCGATTTGCCGGCGCCGTTGGGTCCCACCAGGCCCAGCCGGTCGGTCCGGTTGATGGTGAGGCTGACGTCGGAGAACAGGGTGCGTCCGCCAAATCCCTTGGCGAGGTTGGAGAGAGTGAACACAGGCGAAAAGGGGCAGGCTCAGTCGATCAGAATCGGGGTCCGGTTGAAGACGAAGACGAATGGGGGCATCAGGCGGAAAGGGCGGCATCCCAATCCTTCCACACCGGCTCGTAACCCAGTCGGCGGATCAAGGCGGCGACCTCGGCCGGGGGGCGATCGTCGGCGATCACGAATTGCCCGGTGGCATTGGTCGAACGTCCGGAATCGGTGGGGACGATGCTGGCCCCGGCCCCGGCGTCGACGATGCGGCCGCGCACGGTCTGGTGGATTTTCGCGTGGCCCGCGCCGGTGTAGCCGCCGGGTTCGGTGTGGCTGCCCGCGCTGGCGTGGGTGATGCCGAGCGGAAACAATCCGTCGCGCAGCCAGGCCGGTTCGCGGGTCGAAAGCACGAGTCCCACATCGGGGAGAAACAACCGGAAGGCCGCGATCAAACGCACCAGGTCCCGGTCATCCAGATGGCTGAGCGGTTGGAATTCGCCGGCACAGGGACGGATGCGGGGGAGGGAGACCGTGAGCATCGCCTTCCAGCAATGGCGCAGCAGGTAGGCCGCATGCGCCGCCACACAGATCGCCTCCGCACGCCAATCACCGAGACCGTAAAGGGCCCCGAGACCGAGACGCCGGAAACCCGCGGCGTAGGCCCGTTCGGGGCATTCCATCCGCCAGTCGAAATCCCGCTTCGGCCCCGCCGTATGCAGGCGCGCGTACAGGTCCCGGTCGTAGGTTTCCTGGTAAACCACCAAGCCGTCCGCCCCCGCCTGCACGATCGGTTCGTAATCGGCGGTTTCCATGGGGCCGACCTCCAGCGACACCGACGGCACCAACCCGTGGAGGACGCGGGTGCACTCGGCCAGGTAGCCGTTGGAGACGAATTTCGGATGTTCGCCGGCAACGAGCAGGATGTTGCGGAAGCCCTGGTCGGTCAGGGCGGTCGCCTCGCGCACCATCTCATCGGTCCCCAGCGTCACGCGAAGGATGGGGTTGTCGCGCGAGAACCCGCAGTAGGCGCAGTTGTTGATGCATTCGTTGCTCAGGTACAACGGGGCGAAGAGCCGGATGACCTTGCCGAACCGCTGGCGGGTCAGTGTTTGCGCCCGTCCGCACAGGGATTCCAATTCGGTCGCACCGGCCGGGGAGAGCAGGGTGGCGAAGTCGGCGAGCGAGCGTTCGCCCGCCTGCGCCACGCGCCGGACCTCCGTCACCGGGGCGGTGCGGGCCCGGTGCAGCAGGTCGGACAAAGGCAGGCGGTTGAACTCCGCGACGAAACTCATCGTCCGGTCATCCTACCAAGAAAACGCCCGGGAGCAAGAGGTCGGGTTCGGGAGGTTGGGATTGGGGCGCATCTGGGCATGGTGGGAAGCCGGGCGCTTGGAGTAGGGGGTCGGGTGGGCCGCGACAGCTCCGGGGGGCGGGTTTTCCTACCCGCCTTCCCACGATGCCCAGATACGCCCTTGGGATTGGGTGCGAGGCTCAAAGGATGAATTCCGGCAACGGGGGCTTCCATTCGGGCTTGGGATGCCGGGCGACGCTCATCGCATACAACTGATCGAGGGTCATGGGCGGCGGGGTGCGATCCTTGCCCGACCAATCGGGAAGTTCGAAGTCGGGGACCGGGCCCAGTTGGACGAACTGATCAGCCGAGGGCTTTGAGGACTCGCTCATAGTGTTCCGGGCTGCCGTAACGCTCGAAGAGGGCGCGGATCTCGGGTGCCCTCGGGTTGATCCGGTTGACCGAAAGCAACTGGAGGATGTCGTCGAGGTCGGAGAACTGACGGTTCAGGCCCCCATGTTTCAACGCATGAAGTTTCATTGCCAACAGACTGGGCAGATCCGGCACGAGCACCTGGGTTTCCTCGAGCACCGTGGATTGCGCGCCGGCCATCAGTTTCGCAAAGGTGTCGGAATTCGCCAACATCGCATCCAGGGGAAGCGAGTCCGGCGGCCCGTGAAACTGGAGGAAGGATCCGCCATCGTGCCAGGGCGCGTAGCCGAGCCCGCTGAGCAGGGTCAACCATGCGGCGCGATCCTCGCGGCAGACAACGATGTCCACGTCCCGGGTGGTGCGACCGTACCCATGGGCCGCGACGGCAAAACCACCGATGACGAGGAACCGAAGTTCCCGTTTCGCGGCCGCCTGGCTGAGTTCGGCTAAGAGGTTCACGTGAACGATGGGTGCTTCATCCACTCGAATCCTCACCCGAGGATTTCGGGGGCGTCCGGTGATTCCTTAAGGCCGTATTGGCGGAGTTTTTCGCGCATGGTGACGCGCGAGATCCCCAGCCAACGGGCCGCCTTGGCCTGGTTGCCCCCCGCCAGGAGAATGGCTTGGGAGAAGAGTTCCCGTTCCAAACGCCGCACCAACACATCATAGGAATCCACGACCTCGCCCCGTTGAGCACCTGCGAGGACATCGGCGACCACCTGGCTGAAGGACTCCGTGGTGGACGTGGCCGGGCGTTGGGCGGCGGCCAACACCTGGCGGAAATGGCCCGCCGTGACCGCATGGTTTCCCGCCTGCAGGAGGGCCTGTCGGACGACGTTCTCCAGTTCCCGGATGTTGCCCGGCCAGGAGTAACCGCGCAGGGCCTCGAACGCCTCGGGCGCGACCGACGGTGCCGCAATACCCAGTGATTGGCTGTGTTTTTGGAGAAAATGCGTGGCCAGCGACGGGATGTCCTCCGCCCGCTCGCGCAAAGGCGGCAAGGAGATGGTGAACTGGTTGAGCCGGTAAAACAGGTCCTCGCGAAAGGTCTTGGCCACGATCGCCTCCTCCAGGTTCACCTGCGTGGCCGCGATCACCCGCACGTCCACGGCGATCGCCTCGCGTCCGCCGAGTCGCTGGAAGGTGCGTTCCTGGAGCACCCGCAATAACTTGGCCTGCGTGCTCGCCCCCATCTCGCCAATCTCGTCGAGGAACAGCGTGCCGGTGTCGGCCTGTTCGAACCGGCCGATCCTCCGTTCCACCGCACCGGTGAAGGCCCCGCGTTCGTGCCCGAAAAGTTCACTCTCCAGCAAAGTCTCCGGGATCGCCGCGCAATTCACCGCGACAAACGGCGCCCGCGAACGGTCCCCGTGTTGGAAGATGGCGCGCGCGATGAGTTCCTTGCCCGTCCCGGTCTCCCCGCGGATGAGCACGTTGACCGGCTTGGTGGCGATCCGGCCGATCTCCTTGTAAATGGACTGCATCGCGCGGCTGGTGCCCACGATGGCCCCCGGGGTGGTCGGGGTCCCGCCCAAGACCAACGCGTCGGCGGCATGTTCGCCCTGGTCGATCGCCCGTTCGATCAGCACCAGCAATTCATCCATTTCAAACGGTTTGAGCAGGTAATCATAGGCCCCCAACTTGATGGCTTCGATCGCGGTGTCGGTGGTCCCATGCGCGGTCATCAGGATGATCGGGAGCGTCGGCCACGCGGCATGAAGGCGGCGCACGACCTCGAGTCCTCCCATCCCCGGAAGGCGGAGGTCGGTCAACACGGCATCGAAACGGGTCGCCTGCGCCTGCTGGCATCCTTCGTCGCCCCGGCGGGTGGCCGTGACCAGGTAGCCCTCGGCGCCGAGCACCGCCTCCAAGGCGGACCCGAGACTGGCATCGTCTTCGATCAGCAGGACCCGGGACGGACGGTTCATGGGACGGAGGTTGGCGGGATCAGGTCGGCTTGGCGAGATGGGGGAGCACCACCCCGAACGTGGTGCCCACCCCGGGGTCGGTCTGGTATTCGAGGGCCCCGCCGTGTTTCTCGACGATGCGGGCGGCGATGCTGAGTCCGAGCCCGGTGCCATCCTCCTTGGTGGTGAAGAAGGGATCGAACAACCGGTCCCGCGCCTCGGGTGGGATGCCGGGTCCCTGGTCGATGACCTCGAGGATGACGACCGGGACAAGGACGCCCCGGAGACGGGCCTGCGCGGTGCGGGCGCGGAGCCGGACGATGGTGCGGGGCCCGGCGGCCTCGACGGCATTGCGGACGAGGTTGATGAGCACCTGCTTGAGTTGGGCGCGGTCGCCGTCGAACGGGATGGGTGCATCGGATTCCACCTCGATCCGGACGCCGTCGACCTCCCACGCCGGGGCGAGCAGGTCGCGGACTTCGCGAAGAAAAGCCTGGGCTTCGAGCGGTTCGGGACTGGGTTCGGCCGGGCGTGCGAAGTCGAGAAAACCGCGGACGATCTGTTCCAGACGGTCGATCTCCCGGCTGATGATGAGCGAATGTTCGGCGGCTGTGGAACCGGAGGCGAGCGCCTTCTGTTGGGTGTACAGCCGGGCTTTGATGGCGGTCAGGGGATTGCGGATCTCATGGGCGACCCCCGCGGCCAGGACCCCGAGGGAGGCGAGTTTCTCCTGTTGGCTGATCAGGTCCTGGGATTCGACCAATTGCAGTCGGAGCGGTTGGATGAGATCGCGCCAGACGAGGACGGCGAGAAAGGTCACCAGCGTGATGATGGAGAAAAGGGATCCCAAAATGATCCACTGGAGAAGGCGCATCCGGGCGCGCGAAGCATCCACGGCATCGACCAGGGCCTGTTCGTGGGCGGCCAGCAGACGGCTGTCGAGTTCCCCCAGTTCCTTCATGCTTTCGTCCACCTTGAGCCGGTAAGGGGCGATTTCCGTCGCCGAGGCGTTGGTGCCGATCTGGTCGATCAGGCGGTGGGCCTCGCTGGAATAGCGGTCATAAACCGCGTCGATCTCATTGAGCAACTGGCGTTCGAGCGGGCGGGAGATGCGTTTCTCCTGTTCGGCGAGCCATTCATCGAGGCGGCGTTGGGCGGTCTCGAACTGGCGGACCGGCTCGGCGTCGCGCTGGATTTCGCAGCGGACCATGAGGCTTTGGACCTGTCGGAGATCGGCGTTGAATTCGTCACCGATCTTGAAGCTTTGGACCTGTTCCTCGGAAAGCTGGCCGCCGAGTTGGCGCGCAGTGAGCCAGGCGATGCCCCCGGCCCACACCAGCGTGGCCCCTGCGGCCGCCAGCGCCAGGGCGAACACCGTGATCCGGCGGTTGACGTTGAGTAGCATCCGTTGGGGTTGAGTGTGCACCCGAGCGGGCCGGTGCGTCAGGGACGAACTTCAAGACGCACCCCAAACCCCACTGCGCAACCCGTCCCATGGGTTTCATGGCGGGGCCGGCAAAACCCGGTCGCATGGCCAATCCCTTTCCAAAGTGGCAATCAACTGGCCGATCGCCCGATGCGCCCCCGCAAAAAGTTCGCGGATTCGGGCGGAATTGGCGGGGGTCTTCCGGTCGGGACTCTTGGCACGGCGTTCGCGTGTCCCTTCTTCGTCGACGGCGTATCACGCCTTCGGCCGCAGCGGCGGGAAACCTCTGCGCTGTCCGGCCTGTTTGCTGGCGGCGCGGGATCACCGACGAGAGGTTGGATCGTCATGAGGGTTGGCCCCATTGGAGGAGACCCGCCGTTGCGCCCGATTTGCGATTCGAGCTAAGCTCTGTCTCCATGAAAACAATCCGAATGATTTTGGTTTCGATCGCGCTCTCCGTCGGGGGGCTGGCAATGGCCGAAGAGGCCCCCGTTTCGCCGGGTGGAAATCCGCCGGGTGGAAATCCGCCGCTGAGCGCACCGTCCAAGCCGGCCGCGAAATCGGCCAAGAAGTCCAAGGCCAAGCCTCACAAACGGGTCAGCAAACCCAAGTCCCACAAGGGGGCCCCGGCGCCGAAGAGCGCGTCGCGGAAAACGGCTCCGGCCCACCGCGGGGCCTGACCGGCATCCCCGGGTGATCCCCCCATGACCGCTCCCGCGGCCATCCCATCGGTTCCGGTGCGCTCCAGGCGGGGGCAACTTCTCCTGATCGAGTCGGATCCCGAAGTGAGGGAATCGCTCCGGATGGCGTTGGAGTGCGAGGGATTCGAGGTGAGTTCCGTGGGGGATGGATCGGACGGCGTGCACCGGTATGCCGCCGGTCTTTTTGACTTGGTGCTTCTGGACGTGAACCGGCCGCAGCGCGGGGGTTGGGAGGTTTTGAGCGGATTGCAACAGGTCAACCCGGCGGTGGGGGTGGTGTTGCTCAGCGTGCATGGCGACGTGTACGCGGCGGCCGCCCAGGCCGGGGTGCTGGCAGTCTGCGAAAAACCCCTGGCCATCGCGGCGCTTTCCGAAGTCTTGCTCCGGTTGGTGCAGGAGGATCCCGGATTCCGCGCAAAACGCCTGGCCGAACATCGCCCGATCCGGGTGTCCGTCGGATAAACAAGCCCGCATGCGGCCCTTTTTGGCGCCGGTTGTTCTGTTTTGGTTGCTGCCGTCAGTCCCACCCCGGCAGGGCCCGGAATGACCGGCGCCCTTCTTTTGGGGACTCGCCCACCGGTCGATGCCCCGTCATCATCAACCTCTCATGGCCGTTCTTTCCGACAAGTGCATCGTGGTGATCGGCGGCACCAGCGGTCTGGGTCTCTCGGCCACGCGGGCCTGCGTCCGGGCCGGCGCGCGAGTGGTGTCCGTCGGTCGCGATCCGGACAAGGCGAACGCCCTGGCCACCGAATTGGGATCGGCCGTGCGGGTGCTGACGTCGGACGCCATCGAAAGGCACACTGCGGTCGAGGCAATCCGGACGGCCCGGGTTGAATTCGGAGGTTTCCATGGCCTGTACCATGTGGCGGGCGGAAGCGGTCGGCGGCAAGGGGACGGTCCGTTGCACGAGATCACCGCGGAGGGTTGGGACCATACGCTCAACCTCAACCTCACGACGGTTTTCAACTCCAACCGGGCGGCCGTGCAGGCGTTCTTGGAACAGGGCGGGGGCGGGAGTGTGGTGAATTGCGGATCCGTCCTGGGTTCCTCGCCGTCCCCACGTTTCTTTGCCACGCACGCCTACGCCGCGGCCAAAGCCGCCATCGTCGGGCTCACCCGTTCAGCCGCCGCCTACTACGCCGCGAACGGGCTCCGTTTCAATGTGCTCGCCCCAGGCTTGGTCGCCACCCCGATGTCCCAGCGGGCCCAAGGAGACGTCGCCATCCTGGATTTCATCCGCACCAAACAGCCGTTGGATGGCGGTCGGATCGGGCGACCGGAGGACTTGGATGCCGCGGTTGTATGGCTCTTGTCTGAGGAAAGTCGGTTTGTCACCGGCCAGGTGATCGCCGTGGATGGAGGCTGGGGGGTGAGCGACGGCCAGGTGCGACTGGAACCGCCCGGTTGAAGGGGAATCAGCCTGGCTCTCCGGAATCCGTGGAATCCGTGGTCAGGCTCCTTCCGAGAGGTCAACCGCAAACGGTCACGGCCTGGCCGTGCTGGAAGGGCTCGCGCATCCGCATCCCCAGTGCCTCCAGCAGGACCCGGTCGGCATCATAACTCGGCGACGGCACCGCCTTGGTCAGCATGAACTCGGTCTCACTCGAGAAGATCGAATTGGCACCCGCCAGGAAACAAAGCGCCTGCGCCGTCTGATCCAATTTCACCCGACCCGCCGTGAGTCGCACGTCCGAGGCGGGCATCACCAACCGGGTGGTGGCGATCATCCGGATCACCTCCCAGACCGGGACATCGGCCTGCCCGGCGAGCGGCGTTCCGACCACCTTGCTGAGGATGTTGATCGGCACCGATTCCGGATGGGGCCGGATCGACGACAGGGTCTGGAGCATTTTGAGGCGGTCCAAGACGGTTTCCCCAAGGCCGATGATCCCGCCCGAGCACATGGTGAGATGGGTCTTCCGGACATTGGCCAGGGTCTCCAACCGATCGGCGTACGTGCGGGTCGTGATGATCGTCTCGTAAAACTCGGCGGACGAATCGACATTATGATTATAGGCGTAAAGACCGGCGTGTTCGAGGCGTCGGGCCTGGTCCTCGGAGAGCATCCCCAGCGTGCAACAGACTTCCAATCCCAGGTCGGTCACCGACCGGACCATCTCCAGCACGCGGTCGAATTGCTCGCCATCGCGCACGCTTCGCCAAGCTGCACCCAGGCAGACGCGGGACACGCCGGCTTCCCGGGCCCGCACCGCGATTTCCAACACCCGATCCTTGTCCATCAGGCCGGCGGGGTCGATGCCGGTGCTGTAACGGGACGATTGGGCGCAATACGAACAGTCTTCAGGACAGGCCCCGGTCTTGATCGAGATCAGCTTGCTGACCTGCATCTCCGCCGGGTCATGGAATTGCCGGTGGACGGACGCCGCCCGGAACACGAGTTCCAGCAAGGGGATGTCATGGGTCGCCTGCAATTCGTCCAGCGACCAATCGTGTCGGATATCAGCAGTCATGCGCTCAAAAAGGGGAAGCCCGGCCTCCCGTGCGGGGGACATTGGCTGGGATCATTCGCATTGTAAACCCGGCAGGTGCGGGGACTTGACGGATCATCCGGGTGGGGATGCAGCACGGGTGAGGGGGGGGTTCGTGAGCGGTGTGTGGGCCCAAGGACCACTTCCGCACCCGCCGTTTCCGTGAAGGGAACGCGGGAATCCGACGCGCAGATTCCCGGCAGTTGATCTCGTATTGGCGGCCGGATGGTGCCTCCTCTCCTTGATGGACCCCCGCCTTCAGCGAATCGAGGCTGCCTTCAACCAGGCGATTGATCAGCCATCACGGGAAGCGCGGGACGCGTTCGTCGAAGGATTCTGCGGGGCGGATGCCGGATTGCGCGAACGGCTGAGGGAGCTCCTGTTCGCCTACGACAGTGCGGACGAATTCCTTGAAAAGACGCCCGTTGTTGATCGAACGCCGCGTCCGGATGATCCCGGGGTTGCCGCTGAGTTGGCCCGTCTGAAGCCGGAGCAAGCGGGGGAACGCATCGGACCCTATCGGCTGGTGGAACAGATTGGGGAAGGCGGATTCGGGGTGGTCTGGGTGGCGGAGCAGGAACGGCCGGTGCGTCGGCGGGTGGCCCTGAAGATCATCAAGCTGGGAATGGATACGCAGGAGGTGATGGTCCGCTTTGAGCAGGAACGCCAGGCCCTGGCCCTGATGGAGCACCCCAATATCGCCCGCGTTCTCGACGCCGGAGCCACGCGATTTGGGCGTCCCTTTTTCGCCATGGAACTGGTGCGTGGGATCCGGATCACCGATCACTGCGACCGGGGGAACCTGCCCATCCAGGAACGTCTGAAGTTGGTCATCGAAGTCTGCCATGCCGTGCAGCACGCCCACCAGAAGGGGATCATTCACCGGGATCTGAAGCCCTCCAATATCCTGGTGACCCAGGGCGACGGTCCGGCGGACGCGGGAGTCCCCAAGGTGATCGATTTTGGGGTGGCCAAAGCGACCCGGCAACATCAACTCACCGATCCGACGATTCACACCCGGTTTGACCAGGTGATCGGCACGCCGCTCTACATGAGCCCGGAGCAGGTGGAGAGGGACGGGTCCGATCTCGACACCCGCAGTGACATCTACAGCCTGGGCGTGCTCCTCTATGAGTTGCTTGCGGGCCGGACGCCCTTTGATCCCCAGGAATTCCTGAAGGCTGGATATGATGAGATGCGTCGGGTGATCCGGGAGCGGGAACCCCAAAGGCCCTCCACGTTTCTCAGCACCCTGGGGGCCGATGTGCGGACGAAACTGGCCCGGTGCCGTCGCCTCGACGGCGTGAAACTCATCAGCACCCTCCGGGGCGACCTGGACTGGATTGTGATGAAGGCGCTCGAGAAGGACCGGACCCGGCGGTATGAGACTGCCAATGAGCTGGCCATGGACCTCCAGCGGCATCTGGACGACGAGCCGGTCCTGGCCCGACCTGCCAGCCGGCTCTATCGCTTTCAACGCCTGGCGCGGCGAAACAAGTTTTCCGTTTCGGCGGCGGTGGCCGTGGCGGCGGCGCTGGTGGTCGGGCTGACGGCGAGTGTCTGGCAGGCGGCCCGGGCCGAGCATCAGGCGACACGGGCGCGATCTGAGGCGGAGCGGGCCGTGACGGCCGAGAGACGCACCCGCGCGGTCCTGGAGGATTTACGGGCGACCGCACCGGCCTTCGCCGAATTGGCGCGGACATTGGTGGCCCGGGAGCAATTCGACGGGGCCATCGACAAGCTGGACTATGCCCTGAAGCTCCGGCCGGATTCTGCCGAATACCTGGGGGCCAAAGCCGACCTGTTACAATGCCAACTCCGGTTGGCAGAAGCCGCAGCGGCCTACCGGGCGGTGCTGGTGCTGGCACCGGACGACCTGCGCGCCAAATCCAATGCGGCACTGTGCGACAGGCTGCTCGCGGCATCTGCCGATCCGCGGGCGCTGGCGCGTGAAAACCTGGGCGAGCTCTTCGTCGCGATGCAGACGGAACATCGGTCCGCGGCCGAACTCATGCGGGTGGGCAGGCTTTTGAACGAGGAAAAGAAAGTCCTCCTGGCCTACTGGCTGGAACGGCTCAAAACATTGCCGATCCCGCCGGAGACGCCGCTCGAAAACCGCCTCACGATGCGGTCGGACGGGCTGCTCGCCCTGGACCTGAGCGAAACGAAGATCACGGATCTTCGCCCGCTCGCAGGAATGCCGCTCGGGGTGCTGAACTGCGATGAGTGCGTGGGCATCGAGGAACTCGGTCCGTTGCACGGGATGCCACTGAAGGAACTCTCGGTGCGGAGGACGCATCTCTCGGATTTGTCGCCACTGATGAGCCTTTCGGGCCTCGAGAGGCTGTACGCGACCGGCACCAAGATCACCAATCTTGCGGCCCTGCACGGTTTGCCATTGAAGGAGTTGTCCATCGGCGGAACCGGGGTGGCGGATCTGGCCCCTCTCCGGGGCATGCCATTGGAAGTCCTGGCCATTGAGTATTTGCCCATCAATGATCTCTCCGCGCTGTCAGAAACGAAGTTGAGAAAGCTCTTCGCGACCGCGGTTCTGGCCAAGGACCTCAGCCCGCTTGCGGACCTGCCATTGGAAACACTGTCGATCCAGGACGCACCCTATGTCCGGGATCTTGGTTTCCTGCTCAAGATGCCGCTCCGGGAACTCAGCCTGCACGGGTGTGACCAATCATCCGGTTTCTCCGTGCTCTCCCGCCTTCCAACGCTGGAGGTGTTGGTGCTTCCCATCGGTTCCCCCAACCTGCCGGAGGCGGAATATGCCGCCATTTCCGCACTGAGGACGCACCCGGGAATCCGGCAGCTCGATTCCGTTCGCCCGTCGGGTCCGGGTTCCCTCAAACTCGTTCGTCCGAAAGACCGGTTTTGGCGGGAATGGGACCGGCAGGCACGGTTCCTCGGTCCGTTGCGAAAGGCGGGAGGCAGGGTCACGCTGGACCGGACATTCCCGGATGGCACGTGGTCCGTCACGATTCAGGATCAGGCCGTGAGCGACCTCACCTGCCTGACGGGAGCACCCATTTCAGTGCTCGTGCTGTCCAACACGAAAGTCGCGGACCTGACCCCGCTGGAGGGAATGCCGCTCCGGTTCCTCAGTGTTCAAAATGGGAAGGTGACCGACGTGCGCCCACTCATAGGCCTGCCCCTCACCAGCCTTTTCCTGGACGGCGGTGCCGCGGGCATGAACGTGGGTGTGCTGGCCGAGATTCCGACCCTCGAACGCATCACCCTGCCACCGGACCCGCTCAACTTGGAAGCCCTGCGCAATCTGCCGAAGCTGAAGTACCTGTCCTTTGAGTTCGACGGCACCGAGCAGTTGCCCTCGATGTCCTCAGCGCAGTTTTGGAAACAACCGCTCTCGGCGGAAAAACTGGCCGAGGAAGGGAGATTTGCCGAAGCGGCGGATTCCTTGGAGGAACGCCTGCGGGAAGGTCGGTCTTTGGACGAGCGGATGGTCTGGTTCCTTTTGGCCGCCGTGGAAGTTGCGGGGCGGGATCACCCGCGCTACCGGGCGACCTGCGCGGCGATGGTGAAACGCTTCAAGGATACGGGAGTGGTGAACGAGGCCGACAGCACGGCCAAGGTCTGTCTCCTGGCTCCCGATTCCGGAGTCGCCGCCGCGGACATTGCCGCCATCATTGAAAGTGCCCGCGGCTTGGAAGGGGACGCAGACCTTCGTCACTGGTTTTTTCTGACCTCTGGACTGAACGAATATCGTGCGGGACACTGGGCCCGGGCAGCGGAGCAGTTGAACCGGATGGACATTCCGTGGCCGCCGTCGAAAGCCGCGGCTTCGGTCCTGTTCGCGATGATCCGCCACCAACAGAATGATCGGGAGGGTGCGCGGGCCGGGCTCCAGGAGGCCCGCCAACAGATCCTGCCCCAGTGGCGCGGGAAAGCGGGCGACCCGGACTGGCTGGTTGCCAGGCTGCTCCTGCAAGAGGCAGAAAAGTTGATCGGGGGTCCGGCCCTTGAAATGGGAGTAAAATGACGGGGAAAAGTCACGGCCCGTTGCCTTGGAAAGAACCGCTGAATGAGTGATCCTCATCCCCATGTCCCGCCTCACGACCTGGTCCGCATTCTGGACGGGATCGCCAGCAGTGACGGGCATGGCGGTGAAGAGTTGCTGGCGCTCGTTTACACCGAGCTCCGCCAGTTGGCGGCTTCGAGGATGGCGTTGGAGGCGCCGGGTCAGACGCTTCAGGCCACGGCGCTGGTGCACGACGCCTGGCTGCGGGTCGCGGGGGTTGCGGGTGACCCGCCGCCGCACTGGAAAAGCCGTGCGCACTTCTTTGGCGCAGCCTCCGAGGCGATGCGCCGCATCCTGATTGATCGCGCCCGGCGCCGACAGGCCCGGCGCCACGGGGGCGGACAGGAGCGGGTCGATGTGGCGGAGGTGGAGATCGTCGCCCCGGTGAGTGATGACGAAGTCCTCGCGGTCCATGAGGCCCTCGGGAAGTTTGCCGCCGAAGACCCGGAAAAGGCGGAGTTGGTCAAGCTGCGGTATTTCGTCGGGTTGAGCATTGAGGAGTCGGCGGGAATCCTGGGCATCTCGGAGCGGACGGCCATGCGCCAATGGGCTTATGCCAAGGCCTGGCTGCGGCATGAGATGGAACGGGCGTGACCGCGGGTGCGGGGTCGGGCTGGGCACGCGTCGCCGGGCACCGTCCGGAAAGGTTTCTGAAATCATTTGGCGCCTTGGGGACGGGAATTCCGCACTGGCTGGGGAAGGGTGCGTTCGGGGCGGGGCGGCAATCGACAGGGAATGCCGCGGCCCCGGGACCACGGCCCTTGGAATTCCGGCGTCAAAAAAACATGAAACCCCTTTTCGACAGCGGCGCGGCAGCCGGTGCCGTCCACCACCCCACCAGTCCCACCGGACCGTCCCGGGGTCGTGGCATGACCCATCCCGTCCGTTCATTCCTCCTGCCCCTGCTGATCGCCGGTCTCGGCCTCCTGCCGTGGGATCGGGCCGCGGCCCAGACCTATAAGAATCTGCACAGTTTCACCGGCGGCAGTGGAGGGGGATTTCCACGGGCGGGATTGATTTCATCGGGCAATGCCCTCTACGGAACGACGATTCAGGGAGGCACTGCGGGCAAGGGCACGTTGTTCAAAATCACCACCAACGGCACCGGTTTCGCCATCCTCCATCATTTCACGGCAAACCCCGCCCCTTCCTTTGCCAATGGCGACGGTGCCAATCCCGTGGCCGGATTGGTGTTGTCGGACAACATCCTTTATGGGACGGCGTTTTCCGGAGGCGATTCGGGGAATGGCTCGGTGTTTTCCGTGAACATCAGCGGGAGCGGTTTCAAGAATCTCCACAGCTTCACGGCCAACTCCGGTGCCCCGGATTATACCAACGGGGATGGGGCCTGGCCGCAGGCCGGGTTGGTGGTTGCGGATCACACCCTGTACGGGACGGCCAATGGGGGCGGCACCTCCGACAAAGGCGCGTTGTTCACTCTCAACACCGACGGCACCGGCTTCGAGACCCTGCACCAATTCTCCGGCGGCAGCGACGGGGTGTCGCCGCAGGCCGGATTGGTCCTTTCGGACAACGTCCTGTACGGGACGGCAACCCGGGGCGGATTGTCGGGGGGTGGCACGGTGTTCAAGGTCAATGCCGATGGCTCTGGTTTTGCCATCCTGCATGATTTCACGGGAAATGGCGATGGGGTCACTCCGTCCGCCGGTTTGATACTGGCGGGAAACACCCTTTATGGGACGGCCCTCGGGGGGGGCGATCCGGGTAAGGGCACGGTGTTCTCGGTCCAGGTTGACGGGACAGATTTCAGGACCTTGCATGCTTTCGTCGGCGGCGATGGAGCCGGTCCGAGGGCCGGATTGGTCCTGTCGGGATCCACCCTGTACGGGACCGCGTCCGAGGGCGGTGGTTCGGGCCACGGTTCGGTCTTCGCCGTCAACACCCACGGCGGGGCTTTCGCCATCTTGCATAGCTTCACCGCGGCATCCGGGTCGTTCCCCGCGACAAATGGGGACGGGTATGGCCCTCAGGCGGGATTGGTCCTGGTGGGCAACATCCTATACGGGACGGCGGGTAATGGCGGGAGTTCGGGCTATGGCACCCTGTTCAGTGTCGCGTTGCCGCCGCCGCCGGCGTTGTCCATCAATCGCTCGGGAGCGGAAGTGATCGTGTCGTGGCCGGGCAATTCAGCGGGATTCTTCCTGCAATCCACCACCGACATGGTGCCGCCCGGTGTCTGGACCACCGTTTCGCCGGACCCGATCGTCGTCAACGGGAAGAACACGGTCGTCCATCCGATCTCCGGTGCACAGGATCTCTACCGGTTGACCCGGTGATTCACGGCGTGATTCCCAGCAACGCCAGCAATCCGGGTAGATTGCGGTAATCCGGGATCACGGCATCGGCACCCACCGCACTGAGTCGCGCCTGTTTGAAGGGATCGATCCGACCCGAGCCGAAGATCTCCTCGTCGGTGGCCACGGCGATGGCGGTGGCCCCCAGCGATCGGGCCTGCTCGATCTCCACCTGCCCGTCCCCAAATACCGCCAATTGCGCAGGAAGGATGCGCTGCTGGTCGAGCACGGCTTCCATGATGCCGCGTTTGCTGTAATTGCGATCGTCGGCGGTCAGCGGGCCATGGATCCGCCCTTCAAACCAAGGTGCCACCCCGAGGGCTTCGGCTTCCGCGATGACATGATGTTGTTCGGTGCCACTCGCCACATGGAGTCGCACCCCCTGCTGAAGCAGGGACTGCAGCAGGGTGCGGGTGCCCGGCGGCATGAAGTCATCCGCCGTCGCCAACCCGCTCCGGACATCATCCAAGCGCGCCCCCACCACCCGACCGAGCGCCCGGGCATATAAGTCGAGGTAATCGCCCGGGGACAGGGCGCGACCGCCCCGATCAGTGACCCGTTCGGCGAGGCATTGCATCTGATGGATGGTCGGTTTGCCATTGAGACGCCAGATGTCGTCATGGGCCAACCGGCGCCGGCTTTCCAGGTCTTCGCCGGCGACGGCCGGGAGATGGGTGAGAAACAGCGCCTGCATCACCTCGCCCCAACCCGCCCGGATATAAGAGAGGGTCCCGTCCCAGTCGAACACGACGTCGGTCACCCGGGCCGGCGGACTGAATCCGGCGCGGATCGTGATGGGGTCATTCATGGGAGCATCATGGTTTCGCCGCGAAGAATGGAGGCCTCTTCCGCCTCACAGATCTCCACCGCACTCAGGGCGTCGTGAGGAGTGACGGTTTCCGGGGCGCGTCCGGTCCGGATGGATTCGACGAAATGCCTGATTTCACCCACATAGCCATCGCCCCCGTCGGGTCGGAGGGTCGTGGCGGGCGCGCCCGGGACGAAGAGGCGCAAGGCATCGGCACCGCGGGCCAGGTCATAGTCCACGGTGGCCTGTTCAAAGTTGACGGTGAACGCCATGTTGAATCCGAATCCGACGGCCATGCTCCATGATCCCTCGGCAGTCACCACCGGTCCGCCGGGATACCGGTAGAGCGTGCAGACGTGGTCAATCGCCCCGCTGACCCGGCTGTAGCCCGACGAGGTCACCGCTTGCGGGCGACCAAAGCAATGCTGGATGAAGTCGGTGTCATGGATGTGCAGGTCGAGCAGGGCCCCGCCGGAGTCATTGCCTTGGAGGAAATGTTGCCGGCCCCAGGCGGGGGGTTGGGCGACCCGACGGAAACGGGCGTCCAAGACCCGTCCGTAGGTCCCGGCCCGGATCGCCTGACGGACCCAGGCGTATTCCGGCCAGAAGCGGATGCACATGGCCGGCATCAGGAAAATGCCGCGACCGGCGGCGATGGCGGCGGCCTCGACAATCCGGCGGGCGCCAGCGGTGTGGCGCGCGAGGGGTTTTTCAACCAGAACATGACGACCCGCGGCGAGGGCGGCGAGGGCCAGATCCACATGGCTTCGGGTTGGGGTGCAGATATCCACGGCCTGGACCTCGGGGTCCGCCAGCAGGTCGGCGACATGGTGGTAGGGTCTCACCACGGTCATGTCGAGGCGGAGCGGGTTCTGGTCGCCCACGTTGCCCGCGACTTGGGAAAAATCGCCGTCCAGATGCCGTCCGCTGGGGTTGCACAGCGCGACAATCCGGGCGCCCGGGACCTTTTGATAGGCCTTGAGATGGGCCAGGGCCATGAAGCCGGTGCCGATGAGACCCACGTTGATCATGGGCGGAGTATCAGGATCGGCCGCCCCGCTGCGAAGCCGGAATTGATCCTCTGCAGTGGCGGCGCATGGGAATGCGCCGTGGCTGGTCCCGTCTCCGAGTCTTCCTGGGGCACGAAAGAGGAGGGCCGGGAAGAGGAGGCCCCGCAAGCCGTCTAATCGTCCTCGCGTCTCGTCCTCGCGTCTCATCCTCGCGTCTCATCCTCGAAGCACAGGGCCGATCGAGGGGACGAGGGCCGAGGACGAGAAGCACGAGTACGAGGACCTCGCCACCGGCCGACCCCTCCCCCACTCGTTCCTCGCGGGGCGAGTGGCCCGTAGTGGCGCATGGGAATGCGCCGTGGCCGGCACCCGATTCACCTCAGGGCCGCGCTGGACTAAGGATCAAAAGATGCCGGACGGGGCCGCCGAGCAAGGGCGTGGGCACACCGTCCCGCCAGTCGGAATGCCCGGCCGCATAGTATGGGGAGAGAAAATGGCCGCTCTGTCCGCCCGGCATGTGGAGATAGGCCTCCTCTTCGTGACCCGGTGAAACCCCGAGCCGTTCGCTGGCTCCGAAACGGGGTGCGGCAATCCGTGGCATCCCCATGGCATAACCCGACTGCGGGGACGACGGGAGATCCAACCAACGGGACAAGGCGGGGAGAACTTCACTGAAGGGGTGGTGCAATTGAAGCCGGTTCAACCCGCCCCAAGTGGGTGTTCCGACGAATTCGCCGGCGGTGTTGGCCCGGCGGGCAGCCTCGTCGAGCAGTCCCTCATAGGAACTGTATCGCCGGTTCAACAAATGCACGGGACGATCCGCCAACAACCGCTGCACCACGGCCTCCGCTTGGTTGGGAAAAAAGCCACCCTTCGGTTCGAGTTTTCGGACGGCTTGTTGCACGGGCTCGAAAAGCAAACGCACGGCCTCGCGACGAAACCGGGCCACGAACGGAAACGCCGTGCTGGTCGCCGCGGCCTTGCCGTCCCATTCGGAGATCCTTTGCCGCGCCGAGGCCCACACCACCTCATTGGTGGTGCCCGCCGCGTGGGATCGGAGACGGTCGAGCGCCGGCATCAACCTTTCCCGCCAGTTCTGAAACAGTCGGGCCTGGTCATCGAGTTGAATGGCCAGCATCTCCGCGGGTGTGGCTGCTTTCAGCGGGGAAAGGTCATCGCGAATTTGGGCGGCACGGCTTCCGAGGTCCCAGCCGCCGTCCCCCAAGGCGAGATAACCGGCGTCACCCAAGATGCGTTGGTTGGCCGTCCAGATCTGGCCCGACTCCGGATTCACGACCCGCGGATGACGTTCGGGTGGCAGCAGTCCGTGCCAACCCGCCGTGCCATCAGCCCAGGAAACCGGCCTCGTTCCATCGGTTCCAAACCGGTCGGGAATTGCGCCGATCAGCGTCCATCCGATGTTCCCAGCCCGATCGCCGACGACAAAGTTTTGGACCGGACGGGCGGACCGCGCCGCCGCGTCGAGGGCCGCCGTCACGTTCGTGGCCTTCTCAAGATCGACGAAACGGCTGGCGAGGGATGCCGGCCGGGCCATCACCCAGCACACGGCGCGCATCCGGGATTCGCCGGCGACCGGAATGACCGGGCCCCAGATCGTGTTCGTCACGCGCATCGTTTCGGCCGGGGCTCCGGCGGCTCGGAGGGTTTCCTCGAGAACCTCAAAATCCCGCCAACCGTCGGGCGTCCGATATTGCCCGGGATGTTCCGGCGCCAGTTCGAGATCAATGACGTCGGTGGTGTCGATCTGGCTGTTGGTGAACCCCCACGCGATGTCGCCATTGGAGCCGACGATCAGGGTGGGGGCGCCGGGCACGGTGATCCCGGCGAGCCGGTGTTGCCGACCATCGGCGTCCCGCCATTTCAACACGGCCCGGAACCAGACATTCGGAAGTCCCAAGTCCAGATGCATATCGTCGGCGATGAGGGCGGATCCGGATCGGGTGCGGCGACCGGCGAGGGCCCAGGCGTTGCTCCCGGGGCGCATCGCGTCGTCGGACATTCCCATGGCGGCGGTTCCCGGAGAATCCTTGGGAGCTTCCGGAGCGCTGAATTCGTCCGGACGCGGGATCGGTAGCGGGGCGAAGACGTGACCGTCGAGCGCGGCGTCCCAATCCGAACCTAGGGGATTATAGAATCGATAGGCGGCCGGGCCGACGGCACGGAGGAGCAGGTCGCGCTGGCGATCCAAGTCGCCCGCCGCATCCTGCAGGGCGAAGCCGAAGGTGAGGCTTAGCAGCAGGGTGTCGGTGGACTGCCATGGGGCGGGTGTCTGGCGGAGGAACAGGTATTCCGGTGGGCGGACGACCAGTGCATCGAGCCCGGCGTTCACCCCGGCGGTGTAGGCATCCAGGATCGCGTGTTCCTCGGGCGGCAGGAGACCGAGCGCGGCCGCGGCATGGAACCGGCCCCGGAACGGACGCACCTTGCGATCCCGCGGCCGGGCGGCGGGTCCGAACAATTCCGCGAGCGTTCCGGACGCGGAACGGCGGAGCAGGTCCATTTGGAAAAACCGTTCCTGGGCATGGAGGAATCCCAAGGCCCGGGCGGCATCGGCGCGGTCACCGGCGGAAAGGGTGACGAGACCCTGGTCATCCCGTTCGACGGTGACCGGTGCCGTGAGACCCGGGATGGGGAGGGGTCCGTCCAAGCGGGCGAGGCTGGCGCGTAACGTGAGCAGGAACGTGAGGGCGGCAAGTCCCAAGAGGATCACCGTGCCGACGACGATCCCGATTATCCAACGAAGCGGTCGGGGTAAGCGGCCCATTGAAAACAGCTCCGATCCTGCCCGGAAAGCGCCTCAAAGTCGCAGGCACTCCCGGGAATAGGTTTCAGCCCCCGCCGACTCAGACCCGGCGCGGGCGCAGCAGGATGGCCTTCTTGTCGGACCCTTCGACCTCGACACTATGGGTCTCGATGTCCGGGTCTTCCTTGAGGGCCTGGTGCACGATGCGCCGGTCATAGGCGTTCATCGGTTCCAGTTCGATCATGTCCCCGGAACGGCGGACGCGTTCAGCACCCTCGACGGCGCGCTGGATGAGCATCTCGCGGGCCTGGCGGCGGTAACCTCCGACATCGAGGACGATGCGCGGGGCGGTGTCATCGCCCCGGTGGATCATGCGGTTGAGCAGGTATTGGAGATCGCCGAGCGTGGCGCCCTGGCGACCGATCAGGCGTCCGGGGTCCGCGGTATGGACGTCCAGCATCAACTGGCCGTCGATCTCGAGTTCCTGCACGGAGGCGTCGGTGAAACCCAGATGATGGAGCATCTGGGTCAGCGTTTCCTTGGGCGCCGGGGCGTTCATGGCAAATGGGAGACTGGGCTTCAACGACGGTTGGCACGCACGGGGCGCACCGGAGTTGCCGGGACCACGGCACGGGCCTTCGTCTTGGTCAGCTTTGTCTGGAGGATGCTTAGCAGGTTCTGGACAGTCCAGTAAAGCGTGAGCCCCGCCGGATAGTTGTAGAACAGCGCCAGGAACATCAGCGGCAGCCAGCGCATCATCTTTTGCTGCATCGGGTCCATCTGGGGCGATGGCGGCGTCAGATGCGTCTGCCAGAGGGCCGTCGCCACATAGAAGAGCGGCATCAGGTTGATCGGGAGACCCACGTCCGGCACGCCGATCAAGGGGATGAAGCCCAGTCCCGGGACGATGTAGATCGTGTCGGCCATCGACAGGTCGGCGCACCAGATGAAACTCGCCCCGCGCAACTCGATGGCGGACCGGATCATCGTGAAGAAGCCGATGAACACCGGGATCTGGACGATCATGGGCAGGCAACCGGCGACCGGGTTGTACCCACTCTCCCGCATGAACTGGAGGGTCTTCTCGTTCAGCTTGGCCGGGTCCTCCTTATATTTGTCGCGGATCGCCTGCAATTGCGGTCCCAGTTCCGCCATGCGCTTCATCGAGCGCGTGCTCACGGCGGTCAGCGGCCAGAAGATCGACTTGATCAGGAACGTGATCACCACGATGCACCAGCCATAGGGCAGGGAGATGCTGCTGTGGAGCAGGTTCATCCCCAACAACAGGGGCTTGGCGAAAAAGCCGAACCATCCATAGCCCATGACCCGGTCGAGTTCCGGTTGGAGGCGGGAAAGACCGAAATACTCCTTGGGCCCGGCGTAAATCGAAAACCGTTGTTCCAGCGTCTGGCCGGCATTCAGGGTCGTCGCCGGATACTGCATCGTGGTCTGGACCCCGATCGGTTGCGCCACCGCCAGCGGATCGCCCTTCACCATGGCAGCGGTCGGCGGGGGGAGCAAAACGCGATGGCCGACGGTCCGTTCCGCGGGGCGGTCCGGAACGGTGATCAGCGCGAAGAACTGGCTGTGGACACCGGCCCAGACGACATTGGACTCGCCCGCGGTGAATTCCTGGCGGGCGCTGCTCGGGATGCAGAGGAATCCCGGCGAGGACACCCATCCCAGACCCTGGGAGGAGGACGAACCATTATACCAATCGACCCCGATGGCATCGCCCTTGTCGTGGCTGTTCATGGGCGTCGCCGTGCCAATGGCCCATTCGCGGGCGGGCAACAGGAGCGTGTTGGTGGTCCGGTTCTCGATCCGGACCACGGCACTCAGGAGATAATCGTTGGTCCCGGGATGGAATTCCCGGGTGATGCGGAGTCCGCCCGGGAGATCCTTGATGGCCCGCAGTCCGTTGCCCTCGGGTTGAAATTGGAATTCACCGTCACCATCCAGGGGCGCATTGTCGCGCAAGGAAAGGAGGGGCGGGGCGGTGTCGTGGTTGAGGACGATCGGTGAATTGGAGGCTCCGGAAGCAGGCTTGCGTCCGGCAAAGGCCTTGTACGCGAGCAATTCCACCCGTTTGACGCCGCCACCGTGGGAGGTGAAGACGAAGCGGGCGCGGGCGTTGGTCAGGACGAAGATCTCCTCCGGTCCGGCTGGCCGCACACTGGGGACGGCGACCCCCGGCAGCGGATTGATCCCATTCAACTGCGGGGTCGTCGGCGTGGTCACGACGGCACCGTTGGTGATCAGGGTCGGAACGGAATTCGTCCGGACCGGGAGGGGTGGGTACAGCTTTTTCGAGACCCACGGCAGGGCGAGGAAAATGGCGAAGGCGGCAACCAGAATGGCGATTCCCTTGCGGTCCATGAAAGCGGGGGTCAGGAGAACAGATGAGTGGGCACGGGGTCGGAACCGCAGCCGCCCCAAGGGTGGCAGCGACAGAGGCGTCGGGCGGCGAGGCGGGATCCGGAGAACGGCCCGTGCCGTCGGATGGCTTCGATGGCGTACGAGGAACAGGACGGGCTGAAGCGACAGATGGGCCCGCCAAAGAACACCTGCCGTGCCGGGGAAAGCACCAGACGATAGAGGTGCAATCCGGCGAGGAGGCTCAGGCGGAGCAGGTCAGAGGGCTTCACGCGGGTGTCGTGGGGATGAGTCCGGCCCGGCCCAGGGCGCGGCGGAGATCCTTTTCCACCCACAGATAGGAGGAACGGGCGATGCTGGGGCGGGCGATCAAAACGACATGGGCCGGGGTGAGAAACTGGTGTTGTTGACGGCGGAAAGCTTCGCGGATCCAACGGCGGGCGCGGTTACGGACGACGGCGGAGCCCACGGATTTGGTCGTGATGATCCCGACCATCCACGGCTGCCCGGGTGGCAGGGGTCGCCAATTGATGACGACACAGCCACTGGGCAGACGGGCGCCCTGGTCCCGGACCGCCAGAAACTGGGAGCGGCGGCGGATCCGGTGCGACTTGGGCAGGGTGAAGGCCATGGGCGCGGGCGTCAGCCCGGCCGGCTTACACCGGGGTGAGGCGCTTGCGGCCGTTACGGCGCCGGTTGTTGAGATTCGCGCGGCCGCCCTTGGTGGACATGCGGGCGCGGAAACCATGCTGCCGAACGCGGCAGATTTTCGAAGGCTGATATTGACGCTTCATTTGCTACGGGATCCGCGGGATGCGGAGCCGCGAACACTATCAACCGAATCGGGAAGGTCAAGCGCCCCGGCCAGGACATTTGACATTCATTCTTCCACCGCCCGGGCCGCCGCCGCATAGACCTCCTTCAAGGTCACCCCCGCCTGCACCGCCACCGACCGGCACGACTCAAACTCCGGCGCCGCCTGCACCACCCGGCCGTCGAGCCGCCCCAATTTCACTTTAACACTCCCGAACGCGGTCTTCACCTCCACCACCTCGCGACGGAGCTTGCGCCGTTCGGCCAGGGTCCGTCTCACCCCGAACGCGCTGGTCTCGGTCAGCAGCAATTCGGTGAATCGATCCGCTTCACCCGGGCTGCAGAGGATCGTGAGCAACACGCCGGGTCGTTGTTTTTTCATCTGCACCGGCGTGTGAAAGGCGTCGAGCGCACCCCAACGGAGCGCCTTGTCCAACACGTGCCCGAGGATCTCCGGGTTCAGGTCGTCCACATTGGTCTCCAGCACCGCCACGGTGTCGGTCTCCCAATCGTGCCCCGCTTCCGCCGCGGCTTCCTCCTCCCAAAGGAGCGCGCGCACCACGTTGGGCCGGGTCTGGTGGTCCCGGGTTCCAAGTCCATAACCGACCCGTGCCCCGACCACCGAGCGCATCGGGCCGAATGTTTCCGCGAATTCCGCCAGCAACGCCGCACCCGTCGGGGTGACCAATTCGTGCGGTTCCTCGCATTGGGTCACGCCCACTCCGCGGGCGCCGAGGATCTCCAGGGTCGCCGGTGCGGGCAGAGGCATCCGTCCGTGGGCACATTTCACGAAACCCGTCCCCTCGACCACCCTTCCGCTCAACACCCGCGGCCTTCCCAACAGATCCAGCGCGATGCACGCACCGACAATGTCGACGATGGAATCCACGGCGCCGACCTCGTGGAAATGCACCCGATCGGGCGGCACCCCGTGGATCTTGCCCTCCGCCACCGCGATCCGTCCGAACACGGCCAGCGATTTTTCCTTCACCCAATCACCGAGGCTGCTCTCCAGGATCAACCGGCGGATGGCGGCATGATCCCGGTGGCCGGGGCCGACGTAATGATGAGGCGGAACTCCTTTTTTCCCGTAGCCGACGAAGTCCTGAGGCGGATCCCCTGCTTTCCCGGGGCCGACGAAGTCCTGAGGCGGGACCGGTTGGGATCCTTCCGTGGTCCGCCTCGGCACCTCGGCGGCTACGGGTGCGTGATCGTGCCCGTGCCCATGATCGTGATCGTGATCGTGATCGTGCCCATGCCCGTGCCCGTGTCCGCACTCCGTATCGGCGAGATGCACCTCAAACTTCACCCCTTCGATCGCGGCTTTGGAGGCGCGGGCGGCGTGGAGATGGTAACCGTCCAGCGGCAGTCGGCGGAGTTCGCGTTCGAGCTTCGGCAAATCGGCGCCCAGATCGATCAGCGCACCGAGAAACATGTCGCCGCTGAGCCCGGAAAAAATGTCGAGGTAAAGGGTTCGCATGGGTCGGGGAGGACGGGGATTCACGGGTTGCCGGCGGCCAGGGCATTGATGCCACTCGCCGCATAACCGGCTCCGAATCCATTGTCGATGTTCACCACCGTCAGGCCGCTGGCGCACGAATTGAGCATCCCGAGCAGGGCGGTCACCCCGCCGAAATGGGATCCATAACCCACGCTGGTGGGCACCCCGATCAGCGGTTTGCCGACCAGGCCGCCGATCACCGAGGGCAGGGCGGCCTCCATGCCCGCCACCACGATGATGACGTTGGCGGCCTGCAGATCGGGCAGGCGTTGCAAGAGGCGGTGCAATCCCGCCACCCCGACGTCGGAAATGCGCCGCACCTCGTTGCCCATGAATTCCGCGGTGACGGCGGCCTCCTCCGCCACCGGCAGATCGGAGGTCCCCGCGGCCACCACGGCGATATACCCCGGTCGGCGCGGCAACGGTTGGGTCTCGAAGGTCAGGCACCGGGCCGCCTCGTGATATCCCGCCCGACGGAACTTCCGACGGAAATGCCGGGCGTGATCGGCGGTGACCCGGGTGACGAGCACGCGTCCATCGGCGGCGATGATTTTCGCGGCGATGGCGTTGACTTGGGCGGGGGTTTTGCCGGCCCCGAAAATCACCTCGGGAAAGCCCTTCCGCAATGCCCGGTGCGTGTCGACGACGGCAAATCCGAGATCCACCATCGGCGCGGCTTGGAAGGCGCGGACCGCCTCGTCACGCGTCACCTCGCCGCGTTGGAACCGGTCGAGCAGTGCGGCTGCCTCGCTGGGGATCATGCTTCGGGGTGGGAAAGGAATTCAGCCGATGAACAGGGGCCGCAGGTGCCGGGAATACAGGTTTTCGGTCACGTTGCGCGCGACGACGGGTTCGTTGGCCACGAGAAGATCCAGGTAACGGCGCCCCTGTTTGGCGGCGAGCTTGAACGATACGTGAAGGAGTTGGCGGAAACTCGCGTTGAATTCCGGATGGTCCGGCACATGACGCAGGGCGTCGGCAAATTGCGTTCCGGTCCAATGCCCGACCACCACCGCCGACGGCAACCGGGCGCGGTCGATGTCGATCACACTGGCATAGGGTCCGCAGAGTTCGTCGATGTGTTCCAAGGCGGTCGCATAAACCTCGCGGGCCAGGTCGAGCCCCGCTCCGCCGGCCTCCGCCAAGCCGATCAATTCCTCGAGCCACGTGGTGCCGGCGGTCTTCACATGCACCCCGGCACCGGTGCGGGAAAGGGCGCGGCGGATGATCGGGTAGAGGGAGAATTTGTCGGAGCCGCTATGCACGCTGAGCTTGAGCCCGGCGGGGAGCCCGTATCGCGACACGGCCTGCGCGATCACGGCGAGATCGTCGTTGAACTCCTTTTCGAACTGCCCGAGGTCGCCGACATAATCGACCCCCTTGTTGAACCGCCCGGTGAACTTCGGCGCGATCGTCTGCACCGGCACCTTTTCGTCGGCCAGCGCCGCCAGGATCACCAGCAGTTCGGGCGGGGTTTGCGGTTGATCGGTCTCGTCCATCGACACCTCCGCGATGAAGGCCCCGGGTCCGCCATTGGCCGCGGTGATGTGCCGGTGGATCCGCCCGGCATCCCGCACGGCCAAAAGATATTTTCCGGCGCAGGATTCGACGGCGGCACGGGTGGTTCGGAAAGGTTGGCCGATCCCGGGGATCACGATGTCACCGACCAATTCCGGGTGGCGGTCCACGAAAGCCGCCACGTCGGAGGCCGGGGCGGGGCGTCCGATGCTATCCGCGACATCGATCGTGAAAAAATCGGAGCAGGGGATGAAACGGTCGACGGTCTCCAAACGGATGTGATCGGCATCGACGTGCCACCCGGCGGTCCAACCGAGCGCGGTGACGGCGGTGCGGGCGGCATCGAAAACGCTTTGGGGTTCGCTGCCGATGAAGGTGTGTTCGCGGTTCGACTTGTTCCAGACGGGCGTGACCGTGACGCCGTCGGAGGCGAGTTGTTGGAAGGCGCGGAGTTGGGCTCGGGCCTGATGGGCGAATCGGTCGCCGACGCCGAAGGTGAACTTCTCGATGATCATCCGTGACGGCGAGGCTGAACGATGGGAGGGCGCGGCGGCAATGACGGAGACAGGCATTGGCCGGTGGGGCGAGGTTCCACCCGAGCCGATCTTGAATGCCCCTTCCATGCACACCGCCGCCAAACCAACGCGGCTCGGGTGGAAACTCGCCCTACCGGACCCATCGATCGGATTGCCGGCGAAACCGCAGCCGCGCAGAGTCCCGGGGATGCCCACGGTCGAACCGCCCCGGTCCAGTCAGCCCGACCCGAGCTGGAACGGAAGGAGTGGCCCGGAACGAAACCGCCGGCTGCGCGAGGTGGCCGCCGTGTTCCTCCGGCTCGGTTCCACGACTTTCGGGGGGCCGGCCGTCCATGTGGCGATGATGGAAGAGGAGATGGTGAGGCGCCGGGGTTGGGTCACGCACGCCGAATTCCTCGATCTCTGGGGCGCCACCAACCTCATTCCCGGCCCCAATTCCACCGAGATGGCGCTGCTGCTCGGGCATCGACGCGCCGGGTGGGCGGGGCTCTTGGTCGCCGGCCTGTGTTTCATCCTGCCGGCGACCCTGATCGTGATCGGCGTGGGCTGGGCTTATGTCCGTTTTGGAAAACTGCCGGCCGCCCAAGGCCTGCTATACGGCGTCAAACCGGTGATCATCGCGGTGGTGGGACAGGCCGTCTGGAAGCTGGGACGGACCGCACTGCGCACCCGTTGGCTCGCCGGGATCGGGCTGATCGCGACGGCGCTGAGTTTCGCTGGGATCTCCGAACTCCCCGTACTGCTGGCGGCGGGACTGGTGGCCCTGTTGCGGGTCTTGGGGCGACCGGGCGGTGGTGGGATCCAAGGCCGCGTACCCGTGATCGGCCTGTCGCCGTGGGGGACGGCGCTCTCCGCCCCGGTGGCGGGCGCGACGGGTGCAGGGGTTGCGGTGGCGGGAATGGCACCGTTCAGCACCGCGGCCCTGTTCGGTGTCTTCCTCAAAATCGGGTCGGTATTATATGGGAGTGGTTATGTGCTCCTGGCGTTCCTGCGGACCGACCTGGTGGAACACCGCCATTGGTTGACCGAGAACCAACTGCTCGATGCGGTCGCCGTGGGGCAGTTCACGCCGGGCCCGGTCTTCACAACGGCGACGTTCATTGGCTATGTGCTGGGCGGAGTCCCGGCGGCGGCGGCGGCGACCGTGGGGATTTTCCTGCCGGCTTTCGTACTCGTGGCGGCGAGTGGGACATTGATCCCCAAATTGCGTTCGTGGCCCGCCACCGGTGCGCTCTTGGACGGCGTGAATGCGGCGTCAATGGGCCTGATGGCAGTGGTCACGGTCCGGCTTGCGGTCGGGGCGATCATGGACGTGCCGACGGTGCTGTTGGCGTTGGTTTCGGCCCTGCTCCTGTTCCGTTGGAAAGTGAACTCCGCCTGGCTGGTGCTGGGCGGCGGCCTGATCGGGCTGGCGCTGGGGACGGCCTGAGAGCCGCGACCCGCATAGAGGGCCGCGAAAGAACGCAAAGGGAACGAAGGAAACCAACCACGGATTACAGATGGGCATGGAAAGAAAGGGCTGCCCACGAAACACACGAAACGCACGAATGCCCAGGGGCCGGAAGCGCGCCTTCCCTTTCGTGTGTTTCGTGAGTTTCGTGGGCACATCCTTGCCTGCCTCATGGATTGGCCGGTTCGTTTTCTTCCTCTCATCCGTGTCATCCGTGTCATCCGTGTCATCCGTGTCATCCGTGTCATCCGTGTCATCCGTGGTTCGTTTTTGCGAGTGTTCCCATAGTGTCAATCCCGGCGAGGAGGAGAGATCCGATTCCCATCGCCGGCCTTCCGGTCCGCCATTCGGCTCATCAGCCAGAAAATCGGTCCAAACAAGGCCGCATTCAGGATCCCGAGCAGCCCGCAAAAACCAACGAGGCCCGCGACTGACACGAGCCATTCCAACACGATGTCCCATTCTCTGAGGTAAACGCCGGTGCCGAGGGCCGCGACGGTGGCGACACCCAAAAGTGTCAGGAGAGGTGCCAGCACAAATCGGTCGATCGACCTTGGGTTTTCCATGACGCGCCGTGATCAACACCGGGGGGAGGATTTCGGTTTCATCAGGTTTCATCCCGCGATCCGTTCTCGGTCCCGCTGTTCAAAGACGGCGTTTGCCGTCCACCTACCGGCCCACCTTCAGCCCCACATCGGGACCTCGGGTATCATCGAACGGTTTTCCAATCTGGCCCCCATCATCCCGTGTGTCCTGCCCGACGCTATATAGGGTATAAGACTCGCCGGTCCGCAGATACCGCAAGGGTTGCCCGTCGAACGGGTCCGTCGGCACGGAGGAAATCAGTGCCGGCACCAAATCACTCAGCTTGTCAGGAAGCCGGCCTTCGTGCGCGAGTCGGTGACGTTCGACGGCGCAGACAAGGGTCGCGGACCGGGCGTAGGCCAGGCAACCGGCTTGGGAGAGGATGCCACGGGTCACGCCCGAGGAGCTCATGGGGGAGAATCCGAATCTCTTGGACAGTCGTTGGTGCTGACTCCTGAGGCGCAAAGTGGGGGCTTCGCCTAGCCGTATGGCGTCGGGAAACGGGTGGTTCAAGGCGTCCAATAGGTCCCCGAGGCATCCGACATAGGAATCCTGGTCCACGGCCCGCCGACCAGAGCAATGATAGAAAAAACTGTGAAAATCCCCCGACCACCCCAAGGGCGTCATCAAGTCAAATCCACGATCCGCGTTGGCGATTTCCCCCACCAGTCCGGTCCGGATCCCTTGGAGGTCATCCGCCTTGGCAAAGGCATCCTGAAGACTTTTCCACGCGCCTTCATCCACGGTCGCGCGGGGCAGGCTGAGGGCTGTCGCGCGGGCGGCGGTCTCGATGAAGACGACCCGAAATAATTGCGAAAGGTTGTTGGGTTCTGGCTCAAGGCTTCGGGCGATCAACAGGATGTCCTCGACATCATTCACCGCCTCGCCAGGTCGGCCGGATTCCGCATCGGTCAGCGACGCGAGCGCGCAAACCCGGGCCAGGGCCATCGCTTCCCGATAACGGAACGGACTGATGGGGATCCCGGCTTGGACGGTCACGGGATAGTGCGACGCCGTCCGTCCGCGGCCTGCCCGTAGTGCCTCCAGAGCTTCGCGATTGTAACCGACCTCTGTCCTCCACCGGGCCAGCAAGGTCGGGTCCACCGGATGTGGAGGCACCATGAGATTCGTCAGAAAAGGTGTGTTGGTGTCGCGGGGCGTCCGGAAAGCCGACTGCGCATCGAGAATCGCGGTTGCCAGATTATCGGCGTCCGGGACCGGGTGGCGCCATTCGTCGAGCTCTTTGGGTGTTGTCGGCAGGCCTTGGGCGCGGAGTCGACCGAGTGTGGAGCCGGTCGAACGCCAGATCATCAACGGCCACAGGGCGGAAATCCCCACGATCACCGCGGCGACGGCAAGCCTTCGGCGGCGCGGGGTCATGGCTCGGAGGTGGCCGGCGCTGCTCGGTCGATTGACCCTGGGTTTTCCATGACATTCCGATCCGGTTGGACCCGCAGTTTCCGGCGGCGGCGTGCGCAGATCAACACCGTGGGAATTTTTCGGTTTCATCCGGGCGCCCCTGCCTGGATCCGGGCGCCGATAGGGAAAAGCGGCCGCCAATCCGCCCCGTATCCCCGCAGGAAAGCGGTAGGGGACTCCCGCGCTCCAAGACGCTGTCGCGCGTTCGTACGCCCTCCCTGGTTTCGGTTCCGGCCGGTTCCATCGCGTGCCTTGGCTTTTCCGATCCCTTCGCACCCTTCGTTGTTCATCACCTTCCCATCGGTTCAGCCCGGTCTCATTTCCCCCGATCTCCCATCTGCGATCCCCGATCTCCGAATCCCCCCTCCGCAACGAAAGGATTGCGGGAAGCGCGTTTTTGACAACACTGCGCGCCCGATTGCATGAGTTCCGCCGTCCTGCCTGAAAAGCCCGCCGCCTCCGCCGCCTCCGTCGCGGTGGCCGATGACCTGTCGCGCCCCGTTCCGCGCCCGCGCACGCCGGTCCTCAAATTGTTGGGGGATGTCCTCAAGAATGGCGGGCCGGGTTATCTCCAGTTCGCGATCACCAACCTGTGCAACGCCGACTGTGGGTTCTGCGGGTTCGCGCGCTCGCAGTTCGACCCCAAGAAGCGCCGCTCGGTGACGCTCCAGGAATCGTTGGACGTGATCGACATCGCGAAGCGCAACCACATCGGCTACCTGCTGTTCGTCGGCGGCGAACCCATGGTTCATCGCGATCTCCGCGCCATGGTGCGGGCCTCGGCGCGCCAGGGCATCCACCCGATGATCTGCACCAACGGCGGCCTGTGGAACGAGGAAAACATGCGGGCGCTGGCTTCCGACGGCCTGAGCAGCGTGATCATGTCGATCGACGCCCATGACGTGGCGAAGCACGAGAAGAACCGGGGATTGCCGGATGTATGCCGCAAGATCCGGCGGGCGAATCAATTTTTCCAAGGGGCCGGGATCCAGACGACGGCGAGCGTGACGGCCAGCCGGTTGATCGAGGATTACGACAAGCTCCCCGAATTCCTGGAAGCGATGGGGTTCAAGAGCTGCACCTTCAGTTATCCGCTGACCAACCTGAAGAGCAGTTACCTGAGTTTCAGCGATGGCGGGTTGGTGAGCTATTCGAACGACGAGATGTGGGAGTTGTTCGAGAAGATCAAGCGGATGAAGCAGCGGAGCGGGTTTCCGGTGGTCAACCCGACCGAATCGCTGACCGAAATGCAACGCCATGTGAAGGGCGAGAAGGAGCATTTCGGGTGTCTGGGCGGCCACAAGTACTTCTACCTCGACTGGCATCTGAACCTCTACCGGTGCCATTTCTGGGAGACGCCGATGTGCAATGTGTACGAGTGGGACGACTCGAAGCTGATTCGCGACGGGTGCACCCGCTGCATGATCGATTGCTACCGGGATCCGAG
This sequence comes from Verrucomicrobiota bacterium, assembly GCA_025360495.1. Taxonomy (GTDB): domain Bacteria; phylum Verrucomicrobiota; class Verrucomicrobiia; order Limisphaerales; family UBA9464; genus UBA6176. The sequence goes on along the minus strand of JANYCC010000163.1, from coordinate 3,296 downwards.
CGTGTTGCAGCATGTCGCGATCAATGCCAGCGATGCCTGGCAGGCGCTCCGCAAGGGGCGGTTGGGGAAGGCCGCCGGCCATGTGTTTGACCCCCGCAACCTGACCTCCTTGAAGGCGGTGTGGGACGATCGGAAATGGATCGGCGGCGTGTAGTCGTCGGCGAAAACCCGGCAATTTCCACGTTTCCTGTTGACCCCGGGAGGGCGTACCGGAGACATAATGATCCGACGTGCCTGTCCCTGCGGGGCTGGACGGCTTTTTGGGACCGACATGGCTAGAGGTACACGCAGCAGCAACAAACTGGCCGCGCCGCGCGCGGTCAACACGACGAAATACGACGCCCACCACCGGGTGTTGAACAGCACCTATGGGTCGTTTGCCGACCTGCGGCGCGAGCTGGCGGACTCGAAGGAGAAGGTGGCGGACCGGGAGGCGGTCCTGCGGCTGCTCTCGGGCTGTGCCGATCCGCAACGGGCCTACCTGTTGTTTGACGATTACCTGGAGAAACTGGCCCTGCGACGGAACGATTTTGGCCAGCACGATTGGTGGGCCCGGATCCAGGTCGCCAATGGCAAACCCCGGCTGGAAGAGGTGGCGATGCTGTTCCTGCGCTCCAACCGTTCCCTGCCGACGGAACTGATCCAGCACGCGAATTTCGAGCGGTTCGCCGAGGTGGAGCAGTCCGAGAAAGAATCGGGTTTCGTCCAGGAATTGGAGAATTGGCTGTTCCCGCCGAACCACACCCACCTGGATTCCCCGCGCGCCGCATTGCGCGTGGTGTGCGAGCCCCGGCGCGCCACCGCCGACATCAACCAGTGGCGGCTCGTCGTGCGGTTCTTCCTGTTCCGTTCCCGCTCGGGCGAGAAGGAGAAGTTCCTGTCGGACCTGTGCGACCTGCGGACCCGGGCGGCGCATGAGGCGGAACTGTTCCCGGCCGAGGACTGGCAGGTGATCGACTGGTTGCATGCGAATTGGGCGGAGAAGGTGAAGGAGGGGGAACTGCTGGTGCTGGAAGGTCCGGACCTGCTGGCCTGGGTGGCGAAATGGGCGCACGGTCCGCGGTTGGAACTCCATGGCACGGCCACCAACCTGCAGTTCGTCGGGCGCGTGGCCGAGCTGAAGCCGCGGTTGGAAACCATCGACGGCGAGATGAGTTTCACCCACGTGCTGGTGGCCGGCGACGGCCAGCAACGCTCGCTTCCGGAAAGCCGGTTCTTCGTCGGGGAACCCCCCCTGGTGCTGGTGGACAATGAGTTCCTGGTGCTCCGCCACGCGCCGCCCCCGCAATTGCTGGGACCCTGGGCCCAACGTCCCATCGTGCCGGTCCGCCGGCTCTCCCAGCGGCTGCTCACCGAGTTGCGCAAGACCCAGGCGAAGGAGGATGCCGGGGCCGATTGGAACCAGTTGTGCGAAACCCACACGGCGCGGCCCCAATTCATCTTTGAGCTGGCCGACGAGGTGATCCGCGTCCGCCTGCTCGCCATCAGCGAAAAGGACGGTTCGGAATGGCAGTGGAACGGTCACGAATGGCAACGGGTCGTGGTCCGCAACGGCGGGGACGGCCGGCCGGAATTGCTCGATGACCCGCGCCTGCATCCGACCATCCTTTGGTTGCAACAGGCCGATTGGTTCACCCCGGAGCCCGGGCTTTGGGTGCTGGACGCCAATGAACACGCCCTGTCGCAGCTGGCGTTCTCCTGGCAGGATCGGCCCGCCGACGCCGAGTACCTCGGGAACCCCGCGTTCCAACGCCTGTTCCTCACCCGCCGCATCGTCCGACCCAAGCTCGTGCTCCGGGGCTCGGGCATCGATTGGCTGAGCGTCAGCGCCGAATGGGAGGCGGAGGGCATGAAGCTTTCACCCGCGGACCTCCAGCGTCTTGCGGCGGCCAACACCCGGTTCGTCAAACTGCCCGACGGCGGTTGGGTCGAGATCGATGTGGACGCCAACAAAAAGGCGCATGAAACCGCGGCGACTCTCGGGTTGGAGGGGTTGACCCCGGAAGCGCAGCGGGCGTCGTTGCTGCACGCCACCCAACTGGACGAGGCCACGGTGGCGGCCCTCGGGGCGGAGAAGGCGGTGGCGGCCCTGCGCGAGAAGCTCGCCAATTTCAAGGGCGTTCCCGACACCAAGCTCCCGCTGACGGTCCACGCGGAGATGCGCCCCTACCAGAAGGAGGGTTTCAATTTCCTCTGCAATCTCACCCGGTTGAAACTGGGCGGCATCCTGGCCGACGACATGGGTCTCGGCAAAACCCTGCAGACCCTGGCGTGGCTGACCTGGCTCCACGAGACCACGCTCAAGAAGGACCGCAAACCGTCCCTGGTCATCTGCCCGGCCTCGGTCCTCTACAACTGGCGGCGGGAGGCGGAGAAGTTTGTCCCGCATCTCAAGGTGCTGGTGCTGCAATCCGGACAGGCGCGCCATAACCTGCGCAAACAGATCCCGGAGAACGACATCGTCGTCACCAATTATGCCATCCTCCGACGGGACCTCGACGAGTTGTGCAAGTTCGATTTCCGGGCCCTGGTCCTGGACGAGGCGCAGTTCATCAAGAACCCCACCGCGCAGGTCACAGTCGCGGTGAAGGAGATCGAGGCCGACCAGCGTCTCGCCCTCACCGGCACGCCGTTGGAGAACCGCCTGCTCGACCTGTGGTCGATCGTGGACTTCATCCAACCCGGCTATCTGGGCAGCCAGTCCAGTTTCAACGAGCTGTACGAGACCAAGGGCGAGGGCCCGGACTGGGAGATGGGCACGTTGCGCCGCCGCCTCAGCGCCAAGTTGCGACCGCTCATGCTCCGCCGCCTCAAGCGCCAGGTGGCCCAGGACCTTCCCGATCGCATCGAGGAGCGACGCGACTGCGAATTGGACGACGAACAGCGGAAGCTTTACCTGGCCGAGTTGCGCCGCAGCCGGGACCAGGTGATGAAGACCCTGCAGGAAAAGGGCGTCGCGAAATCCAAGATGCACGTCCTGGCTGCGCTCACCCGCCTCCGGCAGATCTGTTGCCATCCCCGGCTCGTGGGCAGCGACTCGGCCTCGGGCAAGACCGACACCCTGTTCGAGCTGATCGAACCGATCCTCGCGGCCGGGAACAAGGTGCTGCTGTTCTCGCAATTCGTGGAGATGCTCAAGATCATCGAGGGCGTCTGTCGCGAACGGAACATCCGCACCCACATCCTCACCGGCGAGACCAAGGGACGCCAGGAAGTGGTCAACCTGTTCCAGGCCGACACCGAGCCCTGCGTGTTCCTGCTGTCCCTGCGGGCCGCCGGGACCGGGCTCAACCTCA
>JANYCC010000144.1 GCA_025360495.1 Verrucomicrobiota bacterium | reverse complement strand
CGTTGGCAACGGGACCGTTGGGCGACGGCTCTCTGGAAGGCGATGCTTTTGGGCGTGATCGCGGCAGTGCCATTTTCTGTCACGGGCACACCAGTCGGGATCGGCCTGCTCGCCTGGTTCGGAATCAAGAAGTGGAAGGAGTGAAGCCGGCCCCCGAGGTCAGGGAAGAGAAGCGGACGCCACGGATTCCCACGGATGCTGGAAGGATTGACCACGAAACACACGAAAATGAAACCGGAGGAGATTGGACCTCCTTTTCATGTGTTTCGTGTGTTTCGTGGTCAATCCCGCCTGATTCAGGCCATCCCCCTCACTGCGATCGGCCGAACCGACGTTCCAATTCGCGCCAGCCCATCTCGATCAGGGTCGGGCGACCGTGCGGGCAGGTGTACGGCATCGCGCACGCCCGCAGGTCGGCGACCAATTGTTCCAATTCCCGGCCCTGCAGCGGGTCGTGGGCCTTCACCGCATGCCGGCACACGGTCTTGGCCACCATGTCCTCGCCCAGCCGCAGGTTATTGACACCGGCACCCGCGGCTTGAAGGGCATCGACCAGATCCAGCGCAAACTTTCGCGGGCTGCTCGACTTCACGAACGGCGGCAGTGCATCGAGCAGGAAGGTTCGTTCCCCGAATTCCCGCAAGCTCACCCCGAGACGGTTCAGGATGTCGAGATGACGTCGCACAAACTCCGCGTCGCGCACCGCCAGTTCAACGGTCTCGGGGAGCAACAAACGCTGGGACGGTGCCTGACGATCGCCTTCAAGTCGTCCCAGCATCTGTTCGAACAGGATGCGTTCGTGCGCGGCATGCTGGTCCATCAGCACCAGCCCGCGATCCGATTCGAGCACCACATAAAGTCGTCCGATCACCCCGGCCACCCGCAGCGGGATGGAGAGCAGGGGGAGACCTGCCGAAGGGGGCGAAACGGGCGTGGGAGAGGTCGGTGGCAAGGGAGCCGGTGGCACGGGAACCGCCGCGGGGGCGCCCGATGTCGGCGTGACGATCGATGGCGTCCCAGGTGTGGCGGGGGGTGTCGCCGGAATCGGTGTTGAGGTTGGCGGATTCCAAGTCGGGCGCGACGAAGCTGGCGCGGATCGGCCCGAAAGGGGCAGGGGCGTCTGGATCGGCTCCCCAGGGGCGGTGGGCTTCGGTGGCTCAACGGGGGACGAAGGGGCCGCTGTCGATCCCGTCGGCGCAAGGCTGGGAACGGGCGATTGCGATCGGGCGTAGTTGAGAAGCGTCTCGCGCACAGCCTTGGCGACGAGACGTCGGACGACGCCCTCCTCGCGGAATCGAACCTCGCGTTTGGCCGGGTGGATGTTCACGTCGACCGCCGCGGGATCGATTTCCAGGAACAGGCAACAGACGGGATAACGGCCCTTCATCAGGACGGTGTGGTAACCCTCAAGCAGGGCGAAATTCAGGCCGCGATTCTCGACCGGGCGGCGGTTGACGAACAGGTGTTGTTCGTCGCGGGTGGAACGGGAGACGCCCGGTGCACCGATCAGGCCCCAGACGCGGAACGTGCTGTACGAGGCCTCGCGCAGCACCGCGGGGGCGTCGGGATCATCCCCGCCCGGCGCCTCTTCGACCCGGGTTTCGAATTCGACGGACAGGAGATTCAGGTCGCCTCCATGGAGTTGACGGAGACGATCGCGAACCGCCTCCAAGCGTTCCTCCGGAGTGGTGTAACGGGCGGGCGGAAGTTGCCACGCCGGCCGGCCGTCGGTGATGAAACTGATCCCGACCTCCGGATGCGCGAGCGCGGCCAGGGTCAGGTAATGCTGGATGTGGGCGCGTTCGGTCTCCTCGCTGCGGAGGAATTTCCGGCGCGCCGGCAGGTTGAAGAACAGCGAGCGCACTTCGACAGTGGTGCCCGGCGGGTTGGCGGCGGACTTCACCGACACCATCTTCCCGCCGCTCACCACCACTTGGGAGCCCTCGCCCGAGGTGTCCTCGCGTTCCCGGGTGGTGACGACGAAACGGCTCACGCTGGCGATGCTCGGAAGCGCCTCTCCCCGGAACCCCATGGTGGTCACCACGGCCAGGTCCTCGGCCCGGCGGATCTTGGAGGTCGCGTGACGGTCGAGACACAGAAGGGCGTCGTCACGGCTCATGCCGAGGCCGTCGTCCGTGATCCGGATCAGGCTGCGTCCACCGGCGCCGATCTCGACGGTGATGCGGTTGGACCCGGCATCGAGGGCGTTTTCGACGAGTTCCTTGACGACGCTGGCGGGGCGTTCGACGACCTCACCGGCCGCGATCTGGTTCGCGACGTGATCGGGAAGGACGCGGATGCGGTTCACGGGGGGGAGGGTGGCGGGAAGGGGGAGGAGATGGGAGATCGGAGATGGGAAAATCGGAAGAAACGCGGTTTGCGGTGGAACCCGACCGACCCTATTTTGCCGTTCCGAGAGCGCCCCAGAGCATGCCTGCCGTCATCCGATCCAAGACCCGCCCGCCGGTGGCCAACGAGGCGGCCACCTGGCGTGCCGTGGGCGCGAGTTGGCGCCAATTGTTCGGGGATTTCCGCCGGCTGGGCGTGAGTTTCGAATGGCATGATTTCACGCCGCCGGCCGCGGTCGATTGGGCGCGGAGTTTTCATCCGGAAAGCGTGGAATTATGCCTGAACCTGACCGGGGGGGCGGAGGTGAGTGCCGGGTCGGAGACGGTGCGGTATGGGACGGGGATGGCGGGATTTTACCGGCAGGGAACGGTGCCGTTGTCGGCGACACGATTTGCGGGGGAGGCGCACCAGTTCATCACGGTCGAGTTGGCGCCGGGGTTCATGGTGCGGCATCTGGAGGAAGCGGCGGCCGACCTGCATCCCCTGATACGGCGGGTGGTGGAGGCGAGCGACCGGGAATCCGGGGTGGCGCCGTCAGTGCCGTTGAACTCGAGGCAGCGGGAATTGATTGCGAGCCTGAGACAGCCCCCGGTGCTCGCGAGCGCCCAGGGCCTCTGGTACCAGGCAAAGGCGATCGAGCTCATGGGGGAGTTCTTCTTCCAAGCCGCGTCGAACGAAGAGTTGTTCTGCCATCGCCAGCAACGGGTGGCCCGGGACCGGGTGGAGGCGGTGCAGGCGATCCTGAAGCGGGACGTGGTGAACGCGCCCTCGTTGGATCAGATCGCGCGGGAGGTGGCCTGCAGCCCCTTCTACCTGAGCCGGACCTTTTCCAAGGAAACGGGGCAGACGATCCCGCAATACCTAAGGCAATTACGGATGGACCAGGCGGCGGAATTATTGCGCACCGGGCGTTATAATGTGACCGAGGTGGCGCTGGAGGTGGGTTATAATTCGCTCAGCCATTTCAGCCAGGCATTTCACCAGACCTTCGGGTGCTGTCCGGGCCTGTATCCGATGGCCACCCCCACGCAACGGAAGGTGCGGGGTGGACCGGCGGGAAGCTGATTCCCCGGGCTCGCCGAACGGGGAAGGCGATCGGTAAGCTGCCGGCCAGCGCTATGGACATGAATCTGGCTGGGAAGGTCGTGGTGATCACCGGGGCGGCACGCGGCATTGGAGCGGCGGCGGCACGGGCCTTCGCCAACGAAGGGGCTCACGTGGTCGCGATCGATCGGGATGCCCAGGCGGGCACCCGGTTGGAACGTTCCGTCGACAAGTTGGTTTTCCTCGAAGCCGACCTGGAGGACATGGCGGCCTGCGAGAAGGTGATCGGTGACACCTTGCAACGGTTCGGGACCCTGGACGTCCTGGTGAACAATGCGGGGGTCAATGATGGCGTATCGTTGGAGGCCGGGCCGACCCGTTTCCTGGAATCCGTGCGACGGAACCTGATGCATGTTTATGCGCTGACGCATCATGCCCGCACGGCGCTGATCCAGGCCAGGGGGGCCGTGGTGAACATCGGTTCCAAGGTTGCCGAAACGGGGCAGGGCACCACTTCGGGTTATGCCGCCGCCAAGGGGGCGATCAATGCCCTGACCCGGGAATGGGCCGTGGCATTGGCCCCGGAGGGTGTCCGCGTGAACGCCGTCCTGCCCGCCGAATGCGACACCGACCAATACCAGCGCTGGTTTGACAGGCAGCCCGACCCCAAGGCGGCGCGGGCGGCGGTGGAACGGTTGGTTCCCTTGGGACGACGTCTCACCCGACCCGAGGAGGTGGCGGATGCGATTGTTTACCTGGCCTCGGGCCGTGCGTCGCATGTGACCGGACAGATCTTCCACGTCGATGGCGGTTACACCCATCTGGACCGGGCCGTGAGCCACGATCACACACGGTGGAGCTGAGTTCGGGTTGGGGCTCACACGATCTCGACCGGGCATTTCGGGATCGCGTCGAGGAACGCCTGGCCGTAGCGCTTGGTCAGGACCCGGTTGTCGAGGATCACGACGATCCCGGTGTCGGTCCCGGTCCGGATGAGCCGACCGACTCCTTGGCGGAATTTGAGGATGGCTTCGGGAAGGCTGAATTCACTGAAGGGATTCCCACCTTCCGCCTCGATCCGTTCCAGACGCGCCTCGATGAGCGGATGATCCGGGACGGCGAAAGGAAGCCGGGTCAGGATGACATTGCTCAGCGCCTCGCCGGGAACATCGACGCCCTGCCAGAAACTGTCCGTGCCAAACAGGACCGAGTTCACGTTCTCCTTGAACTTGTCGAGCATCGCGGCACGGGGGGTGCCGGTTCCCTGCACATAACATTCGAGGCCGAGACTGGCGAAGAACGCCGCCATGCGTCCGGCCACCTGCTGCATGAGCCGGTTGTTGGTGAACAGGACGAACGCCTTGCCATGGGACTGGCGGACGAAGTGTTCGATCCATCGCACCAAGGCGTCCTCATAGCCCGGGTCGCGCGGGTCAGGCATCTTGCCCGCGACATAGACCTTCATCTGGGTCGCATAATTGAAGGGCGAACCGACCTGCAACTGCGTCGATTTGTCGCCCCCCACCCGACGGGCGACATAATCCAGCGCGCCCCGTGAACCGGTCGCGAGGGGGCGCGACGACGTTGCGGTGCCGGAGCGGGAGGCCGTGCCGGATCCACCTCGCGGGTTGGTCCGCCCCATCGTGGCGGTGGCATCTTTCACGGCCATGGTGGCGCTGGTCAGGATGACGCTGGTCGCGGTCCCGAACAGGCGATGGCGGAGGAAATCGGCGACATCGACCGGCGCGGCGCTGAGGGTGAGGGAACGCTGGCTGCGACCGGTACGTTCCACCCAATACACATGTTCCTCCGCATCCTGTTTGAGGAACGTCTGCACCGCATGTCGCAGGTCCGCCAACCGACGGTTGCACTCGGCCAATTCGTCGCCCGAATCCTTGTCGTCGGTCATCTGGATCTGTTCCGTGATCGATTCCCGGAGACGTTGGAGCGCGAGGGTGAGGGTGTCCTGGATGAGGTCGGGACGGCGGACCCGCAGGACGTTCCAGGGACGGTCCGGGCCGCGGGATCCGGCGGGCGGGGCATCGGGAACGGGATTGCCCGGCTTGGTCCCCGACGGGTTGGCCGAGGCGGCGAGATCATCACAGGCGCCTTCGAGTTGGGTGAAGAACTCGTCGGAATGCTGCAGGGCATCGGCGACGAGTTGGACGCGGGGACCGGAACCGATCGAGGCGAGGACGCCTTTTTGGGTGTGGGGATTCCAGAGGCGCTGGAGGTTGTAACGCACCTGGCCGCTCGAGACGCTGACCCCGATGTGACGGGCGGCGACCTGTTCGACCGTATGGGCCTCGTCGAAGATGACGAAATCGTTCTTGAAGAGCACGCCGCCCTCGGGTTCCTCCTCGATGCCGCCGAGCAGGGTGAAGAACAGCGTGTGGTTCAGGACGAGGACATCGGCGGACAGGATCTTCTGGCGGGCGCGTTGGAAGAAGCAGACGCGGTCATCCTGGGCGAAATCGCTTTGGAAACCGCATTTCTTGGGTGTGCAGAGGCCGCGTTCGGAACAGACGTGTTCCCAGATGCGCGGGTCGGGTTCGTGCTCGAAATCGCTGAGGGAACCGTCGCGGGTCTCCTTGCTCCACTCGAAGATCCGTTGGAGTTCATTGAGTTCGGGGGAGGTGAACAGGGAGTCGGCTGTCTGGAGGGCCTTTTGCAGGCGTCGGGTGCAGAGATAATTCGAGCGCCCCTTGAGCATCGCGAAACTGAACTCGACCGGGAGGGCCTTGCGCAGGAGCGGGAGGTCCTTTTCAAAGAGTTGTTCCTGAAGGTTGATGGTGTGGGTGCTCACGATCGCCTTCTTGTGCCGGGCCACGGCGAACAGGATGGCCGGGACGAGGTAGGCGAAGCTCTTGCCGACGCCGGTGCCGGCCTCGACCAACAGGTGTTGCTGATGCACCAGCGCGTGGGCGACCGCGACGGCCATTTCCTGTTGTTGCGGGCGGTACTCGAAGTTCCGCGACTTGGAGAACGGGCCGGTCGGGGAAAAAATCTCCGCGACCTGGGCCACCAGATCGGGGGCATCGGTGCCGGCCACATTGTCCGCGGGCGAAATCACGGGCGCACACTAGCGGGGATTTTCAAGAAAGGGGAAAAGTGAAACGCATCCATGGGACTTTCCGCCAGGGGACGGCCGGACCCGGACATTACAAGGGTTGAATCCCACCGGAGGCGGGTACAAGGTCAATGGGTCATGGGATTGGCCGACCTCCATGTTCACACGACGGCCAGCGATGGGATGATGAGCGCCGGGATGTTGCTGAACTACGTCGCCGTCAACACCCAACTCGACCTGCTGGCCATCACCGACCACAACACGCTCGACGGCTATTGGCGCGCCATGGATTTCAAGGCCATGGACACCAACGAACACTTGCCCTCTGGGCGGTGAGACGCACGATGACCCGGTATCCGGGACGGGGTTGGGCCGATCTGGAGCGGGCGATCCGCACGAAAACCGCCGCGGGAATCGGGGCGGTGTGGGGCCCGTTCAGCCTTTTCGAATACTTTCGCGCCCGACGTCGTTGGAACCGATTCCTTCGCGAACACAATGTGCGGCTGCACGACATGTGATCTTACTTTCCCTTCAACGACCCCACAAACGCGACCAAATCGGCGAATTCGGACTGGCTCAACCCGGAGGCGAGGCCGTCGGGCATCAGGGATTGATCCCCCAGGCGTCGCGACAAAACCTCGGATTTCTCCACGGTGCGCAATTGGCCCGCGGCATCCCGCAATAGGAGGTGATCCGGTGTCTCACCCTTCGGCAATCCGCTGAGTTCGGTGCCGTCCTTGAGCTCGATCAGCAGCACTTGGTACCCCTCGCGCACGACCCGGCTGGGCCAGAGGATGCTCTCCGCAAGTTCGCGCGGACTGAATTGTGCCCCGGCGTTGCCCAGGTCGGGTCCGACTTCGCCGCCTTCCCTGCCCACCCGATGACACGCAATGCAGTTCAACCCGGCGGTGTCGAAGAACAGCTTTCGGCCCCGTCCCGGATCGCCGCCCGGCTTCAGGGCCGCCTCCAGGTAATCCTCCGGCGTCGCGACCTGGATCACGGTTCGGAAAAGAGGTCCTCCGCGGGCGCCGGGCTCGTCGGTGAAAACCTCCTGCAATTGGGAAAGCACTTCGGGCGGGAAAGTCGTCACGCGCGCTTCCACGTTGGCCCGAACGGCCGAACGCACGACGCCGATCGCCCGGCGGCAGGCGGTGCGGACCTCCGGGTTGCGTGATCCCAAGCCTTCCAAATAGGCGTCGAGGGCGCGGGCATCAGGAACGCGGGCGAGGGCGTTGAGGGCATCGGTGCGGAGGGTCGGGCGGTGCCAGGCTTCCAGCAGGCGCGGCACCGCGTTCGTGCCCGGCGATCCGGTGAGGGCGCCCAGCACCGCCCGCGCGTCTTCCGGATCGGGCAGTTCCAAAAGGGTCCCCAATTCGGTTTGGGCAGAATCGCCCCCGACGTGGCCCAAGGCGGCGATCGCGGCCCGACGGACCTCGGTCGACCCCTTCCGCGCCTGGTTGGCCAGCACCGTCACGGCACCCGCGGAGCGGAGGCCCGCCAGGGCCCGGATGCAACGGACGGTTTCTTCCGGAGACGGAGTGGACTCCAGACGCTGAAGCAACGCGGCCTCCACCCCGGGGCCGCCGACCTGTTCGGAGGCGGCGATCGACATGTCGCGAACGGCCGACTCGGTCGCGGCGTTGGTGACGAGTCGGGCGACGAGCGGACCGGAGGCGGCATCGTGCAATTCCCCCAGCGCATGGACCAAGGCGGCGCGGACACTGGTCGAACTTTCCGTGCTGAAAGACGCGTGCAGCAAGGGTGCCTGATTCGTTTCGCCGGCCACCAGGAGACCGTCCACGGCAGCGAGGCGCACCGCCGGATCACCGTCGGCAAGTGCGAGTCGGAGTCGTTGGACCGCGATCCCGGTGCCCGACCAATCAACCGTCCGCGCCGGCGGCGTGGTGCGGAACGGATGATAGGCCCACCATTCCCCGTGCCACGCGGGTCGCTGGCGCGCCGCCGGACCGAGCAACCGGACTGCTGTCGCCCGCACCGACGCCTCCGCCTGCGCGTCACCGGCAATCCGATCCAATGCCATCACCAACGCGGGTTCATGGGTTTCACGGAGGGCGAATTCCGTGCCTTCGCGGATCGGATCCGACGGTGATTCCAAGCCCATGGCGATCGTTGGCCAGGCGGTCGGATTGGCCCGCCCGATCCGGTTGAGCGCCTGGAATGCGGCGTGGCGGGTGAACAGGTCCGGATCGGCGAGCGCGGCGGTCAGCGCGGGAACGGCGCGCGCATCGTGAAGGCGTCCGAGTGCGGTGGCCGCGCGTTGGCGCAGGGACGCGTCGGAATCGGTGAGGCGTCGGGAAACAGGATGGGTCAACGGTTGGAAACCGGATTCACCCGCGGCCCGAAGTGCCTGACGGGCGACCACGGGAGCGGGGTCTTCAATGAGCTGGGCCAGGTCGGTGGCGGCGAGTCCGGCAAGGTCGATCGAGGCGAGAGCCCAAAGCGCATGGACCCGGGCCGGGTCTCCGGCAGTCCGGTTGTGCAGGAGGCGGCGGATTTCCGGCACGGCGCGCGGGCCCTGGGCGGCGAGCAACCTCTGGGCGGTGAGGCGCACCGAACGCGACGGGTGCCCAAGCGCCACCAACAGTGCGGCGGGAGTCGGAGACACCGGGCGACCCAACGCGGCGGGAACGTACCACTCGGGCCGCGCCGTGGCCTGGCTGGGACCGTTCCAAGTGAGTTTCCACAGTCGGCCACAGGACGCCTTCTCCTCCTTGGTGTCGCGATGTTGCCAATCGCAGATGAGTAGTGACCGGCCGTCCGGATGCAGCGTGATCCCGACCGGACGGAAGTCTTCGGGAGGATCGGGAAAAAGGTCGGTGCGGGCCCTGACCCGAAAGGTGCCACCGTCGCGTTCAGTCTCAATGCGCAGGACCTGGCGCTTGCCGAAGTCCGACAGGAACAGGTTGCCATGGAATTCCGATGGCAGCGCGTCCTCGGTATAAGCCAGCGCCCCGGTGGCGGCCCCGGCCCCGAAATCCGCCATCATCCACAGCGTATAAGGCCGGCGCGGTATGAAATCGTGGGGATAACCATAGAACCCGGCCTCGACCATGTGCGTGAGCCGGCCCATCCACTCGTGTTCGTCGGTGTTGTCATAGGTGAAGATCTCGTCCTCGGCGTCGAGGGCGACATCGAGGATGTTGCGCACGCCGGTGCTGAACGGTTCCAAGCCGCGACCGTCGGGCCAGAGTCGCACGATGCCCCCGCCAAAGAAGTTGAAGGGTTTGCCGTCGGGCCCGATGGCGCCGAAGAGGCCCTTGTCACCGGTGGCAAGATAGAACCGGCCGTCCATGCCGAGCCGGAAATTGGCGGGGACGTGATCGTTCCAATTCAGCGCATGCCACGCCGGGTTGGTGTTGCGGACCACGTCGGTTCGGGCACCGGCGCGATCTCCGCCATCGATGAAGGCGCTGAGATAGGGGTTGTGCAGGACATAGAGCCGGCCCTCGAGATATTGCAGGCCGAAGGCGGCGCCCAACCCTTCGGCGAACACGCTCCGTTGTCCGTCGGGATGCAGGCAGATGATCCGGCCTTCCATGGCATTGGCGAGCGCGGTTCGGATGTCCATGGGATCCTCCGCGACGAAGATGCGTCCGTCCGGGGCGCAGGTGACGACCGACGGGTTCTGGATGTCGGGCGCATGGGCGAGAAGTTCGAGGTGCCAACCGGGGACCGGATCCGGGTTGACCGTGGGCGCGCCCAGGAGTGCGGCCCAAGGCAGGAGAAGCAGCAGCAGACTGCGGGAGGACACAGGCCAATTGAACGCCAGAGGCGGGCGCGATACCAGTGCCGCTCTCGTTGTTTAAAAAGATGAAGCCGGCCAGATCTCGGTGGGCGCCCTGAATCCCCTGCCGACTAAGCTCTGACCGGCCTCTCCCTGACTAGGCTTCCACCCATTACCCCTGCGGAAGCCCCCCTGTTGGCACCGACCCCCGTCAGCGACAACACCGATACCCTGCAACTTTCACGAAACCCATGTAAGTCGGGTTGTCCGTGAATCTATTGTGGAGGGGATCATTACGGCACCTAGGTATGATACCTAGGAATTCATGGGACACTCACCTGATAATACCGCGGGCCGGACCCCAGGGTGTCCAGCACCTCGCCATGACCCGGCGCAGGGTCTGCAATCACCGATCCCAACCGCTCCCAGACGGTGCCCGGATCAAGGTCGTTGCGAACCCAAACCGTGTACGTGCGACCGAGCGAAGTCTGGAAACTGATCCTCACCCCGTCCGCGGCCGGCACCACCCGCACCTGAAAATCAGGGATCGACGCGGCATCGATCTCCCCGGGTGAGCCCCCGTGAAAGGCGCTGTGCCGCCATCCGGACGCCCCGGCGAGATCGGTCCACGGCGAACCCTCGAAACGCGGAACCAGGCTGTAGCCACCCCCATCCGCCTCGGCCGACCAGTCCGGTTGATAGTGCACACGGCCCACCGGTTCACCGAACCGACCCTCCAACCGGATCGTGTCCCCTCCATTCGACAAGCGGCCCGTGAAAGGCCCGACGATCCCGGTGACCCCCGGGTAACGGACGTGGAAGACCTCCGGATTCCCCGCCACCACCAACCGTCCGTCCGCCGGCACCACCACCGAGGCGTTGGTCGGGCAGGTGAAATCGATGCCACCACGGATCCGGAACCCGGAGAAATCAAACGCGGCCCCGGACGTGTTGTGAAGTTCGATGAATTCCAAGTCCTGCGGGTCCACGACGCCCGCGGTGTCGGCCGGATTGAAATGGATCTCGGTCAACCCGACCGGCGGGGGCACCACGATCACGGGTTCCTGCACCAAGCCGGACCAAAGGCTCTTGAGCGGTGGATTATTCTGGCCGGTGAGGGCCTTGTGCTGCGGGTCATAGGCGCGGGCCGTGAGCGGGGCATTGGTTGCCAGGACCAGTGAGCCATCCCATATCAGGGCACCGGGGGCGATGTTGCCGCCGGGCAATCGGGGGTCGGTCCCATCCAGGGTGTAATAGACCGTCGTGTTGGTCGCCGGTATGAAACTGATCCGGTGGGCGCGGCGGGTGGTATCCGGCTCGAAAGGTCCTGGCGGTCGGACGAATTGCCCGTCGATGAAGGCGACGCGGTTGGACAGCCAGGTCTTGAGATCGGCGATCTCCTTGGGATAGCCGCCGCGGGCGCGCGCGCCCCACTTTTTCGCCTCGCGCGGTTGCGCCTCCCGCACCTGTGCCACCAGGGAATCCACCAGGCCGTTGAGGTGCGTCACACTGAAGCCGTCCCGTCGCAACACCTCGTAACGGTCGATATAATCCTGGAAGAAATCCGGGTCCCGGAACAATCGCTCCCACCAGATATAATTGAAAAAGTCCGTCCCCCGGTCACCCGACGTGCTGCGCCAGACCCTCGGGTTCAGGTCGCGTCCGTCTGTCGAACGGAGGGCGCGGTCGAAATCCCACAGCGGCCCGAACGCGAGCGGCCCGCCCCTGGCCTTGCTGAAATAGGCGCTCAACCGCAGCGCATCGACGTTGAACATCACCACGTTCAACAGGTGATGGTCGATCCACGAAGGGATGTCAACATAGGGCCGGTAGCCACCCACGGGATCGCGGAAGTTCGGCGCATAAAGGGCATCCTCGAAGGTCTGGAAATACTGGTTCAGATAGGTCTGCTGCGGCCCGGTGATGTCGGAACCCGAGGGCTGGGTCAGGACGATCTGCTGGCGCGAGGTGCCGACGAATCCGTCGTTGCCCCCGAATCGGTCGATCTTGAAAAGGTATCCGCCGGTCACGTCGGGTGCCGTCGTCGCGCCCGGCGCCACCTGGGCGACGTCGAGCCGGTCCTTGTTGAGTTCGATGCGTTCCTCAAGGATGTAGACGCCTTGGTAATGCCGGGAGTCGAGCGGATCCGAACCGCGCGTGACCAGGTATAATTCGACGAAGCGGGTCCGCGGGGAATAACGGCCGATGTCGCGGCTCAACTGGTGGGCGAAGGCATTGTTGATGAGTGCGGGATCGAAGGTGCTGGGTGCATAGAGGATCCAGTCGCCATCTGCGGGCAGCCCCAGAAAGGGCACCTTGCGATCCTCATCGACCTCGTCCTCGAACTCCAGGCGCAGGTTCATCTTCGGGTTGTTCTGCGTGCTCGATCCGCGGTTGCTGATCTGCGCCCGGCTCGTGACCGTGGGGGTGTCCAGCAACCGGGTCGCGCCGTCCGGTCCCGGTTCAAACACCTGGATGAACGAGGGGACGTGGCCCCCGAGTGATGGACGTCCCTGGTTGAAGTCATTGATCACGACGACCGGCAGCGTGGAGGTGAAGGCGCCGAGCGTCTCGGTCAGCGGGAAGAAGGCCTCGGTGTGCAGCGGCCCCGGCAGCAGACCCGGGGTGAAGGCGCGGGCCCGGATGATCGCGAAATTGGTGAAGGTCAACGGACCGCCATAATGCAGGGAACCCGTTGTCGGTTCGGACTGGTCGGTGGTGTAGCGGATGTCCGCGCCCGGGTCGGCGGTTTCCAAAAGCAGGGTGAGGCGGTTGCGGAACGTGCGGCTGACCTCGTTGAATTCCACCTCCGAGGAGAATCCCGGTCCCCCTTCGGAATTCTTGCCGCCCGGCGTGGCCACGGCGAAGAAGCCCACGGCCCCGGTCGCGCCGGGCACGATCCCATAGGAGACATCGGGCGGTTGCGGCGGGTAATTGGGGAAACCACCCGCCTCGGTGCCGTCGGGTTTGAACAACAACAGGGTGCCGCCGCCCTTCGGCAGTTTGAAATCAGTGTGAAGCTCGGATGCGGTGTTGGTGCGGTTCTTGCCCGAGGCGAACACCACCAGGTATTCACCCACCGCCAGCAACCGGTCCGGCAGGGTCCAGCGGGGATTCCCTTTCGCGTCGGTGGAGAGCGCCCAACCCGCCAGCGAGACGGATTGCCTCCCGAAATTGCGCAATTCGATCCAGTCGCTCCGGTCCCCATCCTCGTCCTTCAATCCATGGCTGTTGTCGGCCACGAATTCATTGATGCGGACCACTTCCAAATGGGCGGCCGGGTCCAGTTGATACGACCAGGCCGGCGGCAGGCTGAGGGGATTGGGGTTGTGGGCAGTGTCGGTGATGCCGTGATCGGGCCGGAATTGGACCGTGACGGGCCCCGCGGGCAAGGGTGGGAAATCAAAAAGGAAGTCACCGGACGCCGCCTCGGTGACATTGGTGGAGGCGATCCCGTTGGCCAGCAGATCAGCGGCGTCGACCCCGATGACCGGTTCCGAAAAGACGATTTCGATCTGTCGGAGGGAATTCACGACGGTGTCCGGATCCGGCAGCACGCGGTCGACCTGGGGCGGAATCTGGTCGCTGAGGCCGAGGAGGCTGGTGTTGATGTAGAGGTTCGAATCGGTCAGTGCCCCATTCAACAGGCGGATCGCGAGCACGTTGGTGCCGGCGACCAATTGCGAGGAGGGGAACTCCGTGAACAGTCCACCGAAGCCGAAGTCGCCGGGCGGGATGGCGACGCTGGTGAGCGAAAGCGGGTCCGGTGGGACGAGGACGCGGGTGAGCGGTTCACCATTGATCCACACCACCGCACCCCCGATGACGAACCCGTTGAGCGTGGCGTCGTCGAAGACGGTGGGGTCGTCGAGGGTGAAGCTGCGACGCAGAAAGAGGGTGGTGTAGTGGCCCCGCATGTCGCGCAACGCCGGATTGTTGGTGAGCGATCCTGAATCCAATCCGATCGGGAGTCGGCCGGAAATCCAGCCACTGTCATCGTAGCCGGGGAGGCGCCAATCGGTGGCGGACGGTTGCGGGTCATTGGTGCCCTTCCACAGCCGCCAGCCGAGTGGGGTGATCAATTGCGTGCCGCCCCCGATGATCTGGGCGTGGACCGGTTGGCCCAACCCCGGGAACAGCGAGGCAACCAGCACAATCAGGACGCCCCAAAAGCGGCGTCGGTCGGTCGGGAACATGGCGGGATTCTCACGGTCCGGCCGACATTGGCAATCCCGGAGGAAGGGTCCTTGGAGAGCCCGCCCCGCCTACGGGCTGACCGCCCGGAAGAATCGTCCCGCGGTTCCGGGCAACGGATCCGTGAAGGGCAGGCCGCCGACGGGCAGGTTTGTCGTCAGCACCGGGGTGAACGAGTTCAGGTCGGTGGAGGATTCCACCCGGACCGTCTGCCCCACGGAACCGTTGACGTGGAATCGCAACCGGCCGTCCGGTGCGATCCCGACGCCGGTGATCGTCGGAGCGTTCAGTTTCGCCTCATAATGGAGGATCGCCAGGCCCGTGGCCCCGTTCACGCCGTCGATCACCAAGGTATAAATCGCCAGGTTGGTGATCGCGAAGGTGATGCGACTGCGATGGTCGAAGGGGGAGACGTCATTGTTGCACGCGAGCGGCGTCAGGGTCGCGAGGATGTCCGCCTTGGTGCAGTCCCCACATTGGCTGTAATCATTAAAATAGGCGCTGAGGACGGTGTCGAAGAGGCTGGCTTCGGTGTCCACGGTGAGGGTGCCGTCAAAATCGGCGACATAGTACAGCCAGAGCGAGGCGCCCCCGACCACGCCGCATTGCAATGGTTCGCCCGGTTCCGTGTGCGCCTCAAACGAGCTGAACATCTGGGTGCCGGCGATCCCGCGGGCGACGCCGGCCGGATGCGGATGTGATCTTTCCGCGGGGGCTGTCCCGTTTTGGGGCAGGAAAATCGAGGCCCGGTCGTCCAGCAGATCGCTGAATTTGTCGCGCGCGCCCGGCAGACTCAGCGCCACGCCGGCGGGGGCAGCCGGGTTGACCTGCAGCCCGACCGTCGGTGTGCGCCAGATGCCGCCGTCGCCGCGCAGCTCGACGGCATAATTGGCGATGTCCCCGATCGCGACCCCGGTGATGACCAGGACGGCGCCGGAACTTCCGGTGATCCGCTCGGTGTCCACCAGGGCGACTCCGTTCCGGAACCACTGGAAAGACGTCGTGCCGGTGGCGAAGACGGAGAAAAAGGCGGTGCTGCCGAGACGGGCCAATTGGTCGTTCGGCGCCACGATCACCCGCGGAGGCGGTGCCGCGCCGGGGGTCAGTGTCCAGCGGAGCGCCAGGTGGCCGGTCGCGCCGGAACGGCCATCGACGGCGATGGCATAATTCACACCGGCGGTGACGGCCAGTCGCACGCGGCTGTTATAGAAACCCGCACTGTCGTCATCGCCGGCCTCCGGTGTCAGCGTGTCCACCCGGGCACCGGTATAAACGGCGAGCAGGGTGTCGAAATCGCTGCCGAGGGTGGAGAGTTCGAGCGTGCCGGTGGCGGGGGCGAGATAACGGACCCAGACCGACGTGCCACCCACTTTGCCGGCATGGAGCGGTTCCCCGGGTTCGCGGGTGGCGGCGGTGTTCGTGGCCACACCGACGCCGGACAGGGAGGTGATTTCACCGCGGCCGGCGAAGTTGTCGGCAAAGGGAAGGGGATCGGCTGCCACGGTCACGGTGCCGGGACTGCTCAGCACGGCCCCGGTCTCATTATAAGCGATGCAGGTATAATCACCCGCATTCTCCGGGCCGGTGATGATCAGGACCAGTTGCGGGCCCGTCTCGCCGGGCAGGTTCTGGCCGTTGCGACGCCATTGATAGGACGGGGCGGGAGAACCCGTGGCGACGACATTCAGCACCACCGTGTCGCCCGGGGCCGCGGCGCGGTTGCCGGGTTGTTGGGTGATCACGGGCGGGAGTGACCCTTGGAGGCCGGGTTTGCCGCGCAATCGGAGCCGGGTCGGTTCCTGGAGCAGGTCGAATTGGTTGGCCTCGCCCGCAACAGCGCTGAAACCCGTGCCGGGCGCGGTATAATCCACAATCTCAAAAAGGTCCCCGGGTGCGGGCACATAGCCGGGTGCGAAAACCACCTCCATGGTGCCGGCGAGATTGGCGGTGCCGGTGATGTCGAGCACGCCGTAGTCCAGCGGAGGATTCAGGCCGGCCAAACGAAAGAGGGTGCGGCTGTCCGGCCCGGCCACAAACCCTGCTTCGAGGCCCAACCGGCCGGCCTGCAAGTCCAGGGTGCCGCGGTTGCTGAACCGGACCCCGGTGGTGTTGACGCGGAACCGGGCCGTGCCGGAGCCCTGTTTGGTGAAGGTGGCGCCGGCCTGGTTGTTGAAGGAGTTGTTGTTCCCGCCAATCCCTTCGCACCGGAGGATCCCCGAACTGTTGGCGGTGAAGTTTCCGTAGTTGTCAAACCGGGCCCCCGTCATCACCAGGATCCCGTCCGTCCAGTTCACGGCGCCGTCGTTCCGCAGGGTGCGGTTCAGGGTCTCCGCCGTACCATTGAGGTTGAGCGTGCCGGCGGCGGTGATGGCGGTCGTGCCCGTCCCGCCCATCGTCCCGCCCGTCCAATCCAACACCCCCGTCACCGTCACGTCCGCCGCCCCCGTCAGCGTGCCGCCGGACAGCGCGCCGCCGGACACGACCGAACCGGACGACGTGCTGAGGTCCACGGTTCCCCCACTCACGCTCAGGTGGCCGACTTGGAACGATCCGTTGAAGGTTGCGTGGCCACTCGGGAGACCCGCGTCCGCACCGAAGTTCGCATCCCCGCCGAGGTCGACGTTGCCGTCATCGGTGAGTTGGCCTCCGCTCAGGCGCAGGCTGCCCGCCCCGATGATATCCGAGGCGGCGCTGAGCGTGTGGATCCCGGCGAATCGCACCAGTGCCCCGCCGCCCATAGTGATGCCCCCGCTGTGGGTGCCGCCCGCGTCCAATCCCAGTGTTCCCGACTGCACGACCACCGTGCCGCTGTTGTTGAAGGAAACCCCGGTGGTGTTGACGCGGAACCGCACGAGGCCGGTCCCCGCTTTGATGAAGGTGGCCCCGGCCTGGTTGTTGAAAGCGTTGTTGTTCCCTCCGTTGCCTTCACACCGGAGGTCCCCGGCGCTGTTGGCGACGAACGTGCCGTGATTCTCAATGGTCCCGCCCACCATCCCCAGGAGTCCGTCCGTCCAATTCGCGGTGCCGTCATTCCGCAGCATGCGGTTCAACTGCTTGGTCCCGAAGCCGATGAGGTTGACCGTGCCCGGGCTGGCAATGATCGTCCGCCCCGTCCCATCCATTGTTCCGTCCGTCCAGTTCAACACCCCCGTGACCGTGATGTCTGCCGATCCGGTCACGGTGCCCCCGAACAGGCTCATCGTGCCACCGACCGTGAACAAACCGTCGAAGATTGCCGTGCCATTCGGGAATCCCGCGTCCGCACCGAAGATCACGTCCCCGCCAAAATTGACATCACCGGTATCGGTGAGCTGGCCCCCGCTCAGCCGGAAAGTGCCCGCCCCGGTGAGGTTCGAGGCCGCACCGAGTTGGTGGGTTCCGTTCAGGCGCAACAGCGCCCCGGCGCCCACGGTGAAGCCGCCCGCGTGGGTTCCGCCCGCGTCCAGTCCCAGCGTTCCCAACCTCACGTCCACGGTGCCATCGTTGTTGAAGGACACCCCGGTGGTGTTGACGCGGAACCGGACGACGCCCGTCCCCTTCTTGATGAAGGCCGCCCCGGCCGCGTTGTTGAAAGCGTTGTTGTTCCCGCCGTTGCCTTCGCATCGGAGGTCCCCGGCGCTGTTGGCGACGAACGTGCCGTGATTCTCAATGGTCCCGTCCACCATCCCCAGGAGTCCGTCCGTCCAATTCGCGGTTCCATCGTTCCGCAGCGCACGGTTCAGGTTCTTGGTGGCACCGCCGCTGAGGCTCAACGTGCCCGGGCCGGCAATGATCGTCGTCCCTGCCCCGGCCATCGCTCCGCCTTCCCATTCCAACAATCCCGTCACCGTCACGTCCGCCGATCCCGTCAGCGTGCCCCCATGCAGGGTCAACCCCTCGATCGTGGTGGTGCCGGAAGATGGGCTGAGGTCCAGGGTGCCGTCGAGGAGGGTCACGCTCCCGGTGCTGAACGTGCCGTCAAAGGTCACGGTGCCGCCGGAAACCGCCACGGCACCGGCCGCGAACGGACCCTTGAACGTCGCCGTGCCGCCCCCGAAGTCCACGTTTCCCCCGAGGTTGACGGTGCCGGCATCGGTGATCGCGCCTCCGAGAATCAGGGACCCGTTCCCGGTGATCAGGGACGCCGCGCCGAGCGTCTGGGGGCCTGCCAGGTACAAACTCCCGCCACCCACGTTGAAGCTGCCAAAGTGGAATCCGCCGACCGAAAGCTCCAGCGTGCCGGACTTCACCTCCACGTTGCCGGTGTTGTTGAAGACGAAGCTAAAGACGGAGCCTAACGTCCTGAAGGAGGCAGAGCCTGCACCCTGTTTGATGAAGCTCGCGCCGATACTGTTGTTGAAAGAGTTGAGCCCGCCGAAGCTCTCAAAACGCATATCCGCATCAGAGCTGGCGGTGAAAGTCCCGTTGTTGTAGAACGTCCCGGCCGCGAACTCCAAGGAAGAGTCTGCGCAATTCACAGTGCCGTCATTCCGCAGGGTCCGGCCCAGTCGCTTCGACCCGGAGCCGCTGAGGTTCAGCGTGCCCGGGCCGGCAATTTTCGTCGTCCCTAACCCCCCCATACTTCCACCCGTCCATTCCATCACCCCCGCCACCGTCAGGACTCCAGACCCGGTCAACTTCCCGGCCGACAAACTGAGCGTGCCCCCAGCCGCAACGGTCGCCAACGAAGGGAGGGTGAGGGTGTGTCCCGGGATCTTGAGCGTGGGCGAACCCGTGCCGTCGCCCACCGCCAGGCCGGCCACCGTGACATCCACGTCCAAGGTGACGGTATAAGCCCCGGGACCGCCGATCGTCGCCGTGTCCGGAGCTCCCGGGACGCCAACCGGCGACCAATTCGCCGCCGTGGACCAGTTGCCACCCGCCGGATTGATGAACGTGTAAGCCGTCGGACAGTCATTGGGATCCGGCGGATTCCCGCCACCCGCCTCACAAATCAAGGCTGCATGGCCGATGCTGATGTTCGGCGTCTGCGGAGCCCACTGATCGAAATCCGCGTCATAATTATATGCGTCATAGGCGGCGGCCGCCGCGTTCCAGAGGAGCACCGTGCCGCCATTGGCCACCGGACGCCCCAGCAACAGATCCGGTGTGCCGGATTCAAAACGGCGCGCGCTGAACGCATCCCAACATCCCAGCGCATTCACCGGCGGCAAGGGCGGATTGTTGGCCGTCCCATGGATCACCCGGCCGAGAAACCTCACGGTGGCCCCGTTCCCCGGAGGAATCTGCACGAAGGCGCCCTCTCCCGGCGCCAGGGTCAGTGTGGGTCCGATCCAGAGCCCGGTGACACCATCGAATACCAGGGAACTCCAGGAACCCGCGCTGAATTTGCACACCCGGGTTCCATTCGGCAGGCCGGTGCCCAACAGGTCGGAGACCCGGTTGCCCTGGCCGTTGTCGAACGGGTTCGCAATCAGGTTGAACCCGGGCGTCAGCGCCATCTGGATATAACCGACCGTGTCGGATGAAACGCCGGCGGCGGACGACGAGCGAAAGAAGGCGATCGGGCCGGAGGGCGCGAAAACATAGGTGGGTGGTGCGGCGTTGGCGATGGCGGCAT
>JANYCC010000126.1 GCA_025360495.1 Verrucomicrobiota bacterium | reverse complement strand
GACATCCATGAAAGCCATCATTCACTTCGTCACGGTCGGCATCCTGCTGACCGCAACCCTGGCCCGGGCCGACGTCATCACCGATTGGAATGACATCGCCCTGCCCCAGTTTCGCGCCGCCACCAAAGTCTCCGCCAACCGCCAGTTCGCGATCATGCACGTCGCGCAATTCGAAGCCGTCAATGCGGTCGTCGGCAAGTACACCCCTTATGTGGTCAACGTGGCCGCGCCCGGTGCCTCGGCGGAGGCCGCCGCCGCCCAGAGCGCCCATGACATCCTCCTCCGTTATTATCCCGCCAATCAGACGGCGCTGGATGCCGCCCTGGCCACGTCCCTGGCAGCCGTGCCGGACGGGACCGCCAAGACTGACGGACTCACCCTGGGTGCAGCCGTGGCCACGCAGATATGGAACCTGCGCGCCTCCGACGGGGCCAATCTGATCGTCTCCAATGCGTTTCCGGGAGGGCCCGGTTTATGGTCGCCGACGCCGGGGGGACCGACCACGCCCGTTCAACAGCAGGCGGCTTACGTCACGCCGTGGGTGCTTCATAGCGCTTCGCAGTTTCGGCCCGGTCCACCCCCCGCCCTGACCAGCGCCCAGTGGGCGGCCGACTTCAACGAGATCAAGAGCCTCGGCGCGACCAACAGCACCACCCGCACGCCGGAACAGACCGACATCGCCCTGTTCATCATCGATGTCCCGGGTTTCACGCTGAACAGCGTGGCCAAGCAGGTGGTGGCCGCCAAGACCACGTCCCTGGTGGACAGTGCGCGCACGTTCGCCCTGATGCACATGGCCGGGGATGACGCCGTCAGCGCGGTCTTCGACGCCAAGTACGCCTATAATTTCTGGCGTCCGGTGACGGCCATCCGCGCCGCCGACACCGATGGCAATGATGCCACCGCGCCGGACGTCGATTGGTTGCCCCTGCGCGGCACGCCGCCCCACCCGGAATATCCGCGCGCGCATTGCACCGTCAGCCAGGCGATGTGCGGCGCGCTGGCCGCGATGTTCGGGGACGACTTCACCTTCACCTTGGAGACGTCCACGCTCCCGGGCAAACCGCGCACGTTC
Source organism: Verrucomicrobiota bacterium (assembly GCA_025360495.1). Taxonomy (GTDB): domain Bacteria; phylum Verrucomicrobiota; class Verrucomicrobiia; order Limisphaerales; family UBA9464; genus UBA6176. Next base: position 8,755 of record JANYCC010000126.1, on the reverse strand, counting down.
CACAAGTTCTCCGAGTGCGCAAGCCTCTCGCTGGAAGGCCGGCTTTATGCAGGCTTCCATTTCCGCAATTCGTCCGTGGTCGGCGATGCCTTGGGACGCAAGGTGGGTGCCTATGTGGTGAATAACAGCCTGACCCCGGGACCGTCGCTGAGTGGTCAACTTCAGGCGGGCGAGTTCCGGATCACGCCCCGGAACCGAGGCAGTCTGCAGGGCCGCATCGAGGTATCCGGCGACCTGGCGAATTGGAACACCCTCACCGGTTATACCCGCACTGATCTGACCTTGCAGATCCTCGATCCGGATGCGGCCACTGCGAACCACAGGTTCTATCGCGCCGTGGCTCCGTGACGCGGCGGCAAGAAACCCGGGCATTTCACGCAAAGAACGCCAAGCGCGCCAAGATCAGGGAAGATCTTGCCGCCACGAATCACTCACCCAACAGGGATTGGTGATCCGCTCCGTGAATGAGGAGTTCCACCTCATTCTGTGCGGTCTTGGCGATCTTGGCGTGAAATCCCTTCCGAATAGTCACGGCTTAGGGCGCCTTGGCCCCGATTTCGGGAGGCAGCGGCCGGGGCTTGTGCTGCTCGGTCCAACTGATGACCCCGGCCCCGAGGACGATCAGGAAAACGCCGAACCACCGCAGTCCGGACACCGGTTCCCCCAACAGGAACCGGGCGGCGAGGGTCGTCACCACGAACCCGAGCGCGGTCAGGGGCCAGATGAAGCTGACGTCGCCCCGGGACAACAGGAACAACAGGCAACCGAAGAAAACCGCCTCCAACGCGATCCCGGCGAGGATGCTGGGATTGACCGCCGCCTCCCGGACCAGTTTCACCATGGCGCCGACCTCGAACCGGGCCTCCATCTTAAGCTCTTTCTGGCCGCGACTGATCAGCACCACCCCCACCGCCTCGAACATCAACCCGATCAGGAGAACCACCACGAGGCGCATCATCGGGCGGCCCTCGGATTCACCGTCCCCAATTCGGAATAACGGATGAGTTTGATGCCGAGTTCCTTCACCGTGTCCTTCACCCGCGGACTGCAGAGCGCCTCGGTCTCATGGGCGTGGGCGCCCTCATCCGGATGCGCATATAATTCATAGGTTCCGGGCGTGAGCGAGCGCAGCAACCGGACCACATAATCCTCGTCCAACCGGGAACTCTGCAACAGGCCGAACACCCGGTCGGTGTAGCGGATCTGGCGGCGGTCCAGGGACGGCTGCGCATGGCGGCTCAGGCAGGCGAAAATCGCCGCATGGGTCACCCGGTAGAAATAATGGCCGAACGCGAGCTTCAGGTTGAGCCCGAGCGGATCGCGGGTCAGTCGCATGGACCGGATCCCCCAGACATCCGCATGGCGCTTGAGAATCCGGAACACCGTCGGATGCAGATGGAAATTCAAGTGCCCGTTGACGTGATCCAACGGGAGCTTGGTCAGGCGGTATTCGCGGAATTGGGCGTCCACCTCCTGGCGGAGCGACGAACGCATCTGGGAGGAGAAGAAATACTTGAGCCCGGTGAGCGTCGGGTTGCGCCCGAACTCGAAGCGCTGGTTCACCAGACCGGTGGTTTCGGACGGTTTCAGCGTCGATTTCCCGCAGACCAGCGTCACGTGAAGGCCGACGCCCAGCCGCGGGTTTTCGTGGGCCAGACGGACGGCATTGTCCGCGGCGTTCTCATTCACCATGAGGGACGCCGAGGTGAGGATCCCCTCGCGATGGGCCCGGACGATGGCCCGGTTGCTGCCATGGGAACGGCCGAAGTCGTCCCCGTTCACGATCAGGCGGATGGAGCTGTCAGTCTCCATAGGTGGCCAGGGGCAGTCCGGTTTTCACGCGCAAACCCGCGCCGAGGATCAGGAACATCTTTTGGGCGGAACCAAGCCGGACCCGGGGGGCGTTGAGCACGGGAAAATCGCGGTTTTCGAGCTCGCGGAACAATCGCCAGTAGACCGCACCCATCACTTCGGCAGCGATCATCGAACCGCGCTCGGACGGGGGCAGGAGTTGGCGGGCGGCCCGGTAGAATCCCCGGGCACGGCCGGCCAGGTCGCGGGCCAGGGCGAGGAACCGATCCGAATGGCGTCCGGCAAGGATTTCGTCCGCGCCCACCCCGAAACGGGCGAGTTCGGTCGCCGGAAGATAAATGCGGTCGCGACGGGCGTCTTCGCCGACATCGCGAAGGATGTTGGTCAATTGGAGCGCCTTCCCCAAGGCCTCCGCATAGGCGCGACAGGCCGGGTCCCGGTAGCCAAATATTTCGATGCTGAGCAATCCCACCACAGAAGCCACATGGTAGCAGTATTTCTCCAAAGCGGGGAAGTCGGGATAACGGGTGAATTGCAGATCCATCTCCACCCCTTGGATGAGCTCATCGAAGAGCCGGAAGGGCAGATGGAATTCATCGATGAAAGGCCGGAGTTCGCGGATCACCGGCAGCGTCGCCTCCCCGCCGGCACAGGCCCGGCGCACGTCTTCCCGCCACTGTTGCAGGCCGGCGGCGCGTTCGGGGGTCGACCGGCCCTCGTCATCGGCCAGGTCATCGACTTCGCGGCAGAAGGCGTAAAGGGCCGACATGGCGGCGCGTTTGCGCAGCGGGAGCAGGATGAAAGCGAGCGCCAGGTTGGAGCCGCTCCGCTGGGTGATCTGGGCGCTGACCGGCGGGTTCACGGCTGGGGGGGCGGCGTTTCGCCAGGACGCTCCGGGGGCAGGCCACCGGTTTCGGACAGGGTCGGGTTGCGGCTCCGGTGCTGGCGGCGGCGCCGACGCCGACGATGGGACTCGGATTCACCGCCCGGTTCGACCGGAGTGGGTTCCTGAAGCGTGCCCCGTTCGCGGCGGCGGGCGGGTTTCCGGATGAACACGGCCCACACCACGAACCCGAACGAAACCGCCAACGCCGTGATGAGGACAATGGCCAGACTGCCCAGCGCACCCCGCCCGGGCAGGCTGGAATGGGCCATCTCCGCCAGATCCGGCGCCACGGCCAGGATCACGGAATGGGGATGCGTACTCAGGTTCATCGGCCACCGGAGGTTGACGACCCTTCCCCCTCGTCGTCAATCGCACCGCTATCCAAGCTCAATCGGCTCATGCGGTAACGCAAGGCGTGGCGCGTGAGGTCGAGTTGGGAGGCGGTCCGTCCCAGATTCCCGCCGTTGTGCTGGAGCGCCGACTGGATCAATTCGCGTTCATAACGCAGGAGGGCATCCCCCAGGGAGGTTGCCGGGCCGGCGTTGGTGGAGGGCCCCAATCGTCCCCGCAGCCGGCTTTCGACCTCGAAATCCGGGAGGCTGGTCGGTTGGACCTCCTGGGTGGACTCAAGGATCACGGCGCGCTCGATGACGTTGCGGAGTTCGCGGACATTGCCCGGCCAGGAATGCGCGAGAAGGACGGGCCGCGCCGGTTCGCTGATCGACCTGATCGACTTGCCAAGGCGGACCGAGAACGCCCGGAGAAAGTGGTCCGCCAGCATCAGGATGTCCGAACCCCGTTCGCGGAGCGGCGGCGGGCGGAATTGCATCACGTTGAGCCGGTGGAAGAGGTCCTCGCGGAAATCGCCCTGTTTGATGGCGTCCACGATGTTGCGGTTGGTGGCCGCGATCAGGCGCACGTTGACCTGCAATTCCTGCGTGCCACCCACCCTCGTGAAGGTGCCGTCCTCCAGGAAACGCAGCAGTTTCGCCTGCAACGGCCGGCTCATGTCCCCGATCTCATCCAGGAAGATCGTCCCGCCGTCGGCCTCCTCCACATAGCCCCGCTTGGTGCGGTGCGCCCCGGTGAAGGCCCCCTTTTCATGTCCGAACAACTCGCTTTCCAGCAGCGAGTCCGGGATCGCCGCGCAGTTGATCCGGACATAATTCATCGCGGAACGACGGCTCAGGGTGTGGATCGCGCCGGCAATCAACTCCTTGCCCGTGCCGCTCTCGCCCAGGATCAGGACCGTGGCGTCCGTGGGGGCCACCGTCTGGATCAACTGACGCAATTCCCGCACTTTCGGCGCGTCGCCGATCAGGTGTTCGACCCGGTAGGGTTCGCCCGCACGGGCCTTGAGGGCGACGTTTTCGGCGATCAACCGATGCCGCTCGGCACAACGCGCCACCGCGTGCAGCAGTTCATCCGGGTCAAACGGTTTGCCCAGGTAATCGATCGCCCCGGCCTTGATCGCCTCCACCGCCAGCTTGGGTGTGGCATAGGCCGTGATCATGAGGATGGGCAATCCCGGGCGCGCCTTGGCCGCCTCGCGCAGGAATTCATACCCGCTCATGCCACCCAGGCGGGCGTCGGTGATCACCATGAAGAGCTCCTCGGCACCGAGGAGTTTCAACGCCGCCTCAGCCGATTCGGCGAGCCGGACCTCATAGCCTTCCGCGTGGAGAACCGTCTCCAGGGAGAGCCGCATGTTCTTCTCGTCATCCACGACGAGCAGGGGGGGGAGTTTCATCGACGCAATCTCATGACCGACCGGGCCGGCAACGTTACGACGAACGTGCTCCCTTTTCCAAGGGTCGACTCAATCCGGACCGTTCCACCATAGAGCTCGGTGTTGTGTTTGACGATGGCCAGACCGAGTCCGGTGCCCTTTTCCTTGGTGGTGAAATAAGCCTCGAACAGCCGGCCCTGCAGCTCCGCCGGGATGCCGGGGCCGCTGTCACGCACCCGCACCTCCACGGCATATTCGGGGGTGGCACGGACCGAAATGTGGAGCTCCCCCTTGCCGTTCATGGCCTCGCGGGCATTGGTGAGCAGGTTGGTGAAGATCTCGGCAAAATGCCCCCGCTGCCCCAACAACGGGGGGACGGCCGGCCCGTAATCGCGGGAAACCTTCACCGTATAGTTGGTGCCCGGGGGAAGGACCGCCGTCACCGCCCGGTCCAATTCCTCGGGCACCGACACCCGCTCGACCTTGCCTTCCGCCAATTGCGCATACCCCATCAGCTCGGTGATGATCCGATCCGACCGCGCCACTTCCTCCCGGATGATGGCGATCTGTTGGGTGATGGTTTTGCCCTCCTTCACGGTGCGCTGGAGCGTGTAGGCGGCGTTGTTGATGATGCCGAGCGGGTTCTTCAACTGATGCGCGATCTCCGCCGCCAGCCGCCCCGCCGCCTCGAGTTGATGCTGCTTGAACGCAAATTCACCCGCCTCCTGCTCTTCCCGCCGTCCCCGGTCGATCAACACCTGGATCCCGTAACAGCACGCCGTCATCAGCAGCAACAGCAGCATCCGCAGGATCAGCGACTCCACCGGCTCCCGTCCCCCGGCTTCCATGGAACTTTCCACCACCGCCCCGCGCCCGATGCCCTCGATCAATTCCAGGTCGGTCCGGTTCAACACCCGTTCCAACGCCCCCGCCAGCAGGTAGAACGAACAGCCCAACAGGTTGACGCTGATCTGCACGTCGGCGTGCGGGATCACCGCCGCATTGCGGATGATCAAACCGAGAAACAGCCAGTACAGGATGCTGTCGAAGCCCCCCGTGACCAATGTCAGCGCCGCCAGGGCCACCGCGTCGAGGATCGCCAGGCTGTACACCACCCGCTGGAGAATGCGCGTGGAGACTTCGTCCATGCCCCACAGCAGGATCGAGGCCCCGACATTCAGGGCGAAATAGATCAGGAAGAAGGAGCGCAGGAGATTCCACGCCTCTTCCTGCGGCACCGTCAGGTCGAGGAACCAATGCGAAACGAACAGCAGATAAAGCAGCAACAACAGCAGCACCGCCTTCGCCGGCACCGCCACCCCCCGCTCCACAAACCGGATCCGCGCCAGGAACACGCTGTCGTCCACCGGTGTCACCCCCTCGGTTGCCTGCCAGCTTCCCAGCCATTTCCGGATTCCCGCCCATGCCGTCGTCGCCATGGCGCTTCCTTAGCTCGGATCGGGCCGGGTGTCCGCCCGTCCCGCCAACACCTCCAACACCCGGGCCGCAATGCGGTCCACCGGCCACAACCGCCCCACCCCTTCGTAGCCGCACGACAGCATCCCTTCGTCCGGGCCGAGGAATTCGGCGCCCCGTTCCCGGAGCAGCGCGGCATTGTGCTGGGTGGCCGCGTGCAACCACATCTTGCCGTTCATGGCCGGGGCCAGCAGCACCGGCGTGCCCGGGGTCACCGCCAGTGCCACGCAGGCCAGGGCGTCGTCCGCCATCCCCAAGGCCAATCGCGCCAGGGTGTGGGCCGTCGCCGGCGCCACCAGCAACAGGTCCGCCTCATCCGCCACCGCGATGTGCGACGGCTTCCATCCCCCGTCCTCGTCGTACAGGTCGGTGATCACCGGGTTCCGGGACAACGTCTGGAAAGGCAGACGCGTGACAAACCGCTGGGCATCCACGGTCAGGATCACCCGCACCACGCAACCGCCCTTCACCAGCAGGCTCGTCAGGTCCACGGCACGGTGGGCGGCGATGCTTCCGGTGACCCCGAGGACGACATTGGGTGGGCGTGACATGGCGGGTTCCTAAGCTCCGAATTCAAACCGGACGCGATGTCGGCGGATTTTCTCCGCCGCGTACACCGCCCGGGCCCGCTGGAGATCCTCCTCCCGCGTCCCGCTCACGAGCAGGTAATCGAAATTCACCGCCTCCGCCACTTCGCCGGACGCGGCGGCGAGGCGGCGTTGGATCATTTCCTCGGAATCCGAACCGCGACCCCGCAGCCGTGATTCCAATTCCCGCAAGGTGGCCGGAGTGAGAAACACGGTCACCAGGGCATCGCGCAATCCCGGATCGCCGGAAGCCACCGCCCGGACCGAGGCCGCCCCCTGGACATCGATGTTCAGCAGCACGTCCTCCCCTTGGTTCAATGTGGCGAGCACCGCGGCCCGCTGGGTCCCATATCGGTTCCCGTAAACCGTCGCGTGCTCCAGGAACGCGCCGGCCTCCACCTCGGCCGCGAAGCGCTCGGCCGGGAGGAAATGATAATCCACGCCCTCGACCTCCCCCGGACGGGGTGTGCGGGTGGTGCACGTGACCACGCGGCGCAGGCGGGGGCAGGCCTCGAGCAAACCGCTGCAAACCGTCGTCTTCCCGCCGCCCGATGGCGCGGAAATCAACAGCAGGATCCCAGTGTGCCGCACGGCGTTCATTCGATGTTTTGCGCCTGTTCGCGGAACCGTTCCAGCTCGGTCTTGAGCGTGACCACCTCGGTCGAGATCGCCGGATCGTTGGCCTTGGAACCGATGGTGTTGATCTCCCGGCCCATCTCCTGCGCCAGGAAATCCAACCGGCGCCCCACCGCTTCCGTCGCGGTCCGGCAGTCTTCGAACTGCGCAAAATGGCTCTCCAATCGCGCCAATTCCTCGGCGATGTCCGAACGGTCGGCGAAGATCACGACTTCCTTCAGCAGGCGTTCGTCCCCGGGTTCAATCCCGGCGATCCCCGCGGCCCGGATGCGTTGTCCCAAGAGTTCCCGGTAACGGACCAGGACTTCCGGGGACCGCCGCCGCACCCGATCGACCGCCGTCCGGAGATTGGCAATCCGTTCGGCAAGGTCCCGTTCCAAGGCGCCTCCCTCGCGACGCCGCATCTGGTCGAATCCTTCCAAGGCGCCCCGCAAAGCCGCCTCCAACACCGGCCAATGGGACTCGGGATCGCGCGCCTCATCGGCCTCCTGGACCACCCCGGGCAGGCGGACCAACAATTCCAAGGAGGGTCCTTCCGTCAGGCCGAGTTCGGTTCCCAACCGGGCCAATTCAACCGCGTAGGCCCGGGCGAGGGCATGGTTGATCCGCGCCGGGGTCTCGGGCACGGTTTCCTGCCAGGTCACCCGCACCTCACAGCGTCCGCGGGAGACCATCGGGCCGGTCAGTTCGCGCACCCGGTTTTCCAAGGCCGCCAACTTCGCCGGCAACACCACCACCACCTCCGCCTGACGCCGGTTGACGGCGCGGATCTCCACGGTGACCTGGGCACCCGCCTGGGCAGATTCTCCCCGGCCTTGGCCGGTCATCGAACGCATGCCCGGACATTGCCGGTGGAACGGCCCTGTCGCGAGGGATTTCCCCCGGTCTCTTCCCCCGGTTCCGCCTTGGCCGTATCCCTGCAGAGGGAATGTCACGCAAAGATCGCCAAGACCGCCAAGAATGAGGCAGAAGTCCCCATCCACGGAGGGGATCACCCCTCACTGTTTGGTGAGTGGTTTTTGGCCGTGCGACGCTCCCTGATCTTGCCGTACTTGGCGTTCTTTGCGTGAAATGTCCGGGTTTTTGCTGAATTCTTACGACTTAGGCCGTGAACCCAAACCGGTATTTCTCCTCCTCCGGTTTCAATCCCAAGGACGCGCAGATGTGCTTGGACGCCAGCAGGCCCGCCGCCTTTTTCACCAGCCGGTCGAATTCGCCGGCGGGCAGGTCCAGCCCCTCGTGCCTGATCGCGTGGATCGCATACCCACGCTCCAGCAACTCCTCAACAAACTCCTCGCACGCGACCGGATCATCCGTGCTGTAATGGTTGGTTTGCGCGTGCTTGCGGAAGCGGGTGGCATATTCAACGGTGTATTTGGGCAACATAATGAATCCTGTTTCGGAATCCACCCTTGTCTCCCGGGCCCGCTCTGGCTCACCGCGACTTGGGAAGGGCTCGCCAATTCTATCTTATACTACAATTACTTGTGACTAATTTATGCTATTCGTCCTGCGAAATTACATTTAGAATCTCTAATTTTTCTTATGCTGTTAGTCAAGAATCTCTAACAGGCTTCCACACAAAATATTTGTGAAGGGAATGATATTTATTTAAACCATGTTTCCTAA
>JANYCC010000099.1 GCA_025360495.1 Verrucomicrobiota bacterium | reverse complement strand
TGGAACCTCGCTCTACCTAAACAGACCACGCCGGTGGGCACTTCGGATCGGGCGAGGTTCCACCCGAGCCGTCTGGGAGTCCGTGGCGGGGACAGTGTCAAGCTGCGCCCCCCCGCACGGGGCGCATCACGGCGAGGTCCGGCGCAGGCACCGCAAGAGGGTGGCCGCCGCCGTGACCGGCAAACCCCGGAGCGCCCAATGCCCGCACCCGAGCACCCGCATCATCCCCCCGAAAGGGGTCCTCCAATCCAGCCACGCCATGGGCTCGTCAACCTGCCCGCGGTAGCGCCGCGCCAGGGCGACATAGGGCGACATCTCCTGAAGCAGACGGCGCCACCACCACATCCGTCCGGTCAGATCTTCCCGCAAGTGCAGGATGACCCACGGCTTGACGGAGATCGCATGAATGAAAGTGGGCATCGGGCGAAACAGTCCCATCAGGCGGTCGGCCAGGGTGTAAGCCAGCGCTCCGCCACTGTGAATCACTTCCCGGCCACTGCGGAACAACACGACCGGGATGTCCTCGAATTTCTTCGCACCCAGAAGGGCATTGAACACGTCCTGGTCGGTCTTCATGGCGACGGGTCGTTCGCTCACCGGCCGCGCCTGCCAATCCCGGTAGTCGGGCTGTTCCAGCAAACCGCGCCAGGCCAGCAACAAGGCGCGGTGCCGGACCGTCACCCGGATTACACACGAGTTGACGGTGATCCCCCGCTCACGGCCCGGCTCCAGACCCCAGGCCTCCGTCCGCGGCCGCATCCCGGGGTCCGGATGACTCGAAGGCTCCTCGGTGATCCCGAGCGTTTCTTCAGACAGAGATTGAAACCGGACCCGGGGATCGCCCGAAAGCATGACATCGGAATCCAGCCAGACCGCCACGTCGCCGTCTTCCTGAACCCAAGGTAGCAGTGCGTGGGGTTTGGTGTTCCAAGACGAGGCCCCGGGAAGAGGTTCCGCGATGAGCCGCACTTGGGGGAACCGGCGCAACCATAAGGCGAACTCCGGCAGCGGGCGCGGCCGATACATCACCAACGGCACACCGGGCGAATGCTCCGCCACACTCAGGACGAGCAGCTTGAGTCCGATCTCCGCCCCGTCCCTGTCCTCTGCGCAACAGTAGGTTAAACCCATGGCTCACCGATCTGAACATGGCTATCCATCACGGCTCCCGGCCCGATGGTGTCCATCCGCCTGGATGGGATTGCGATAGCCAGTTGAACGTGCCTCGGTCGACCCGCAATCCCAAACTGCGGTCCGTACGCCGCGTCGCCCGCGCTCCGGGTCAAAAAACCAAGCCAACTCTCGCCTCGCACGCCCCCCGGGTTGGCGGTTCATGGCCCGGATTTACTCCTCCTTAACAATTCTCCCCGCTTTTCCAAACACAGGCTTAACCCAGGCCACCTGTGATGTCGCCCGCAGTCCGGCGGTTCCGCCCATCATGAACCACAACGCACACTTCTTTCACGCCATGAAACAGGATCCTTCCCCGACAAACCGTCGGTCCCGTCCCACCGAATCCGCGCCCGCACCCTTCCACATCCCCGTCGGACGCCGCCGCTTCTTCCGAAGCATGGCCCTGGTGTCCGCCGGGTTCACCCTCCCGGGCTACCTCGCCGAGGCGCTCACCGTCTCCCCCGCCGTCACCCAAGGCCCCTTCTATCCGCTGGCCAAGAACATCCCTTTGGACAAGGACAATGACCTCGTCCAACTCAACGACAGCCTGATCCTGCCGGCCGGCATCATCACGCAGGTCAGCGGCCGCGTGCTCGATCTCTCGGGCAACCCGGTCCGCAACGCCCTCGTCGAACTCTGGCATGCCGATCAGGAAGGCGATTATCTCTATTCCGCCAATGCCACCCGCAATCCGGCGTGCGATCCGAACTTCGCCGGGTTCGGCCAGTTCCTCACGGCCTCGGACGGACGTTTCCGGTTCCGCACGATCAAGGCCGGCCTCTACCAAGGCCGCACGCGTCACTACCACTGGGGTGTCACGATCCCGGGACGCACCACCCGGACGACGACGCAAACGTTCTGGAATGAGACCGCGATCGGGACCAACGGCAGCGTCTGGTCCACCCAGAACTCGAACGACAACGTCTACAGCACCATCTCCAATGCCGCCCAACGCGCCTCGGTCCTTCTCGACTTCACGGCGGTTCCCGGCACCACCACCGGCGAAGTCCAGGCCACTTGGGATTACGTCACCGACCTGACCCCGGCGGAGCCCACCTACCCCGACGGCGGCAGCCTGCTCGTGTCCGGAACACCGGTCGCAGGTCCGTCCGGTGCCAATCCGCGGTTTCGGATCCGGGTTCCGGCCCATGCGGGATATAGCTATGAAATCTACGGGAACCCGAGCCTCGCCGACCTGGCCTGGTCCGCCCTGCCATTCTCGCTGACCGCGGCCGGTGCCATCGACCGCCAGATCCAAACGGCCGGCGCGGAAGGCACGCTCGATCTCTATGTGGAGCAAAAGGCGTTGAAGGGCTTTTATCATGTCTCGTTCCGGGTGCCCGGCGCCAACACCGGCACACCCTGACTTCAACGCCAGACCGACAAGGAGAAGAGAACCAGGAAAAATATCCCCTTCGTTGGCTCACTTCTTCGCGAGTGCCTCCAGATAATCCAACAAGGACGCGAATTCACCCATGGTCAGGTTCGCGGCCAACCCGTCGGGCATGATCGATCGTTCGAGTTTCGTCCGTTTCACAATGTCATCCACCGCAATGATGATCTCCTGCGCGGCCACGTTGCGGATGGTGACCTTGTCCGCAGCCTCCTGGATGACAAATCCCTCGGGCTCCGTCCCGTCCTTAAGCTCAAAGTGGTGGGTCACGAATCCCTGCGCGATGGTCTTGCTCGGGAGCAGGATGGATTCCGCCAGTTCCGGGCGCTTATAAGTGATGGCAATGTTGCCCAGATACGGGCCCTTCAGCGGTTGATCGGCTTTCACGGTGTGGCAGGCAACACAACCCAGACGGGTGAACAATTGTTCGCCCACCGCCACGTCACCCCGTTGTTTCACCGCGGCCGCCACCACCTCACCAACCTTCATGGAACCGATCAATGTCCCTGCGGGCTTGGCCGGGGTCAACTCCAGGCGCAATGCGGTCGCGGCCTGCCGGGCCGCCCCCGCCACTGCGGCGTCGGGATCCTCCACGGCGGCCAGCACACGGTCCTTATAAGCCCGGTGTCCCGCCAGGGCGACCGCGCGCAGGATCTGGGCCTTGCGCGCCGGAATGGCCCAGCCTTCGTCCAAGGCACCGACCACCGCACCCTTCACCTCCGGGGAGGCGTTCTTACGTTCCGAAAGCCGCAACAGCGCGGCGTCCGCCCAAACCGAGGAACCCTCCGCCAGCTTGGCCGCCTCTTGTTCGAGTCGCTCGTGACCCGCCTCGGCTCCCGGCCAGTTGAGGAATTGTTGCCGTGCCGCACCGACTTCGCGCGACGGATCTTTCAGCCCTTGGAACCGCGCCAACGCTTGGAGCACCGCCGGCAAAGCCCCCACCGAACCGGAACGCACCAGTGCCACGACCGATTGGGCCCGCACCCCATCTGCGCCGACGTCAGCGGTCGCGGCCCGGACCAACAGGGCCTCGGCTCCGGGGGGAAGTTTTTCAGAACGCGCCAATTGGGTCACCACGGCGGGCACCAACGCCCCATCGCGCCCGGCCAGCGCCACCATGGCGGGCAGGGCATCCCCCAGTGGCACCTTGTGACGATTGAATTCCCCGAGCAGGAATCCGGCTTCACCAGCGGACGCCTTCACCCCGTCCTCCGATTTCGCCAGCACGGCCTTCAGCGCCGCATCGATCCGCGGAGTCCCCTCCCAGGCGACCGGCTGGTAATACGGCCCGGAGGTGTCGGGACGCGTGCCCCAACTGTCCCCCTTCCATTCCCCATCCGTATTATATAATCGGCAGAGCGCGGTCATCAGTCCGCGCCGGCGCATCCCGTCGGTCTCCCGACCCAACCGGCTGATCAGGCCGTCCACCACCGGCAGGTCATGCTGGAGATAAAGCGAGTGGAAGGCATGGAGCCGCGCCTCGCCGGAGACATTGTCGCCCGTGGCATCGATCACCGAGAAACAGGCGTCCGCCGCGTGCAATTGGGCCAACCCATGGACCGCCATGTGCGCCACCCGCGGATCCGGATCGTCGAGCAACGGTGCCAACGCCGCCCCCGGCGCGACCGCTCCCAACCGGGTCACCGCATTGACCGCCTCGCGCCGCACGCGCGGATCCGGGTCGCGCAATCCCGCGAGGATCGGTTCCAACGGCACACCTGCCAGCTCTTCAAGTCGGTCGGTGAGCGCACGCAGGGCGAACTCCCGGACCGAGGAATCCGTTGCAAACCCCGCCAACAGTGGGATTGCCCCGGCGTGCAACCCCTGCTTCAGCGCGAACATCGCGGCCACCCGCGTCGCCAACGGCTGTCCGGCATCCTTCACCATCCCCGTCAAAAGGGTCGCCGCGTCCCGGTCCACCCCCCGCGCCAACAGGGTGCGTTGTGCCTCCAATCGCCGTCGGTGACTCGGCGACTTCAGGAGGTTCACCAATTCCGCCGGGGTCGCCTTCGCAAAGTCTGGCAAGGGTTCCGGCCGGGATCCGATCGGCGTGATGCGCGCCACGAAACCGGTCTTCTCACCCGCGTAGGTGAACACCGCGTCCTTCCAACTCGAGACATATAAATGTCCCATCGCGTCCGCATCGAGATCGGTCGCCCGGGGCACCCGGACGAACTCGGTCTGGTCGATCGTGAACGATGCCCCCTTTGGCGTGAGCCGGTGGCGGTAGATCGTCTCACGGCCCCAGTCCGCGGTATAAAGGGCATACCCGAAACCCTCCGGGAAACCGGGCTCATCGAGGAACAACCCCCCGCAACCAGCCCCACCCCCGTAGTCCGCCAGCGGCGCGGCCAGTTCGTCGGAGAAATTCTGGTATAAGGACGGATACCCGTGGTTCACCAACGCGGTGCTGTGATGCAACCGCACGTCCCAGCCGTCGCCGTCGTTGGTGTTGTCCCGCGCAAACACGTCGAGCGTCGGCGTCACCTCCGCCTCCAGGATGTTGCGGGTGCCGCGGGAATATATCTCCAGGCCGGTGCCGTCGGGTCGCACCCGCACCACCGCGCCGCCCCGCAATTGCAGTTTCCGTCCGTCCGTCCCTTCCGCCTCCATGAACCCGAAATCCCCGATCGCACAGTAAATCCACCCGTCGATCCCCAGTTCAAGACCGTTCGACGTATGGTCGGCCGGACGGTCCTTGAAGCCGAACGCGATGTTCTTCACCAGCACGATCTCCTCGTCGGCGATCCCGTCGCCGTCGCGGTCGACATAGGCGCTGAGATGCGGCGGATGGAGCAGGTATAACCGGTCGCGGTCCCAGACGAGGCCGCGGGGCGAATCCACGTCCGCCACGAATTTCTTGGACTCATCCGCCCGACCGTCGCCGTCCAGGTCCCGCAACCGGATCACCGAACCCCGGTGCGGGGCGCGGTCGAGGGACCCGTTCTTGTCCGACGAGACATAGAGGGTGCCATCGGGTGCAGCGGAGACGAACACGGGATAATTCACCGCAGGAGGGGCGGCGAAGATGGTCTTCTCGAAACCGGCGGGAATCTTGACGTCGGTGAGGAGTCCGTCGTTGGCACCTGTTGCCGGTGCGGGTGCCGGGGTGACCGGTGGGATGACGGCGGGTTCGGCGGCGCCGAGGGTGTTCTGGGCCCCAAACGTCAGGACCGGCAGGAGAAGAAGGATGCGCCTCATGGAATCAGTCCGGAATGTTTTCGAATGTCGGGGCCGGGAACAAGCCCGGTCTTGCGGGACGAGCCTCCACGCGAATCCCCGTCGGATCCCACCTCCCAGCCGGTTCGGATGATGCCCACGAAACACACGAAACCCGGCCAAACCGCCCCGCAGAAACGATGGAGCGTTTTCGTGTGCTTGGTGTGTTTCGTGGGCCTCTCCGCTGCTCCGGGGTTCCGGAAGTTCATCCGGGCCGCTCCACCCGGAAGCGGCTTCCGGCAGCCAATTCCGCCGGGGTGCCCGGTTGGAATGCCAGGAATTCCGGGGTGTCCAACCGATGACGGTCCGGGCACGGGAGGCTCACCAGGTGCTTCAATTCGGCCGGGTTTCGGGACCACCGGCTGCCGTTGAAAAACTCCAGGGGTTCGAACTGGGCCTTGTACAGCGCCTTCGGGGTCACACAGGTTCCAAGGTACAGATGGGCGAACCCCCGTTCCGCGAAAAAGCCCAAAGCCCGGGTCATCATGAACAGGCCCAGGTTGCGACCGGTGAAGGCCAGGTCATAAAAGGCGAAATAATAATAGGCCAGCCGCGGCGGTTGTAACAACAGCAGCACGGTGCCCAGTTCGCGGCCGGTCGCCGTCTCAGTGAACTGCAGCAGATGCGAGATCACCGCCCCCTGCATCAACCCGTCCAGACGGGCTTCCGGCATTGCCCCGGCATCGAACCGTTCCGCCGCATAGGCCAGCCATCGTTGGCGCCGTTCCACGCTGTAATCGAAGTCTTCCCGGGCGACCAGGGTGCATTCGAACCCGGACCCCTTGCGCAGGATCCGGCGGTTCTCCGACGTCGCCTCCCATTCCGGCAGGGGCACACGGAGATGGCGCACCATATAGAATCTTTCGAGCGCCGGGTTGCCGGGCAGGAAACCGGACTCGAAGGCGTCGGCCGGCGTCTCCCCGGGCTCGAGAAACCCCCACACCACATACGGGTAAAGGTAATGGGCGTAATCGGGATTGGTCTCCGAGAACAACAGTTTCACAACGGCCGAAAGGCTACGGCACACCCGGGAGCGGTGAAGCGGAAAATGGAGGGCGGGTATATCGGAGCCCCGGAACCTCAGCCGGATCCCTGCCCACCTGAGCCTCTGCAGCTCTGTGGCTCTGCAGCTCTCTGACTCCGCCCCTCACTGCCCGGTCAGATACGCCAACAGATCGGCGAAATGCGGGTCGTCCAAACCCTCCTCAATCCCCTCCGGCATCAGGGATCGTCCCGTGTTTTCCAACCGCCTCAGTCTGGCCCGCGGCAAGGTCACAGTGATCCCCCCCGCCTGGCGCAACGTCACGTTTCCGTCGGCTTCCCGCACCAAAACCCCCGACACACTCTCGCCACCGTCCGTCTCGGCCAGCCACGCGGTGAAATTCGGCGCCACCTCCCGGTTCGGATCCAGGATCGACACCAGCATCTTTTCCGGTCCGTTCGACACCACGGACGCCAGGTCCGGTCCCAATTCCTGTCCGACCCCATGGAACTTATGACAACCGGCGCACCGTTCCGTAAAGACCGCCGCACCCCGCTTGCCATCGCCCGCCCGGTTCAACACCCCCAACCGGGCCTCGATCACCGCCCGACGATCCGCCGGAGGTTCCCCCAACAGTCGCCGTGCATTCTTCCGCACGTCCGGATCCGCAGCCTGACGCAACGATTGAATCGACTCGGTGGTGAGATCGGCGGGACGGACCGCACCCCGTTCCAACGCCGCGACCAAGGCTGCGTGCCCCTCCGGGCGACGTAGCAACAAACTGAACAATTGCGGCTTCAAGGTCCCCGACCCGGTGACCCGCGCCACCAGCACTTCCGCCCATTCGCGTCCTTGGAACCGGGCCAGGGATCGCAAAGCCGCCTGTCGCTCGGCGTCGGTCCCATCGGCCAGCACCACGGACAACACGGGCACCGCCTCAGCCGCCGGCAGGTGCGCGAGTAAAGGCACCGCCGTCAAACGCAAGACTGTGTCGTCCGATCCCGCAAGCTTTGCGGTCACCCGGTCGCGAGCCTCGGCCAACACCGGTTGGAGCACCTTGCCGATCGCCGCGGCAGTCCCGCCATCACCCGCCGCCGCGCCTTCCAACAACGCCGTCGCGACCGAAAACCGCACTGTCATCGGACGCAATTGCGCGGCCGATTCCGCGACGTGAATGACGGGATCGGGCGCGAACTTCCGCCGGATGGCCGGCGCGAGAGACTCATCAACGAGGAGGTCGCGGCGCTTCCCCCCGATGAGGCGCGCGAGTCCGGGCAAGGCCTCGCCCGACTTCGTGGAATCGCCAGCGAGTTGGTCCCACAAAGCCAGTTCAAAACCGTTGGCCGCGTGCAAGGCGAGACCGCGAACCAACTCGGGACCGTGCCCGAGCAAGGCCGCCAACACCATCGCGCGTTCGGCGGACGGCACGTTGGCGGCCCTTTGGCCCACCGTGAACCGCACCTGGGCGTCCCTGTCGTTCGCAAGCTGCACCCATAATGCCGGCTTGGGGAAGCCCACGTCGCCGGCCAGCAAGACCGCCTGTGCGCGCACCTCCGCCGACGGATCGGTCGCGGCACGCCCCAGCATTTCCGCGTCCAAAGCCCCCACGCCGTGCAACACGTGAAGCGCATGCATACGACCGACCGGCGGACCACTCCGAGTGAGGAGAGCCTTCAACAACTTCACCGCCCCCGGGTCGCGCGTCTGGTGCAACTGGCGCGCCGCGGTGTCGCGCACCCAACCGTTCGGACTCTCCAATTGCGCCACCCACTCGCGGGAGTCGGGCGGCCGGATTCCCGTCGCGACAGTCAGCGTGCCGGCCGCCTTGAATCCCCCGGGTGCGAGCCGCCAGAGCCGCCCGCGATCCTGGCCCGAATCCAGGTCGAGATGCCGCTTCAATCCTTCGGGCAACGACCACGGATGCTCGATCGTTTCGCGATACATATCGATCACCCAAAGGCAGCCGTCGGGCGCGTTCACAAACTGGACCGGGCGGAACCAGTTGTCCGTGCTCGCCAGGAATTCCCGGTCGCGTTCCGACGGATCCCTTTCCCCCACCCGCACGATCCCGTCCGGACCGATCCGCAGCTTTTTGCGATGGACGAGGTTGCTCCCGCAATCCGCGATAAAGGCGTCCCCTTGGTAATCCGCCCCATAGGCATCCCCGCGATAGATTGTGACGCCCGTCGCGCCCGTGAAATAGCCGCTGGGACGTCCCCCGCCCTCGACCGGACCCGGCACCAATCCCGCCACCCGCCACCGAGTGCGCAACACCCGCCAGGGTTCGTCGGGACTCACCCGGAACACGGTCGCCGCCGGGCCATCCGCCGCGATGCTGGCCCGCGACGAGGGCGCTGCATGCTGCGGGTTGGACGGCAATAAGGTGTCGTCATAGAGCACCTGCTGGAGGTGGTCGGAATTGCTGCAGACATATTTCCGGCCGTCGTCATCGAAAGACATCCCGTGCTGGCCGCCCCCGGTCTCGGCACGGAAATCCAAGGTGCGGGGGTCGAAGGAAAAATCGCGTCCGCGCAGGCTGACCGGGGCGGGCCAGTTGGTGAGTCCGGCGGCACGACGCCAGGCGCGGGTGAACGGCGTGTCCACCAACCTCATCGTGCCGGCGCTGAGGCTGGCGGCACCGTGGATCCGCTGGTCGAGCCCCCATTGCAGCGAATTCATGAGGGCCTGCACGTTCAGCTTGTTCGTCGCGTACGGGGCATAATCCTCCGCAAAACCGATGAAGACCACCTCCCGCACGTCGGCCCGGCCATCGCCATCCGTGTCCCGGGCAAAATAGATGTCCGGCGTCGCCCCCACGAAGACGCCGCCGTCCCAACACGTGACCGCGGTCGGCCATGGCAGGTTGTCGAGGAACACGGTCGCGGAATCCAAGCGCCCGTCGCCGTGGGAGTCCTGCAGCAACCGGACGCGGCCCAACCGTTCGGGGCGGCGTTCGGAGTAATCGCGCATTTCAATGACATAGGCCCGGCGATGTTCGTCGAAAGCCAGGGCGACCGGGCTCATGACCTGCGGTTCGGCGGCGACGAGTTGGGCGGTGAACCCGGGCCGGATGCGGAACGTCGCGGCAGCGCGGTCGGGTTCGGTGGGTGGGACGCGTGGGAGGGCCTCCGGCGCGGCGACGGGCTCGACGGCGAGGGCGGCGCTGGGGAGGAGCACCACGACGAAGAAAGGGAGCCACCGTAGGAACATGGGAACAGGGGACCACACCCGGGCGGGCCGGTGCGATCCTTGAAAACGGGGGTGGGGGTGGGGGTGGGGGCGGGGGCGGAGCCACGGAGCCACAGAACCTCAGAACGGCAGAACGGCAGAACGGCAGAACGGCTGAGATTGGGAATCGGTGCCCCGGTCGGTTGAGGGTCTGTGGTGCTGAAGTTCTGATCACCGAGGCTCTGAGGCTCCGTGTTTCTGCCGCACTGTGGTTGCTGCCCACGAAACACACGGAACACACGAAATGGGGCGCAGCGCAATCCCGGCTCGGAAGCCCCTTTGTTTCGTGCGTTTCGTGTGTTTCGTGGGCACTCCTCCCGGTGCTGGCCGTCTCCTTGGCGACCTTGGTTGTTGTTTCCCTTCCACCCCGGACGTGGGTAACCTGACCGCACACGTACTGATTGCGTATGCCGATCCCCACCGTTGCCCCCGAAGCCGTCGCCGCCGCCCAAGGCGAGCTCGACGCCCATTTGCGCGAGATCATCCAGTGGCATTTCAGCCCGGAAACCGGCTGTCCATTCTGGCTGGATTGGGCCGCCAAGAACTTTGATCCGCGGACGGCGATCGCCACCACGGCCGATCTGCTGAAGTTCCCACATTTCCAAGATGAATGGCTTCGGGATCTCCAACCCGAGGTGTGGGTCCCGAAGCAGTTCCTGGGCAAACCCTACAACATCTTTGAAACCGGCGGGACCACGGGGATGCCCAAGCAACGCATCGGTTGGAACGATTTCCGGGTCGATTACTCGGAGTTCTCCGAGAAGATCAGCGACGCCCATTTCCCCCGCGGCGGCGCCTGGTTGATGATGGGGCCCACCGGTCCCCGTCGTCTGCGCCTGGCGATCGAGCACCTCGCCAATGTCCGCGGCAGCTCGTGCTATTTCATCGACCTCGACCCGCGCTGGGTGAAAAAGGTGCTCGCCGCGAAAAAGTATGACGAGGCCAAGGCCTACATGACGCACGTCGTGGACCAGGCGATCACCATCCTCAAGCATCGCCGGGTGACCGGTCTGTTCACCACCCCCAAACTGCTCGAGGCCCTGGCGGAGAAGATCAATCTCTGGGACGCCGGTGTCCGCGGTGTCTTCTGCGGCGGCACCTCCATGAAACCCCAGGAAGTCCGCTTCCTCGTCGAGGAACTCCTGGAAAACCGCATCGGGTTCTATCCGACCTACGGCAACACGCTCATGGGCCTGGCGGCCAGCGTCCCGCTCCAACCCGAGGATAATTTCAGCATCACCTATTACGCGCCCCAACCCCGCGCCGTCCTCCGTGTGGTCGACCCGAAGCAACCGGAGACCACGGTGCCGTACGGGGAGTTCGGCCGCGTGGAACTCACCACGCTGACGCGCGAATTCTTCATGCCCCGCTTTTTGGAACGCGACGAGGCGATCCGCCGGGCCCCGCGTCCTCCTTATGCATGGGACGGTGTCGGTGACGTGCGGCCGTTCGGCGCGATGGAAAAGAACATCGTCGAAGGCGTGTACTGAAGGGGGGCCAGGCGGTCGGGTTCTCCGACGCGCCTGGATGTCCGGTGTCTTCCGGACCGCTTCCGAGATGACATGGGCATCGGCCAACCTTCAGGCGCCGTTCATCCCCGGATTGAAAACACCGCCAATTGACAATAGATAGCATCTATTCCACGGTGCCCATGATGAACATCGCTTTGACCAAGCATTTTGAAGAACTGATTGCACGCCTGGTCGCAAGCGGACGCTACAACAACTCCAGCGAAGTCGTCCGCGCCGGCCTGCGCATTCTGGACGCCGAGGAAAAGTCCGTGGCGGCGGGTTCGTTTCCGCCCGGTTCGTTGCGCCATCTCTACACCAAGACCGACCATCGGGCCGAACTCCGCACGGCCAGGGCTTCCACCCTGAAAGTGGAGGCCGAATGAAACAGTGGGACATCTGGACCTGCGACTTTGCCGAAGCAGGGCCGCATCCGGCGATCATCGTCAGCCACCCCGATCGCGTCTCCCACGCGCCACTGGTCAACGTGTTGATCGGCTCCAGCCAAAGAGCGAGCCGCGGGGCGCGCGAAAATGAAGTCGTGCTGGACGGGGCGGACGGGCTCGATTGGGAAACGCTGGTGAAGTGCGATCTGATGTATCTGGTGGAGAAGGAACTGCTGTATCGCCGCCGGGGCAGTGTCGGGACCGCACGGCGGCGCGCCTTGGTCCAGCGCCTCAATGCCTGTTTCGGATTCACGCTGGTCTGAGCCATCAGGCCCGGGCCATATCCAACGGTGCCAAGTGTCGCCAGTCGCGTACTTTCACGGTTCAGACGTCGCCAGATGACACGCGGCGTGGCGGCCGGGCCCGAGTTCGCGCAGGGGCGGGACTTCCGTCTTGCAGCGCGCTTCGGCCACCGGACAACGCGGATGAAACGGACAGCCGCCGGGCGGATGAATCGGCGAGGGCACGTCGCCGGCCAGGAGAATCCGCTGGCGCTTGGCATCGGGATCGACGACCGGGACGGCGGAGAGCAGTGCCTGCGTGTAGGGATGCTTCGGCGCCCGACAGAGTTCCTTCGCCTCGCCGGATTCGACGATGCGGCCGAGATACATCACGAGGATGCGGCGGCTGATGTGTTTCACCACCGCGAGATCGTGCGCCACGAACAGATAGGCGATGCCGTGCTCGCGTTGCAGATCCTGGAGCAGGTTGATGATCTGCGCCTGCACGCTCACATCGAGGGCGCTGACCGGCTCGTCGCAGACGATGAGCCTCGGCTCGACCGCCAGGGCGCGCGCGATGCCGATGCGCTGGCGCTGTCCGCCACTGAATTCATGGGGCAGGCGCGACGCGTGGGAAGGATCCAGCCCCACATCCTTCAACAGGGTGTCGATGCGCTGGCGCCGCGCCGTGGCGTCGGCCGCAAGGCGGTGAATGTCCAACGCTTCGCCGATGATGTCGGAGACGGTCTGTCGCGGGTCCAGTGAACCGTAGGGATCCTGGAAAATCATCTGGAAGCGGCGGCGGCGCGCGCGCAGTTCCGAACCGCTGAGCAAGGCGATATCCTCGCCTTCAAACACAATGCGGCCGGAGGTCGGTTCGACCAATTTGATGACCGCGCGCCCGAGTGTGGTCTTGCCACAGCCGCTTTCACCGACCAACCCGACTGTTTCGCCCGGAGCGATGGAGAAGCTCACGTCATCCACGGCCCGCACAAATTCCTTCGCGCGTCCAAAGAGGCGCTGTTCAACGGGGAAGTGGACCTTGAGATTCCGGACTTCGAGGAGAGGCATTGTTACAGAAGGCAACGAAGAGAACGAAGAGAACGAAGATGAGATTCGGAACTCGGAGTTCCTCCCCTTCGTTTCCTTCTATGGATCTGGATTTCCGATTCCAAGTTCATGCGGGCGGATCCTGACATTGCCCCCGCCACGGACTCCC
>JANYCC010000072.1 GCA_025360495.1 Verrucomicrobiota bacterium | reverse complement strand
TCTTCGATTTCATCGAATGTTTCTACAACCGCCAGCGCCTCCACAGCGCACTGGGCTTCCTTTCGCCGCTCAACTTCGAACTCAAAAACACTTAACCAATTCTTCTCTTTTTACTGTCCGTTTTTTCGACGCAAGCCCAAGTGGGGAGAGGGCCGGGGAGAGGGGTCGGCCAGCCCTGCCGTCCTCGTGTCTCGTCCTCGTGTCTCGTCCTCGAAGCCTAACAGGAGCCGATCGAGGCGACCGAGGACGAGTACGAGAGACGAGGACGAGACACGAGGACGAAGACCTTGCCGGCCCGGCCCCCTTCGCACCTCAGGAACAGAGGGAGATCTGCTGTTCGGCCTTCATCCTTCATCCTTCATCCTTCACGCTTCACCCGTCCCCACCCGGCTCTCAAATCTTCCTCGCCCAATCCCCCGCCCGCTTCTTACATTCCCAGCACTCCAAGGTCTTGGGACTCCGCCGTCGCCAGTGACTGGATTCCATTCCCGCCCATTCGACACGGCCCGCACCGACGCCATCCGCCCCCGCCATGTTCCGATTCCTCCATGCCGCCGATCCGCATCTGGACAGTCCCCTCCAAGGATTGGAGGCCCACGGCGATGCGCCCGTCGGGTTGCTCCGGGGTGCCACCCGCCGGGCTTTCGAGAACCTGGTCCAACTGGCCATCGACGAACGCATCGACTTCGTGGTGATCGCTGGCGACCTCTATGACGGGGACTGGAAAGATTATGGCAC
The DNA here is from genome assembly GCA_025360495.1 of Verrucomicrobiota bacterium. Lineage (GTDB taxonomy): Bacteria > Verrucomicrobiota > Verrucomicrobiia > Limisphaerales > UBA9464 > UBA6176. The sequence continues at coordinate 11,093 of JANYCC010000072.1, read as the reverse complement.
CGGCCTCTTTTTCCGAGCCCAGATGGTCCGCTTGTCCGACCGCGGAATCCCCGTCTATCTCATCGCGGGGAATCACGACGCCGCCTCGGTGATCTCGAAAAAACTGAGCCTCCCGGGAAACGTCCACGTCTTCTCGACCCGGACGACGGAGTCCAAGGAAGTGGAGAAACACCCGGTGACAATCCACGGGCGTGGCTTTCCCAATCGGGCGGTCCCGGAAAACCTGGTGGAAGATTATCCCACGGCTGCACCCGGCAGATTCAATCTGGGTCTGTTGCACACCAGCCTCAACGGGAGGCCGGGTCACGACACTTATGCACCCTGTTCGGAATCGGATCTGCGCGGGAAAGGTTATGCCTATTGGGCCCTCGGTCACATTCACCAACCCGAGGTGATCAGCCGGGATCCGTGGATTGTGTTCGCGGGCAATTGCCAGGGACGACACATCCGCGAGACGGGTCCCCGCGGCTGCCAGTTGGTCACCGTCAATGATTCCCTCGCCGTCGAAAATGTGGAGTGGCGCTCCCTGGATGTCGTCCGCTGGGAACTGCTGGGGGTGGACCTCACCGGTGCCGAGTCCGAATCCGAGGCGCTGCATCGGGCCCGCGAAGCCATGGCCCGGGCCGCGACCGCAGCCGAGGGCCGGTTGTTGGCCCTCCGGATCCTTTTCACCGGCACCACGGCGCTCCACGGTTCCCTTCACCGGGATGGCCAGCGTTGGCGTGCCGAATTGCTGGCCTGCGCGCAGGACCAGGGTGCGGCGACGGTTTGGATCGAGCGGATCCGGATCGCGACCACACCGGTCTATGACGTGGGACTCCTGGCCGCGCGGGATGCCCTGACCAAAATCGTCGTGCAAAGCCTGGAAGCCGCCCACCAGGAAACCACGACGCTCCCGCCCGCGATCGAGGAGATGCTCGCGGTCCTGCCCCAGGAACTCCGGAAGGAAATCGAGGCGGAATGGGTCGGGGACCGTCGGGCCGCCGTGCTGGACGACGTCCGCGCGATCATCCTGGATGCGTTGGGAACGAAGGGAGGGTTGGCCACGTGAGATTCCAAAGCCTCCAGATCCCGGCGTTCGGTCCGTTCACCAACCTGGATCACCAGTTCCCCGATCAACCGGCCGATCTCCACGTCATTTACGGACCCAATGAAGCCGGGAAAAGTTCCCTGCTCCGGGCGATCCGCGATCTGCTTTTCGGAATTCACGCCCAGTCGCCCGATGGTTTCCTCCATGACTATGGCGATCTCCGGATCAAAGGGGAGATCCGCAGTCGCGCGGGGGAACACCTGGTCTTTCAACGGCGCAAAGGGAACAAGAACACCCTGCTGGACGCGGAGGGCCGGCAATTGCCCGATCACGCCCTCTTCCCCTTCCTCGGCAGTGTGGATCCGTCTTATTTCTCGGCCATGTTCGGCTTGGGCGCCCGCGAACTTCGCGAAGGTGCGGAACAACTTCTCCGCGGCGAGGGCGACCTTGGCACCGCGCTCTTCTCCGCCAGCCTCGGCGGAACCCCCGTCCAAAAAGTCGTCGAAGCCCTGCAGGAGGAAACCGACCGGATCTTCAACGGCCGTGCCATCAAAGACGTCTCCATCCGCCCCGCAGCCAAACAGTATAAAGAACTCCTCGCTTTCAGCCGTGACGCCATGGTCAATCCGGACCGTTGGGATCGGATCGAAAAGGACCTGTCAGAGGCGGAATCGGTCCGGAAACGCCTCGAGGAAGAGATCCTCAGGTTGGACCTGGAACTTCACTGGATCACGCGCTGTGAAGACGCCCTGCCGACCGTCGCACAATTGGGCGAGGAGAACCAAACCGTCGCTCAACTCCCCCCTCTGCCCGATCTGGCCAGTGATTTCGCACCCCGGGTCCAGGCCGCACGCCAAGCCCTCGGCGAAGCCCAGTCGGAAGTCCAACGCCTGACCGTCCATATCGCCAAACTCCGCACCCAATTGGCAGGCTGCCCGACCGCGGCCGGCGTGCTGGCGGAAGCTGATGCCTTGGACCTGTTGCATCAGGATTTGGGTGCCTATAGGGATCGCAAGAAATCCCTGGGCAATCTGACGGTCGCATTGGAGGGACTCGAACCCCAATTGCGGACCGGAATGGCCAACCTGCAGTTCACCGGGGATTATGCCTCGTTGGAGAACCATCGCCTTAGCACCCCGGTCCGGCTTGCGTGCGAAGAATCGGCCCGTTCCCTCAAGGAGGCTTGGGCGGAACAAACCGTGCATTCCGGAAAGGCGGAGGAACTGGCCCACCAGATCCGCGTCCTGGAAACCCAGTTGCAGTCCCTTCCGGAGGCCGACTTGAGCGCACTCCGCGATGCCCTGGCGGTCGCCGCCGAGGCCACGGATGCCGACCGTACCTTCACCACCAGCGAAGCCGAGGTCCAACGCCTGACCCGGGAGACCGTGGATCAGCACCGCTTGCTGGCGGGCGCCCCGGCCGATCTCTCCGTCACCGCCGGCCTGCCCGTCCCGACACCCGCCACCCTTCACCGATTTCGCGACCAACTCGGCGAGCTCCGGCGGGATATCAAAACCCAGGAAGCCAGGGTCATCGAATGCACGCAGGGAACCCATGCGACGCAGGCCGAGTTGGCACGATTGCAACGACAGGGTGAATTGCCTTCCGAAGAGTCGCTTCATAAATCCAGGAAACGACGGGATCACGGTTGGAGCCTGGTATTGGCGGAGTGGAAAGGGGTCGGCACCCACGAAGAACTGCTTCCCGGATCGCCGTTGGAGGAGGCGTTTCCCAAGACGATTGCGATCGCCGACAGCATCGCCGACCAGTTGCGGTTGGATGCGGAAGCCGTGGCCCAAGCCGAGGAAAAACGCCTCCACCTGGACGAACTGGCCATCGCCCTGACCGCGGCCCAACAGCGGATCGCCTCACTCCAAACGGCCTGGGACGATTGCCAGAAAGCCTGGGAGGCCGAGTGGTCCGCCTGCGGGATCACCCCGCGCACCCCGGTGGAAATGGAGGAATGGCGCAACCAATGGACCTCGTTCCGGGATCGGTTCAGCCAATTCCTAAACGCGCAGGAATCCTTCCAACGGAAACACGACCAGATCCAACGGGCCCGGAATCGGCTGGCCCCGGTGCTCGGTCAACCGGAGGAAAAGGAGTTCCGGCTGTTGTTCGCCGAGGCCCGGAAACGCGTCCAGGAAGGCGAACAATCGGCCGGTCAACGCATCCTGATGAGCCAGCAGATCGCAGCCTTGAAGGCCGACCTCGCCAAGCGCGTGCAAAGTCACGCCCTGCTCTCCGACAAGGTCCGGGATGCGACCGGAAAATGGGTCTCCCGATGTGCCGCCGTGGGTCTGCCCGAGGGCACCTCACCGGACGCCGGCCTGATCCTCCTGCGGGAGCGGGCGGAACTCCTGGCCCAATTCGACGAATGGCGGAAGTCCTCGATCGCCGCACAATCCATCGCCCAGTTGATCACCCAATCTGAGGGCGCTGTCCGCGAAAAGGCCGTCGCGCTGGGCCTCGTCGGCGACACGATCGAGGCGATGGAATCCGCATTATGGAAGGCGCTTTCGGAGGCCCGGAAAGCCCAGGCCCGACACGATCAACTCGCCGAACAGATCGGAGTGTCGGAAGCCGATTTGGAAGAGGCCCGGTTGCGGGTCGCTCAGGCGGAACAAACCCTGGGGGAACTGATCCGGTTGGCGGGTCTGGGCGGCGTTGATGAATTGGAACCGTTGCTGGCCCATCTCGAGCAACGCAACGCCGTGCAGGCCCGGATCCATGGTCTTCGCACCACCCTCTCCGGCCTCGCCCGCGGCCAGGCGGTGGACGACTTTGTCACCCGGGTTCGGGCCGAGGACCCCGACGCGCTGGCGGCAAGAAAAGCGGCCGCGACCCAGGGGAAACTCGAAAAGGAAACAGCCCTTCCCGGAGTCCGCGACACCCTGTTCGGGTTGCGGAATGAGAAAAGCGCCTTGGAAAAGGCCGGGGATGCGGCGGCGGATTTCCGTCAGCAGGCCGAATCCTGCGCGGCGACATTGAGACAGGATGCGGCGCGATTCCTCCGGCTGGGCCTGGCCATCCATTTCCTGAAGGCCCAGATCGAGCGATTCCGAAAGGAGAACCAGGGTCCGCTCCTGCTGAAGTCGGGCGAAGTGTTCCGAGCCATGACCCGCGGTGCCTTCATTGGGTTGGGTGCGGATTTCAATGCCGATGACGAGCCCGTGCTGGTGGGCGTCCGACACGACCAGGCCCGGGTGCCGGTGGAGGGCCTGAGCGATGGTTCGCGAGATCAATTATACCTGGCACTGCGGTTGGCGGCGCTCGATCGCTATCTGGAGGAACATGAGCCGATGCCGCTGATCCTGGACGATCTGCTGATCACCTTCGACGACGACCGCGCGAAGGCGATCCTCCCGCAACTCGGAGCCTTGGCCGGGCGCACGCAGGTGTTCCTGTTCACGCATCACGGGCACCTGGTCGAGCTCTGTCGCCAGACGCTCGGTGAAAGCCGGTTTCATCTGCACCGGTTGGGTTGACGCCGCCTTTTCCGGTCCTCCTCGCCCCGCGAGGAACGAGCGGGGAGAGGGACGGGGAGAGGGGTCGGCCAGCCCTGCAACCCTCGTCCTCGTGTCTCGTTCTCGTGTCTCGGGAAACCTTAGGCAGGATCGAGGGGGACGAGGGCCGAGGACGAGAGGCACGAGTACGAGGAACCCGCCCGCGCCTCCAGTCTGCGTGCCTCAGGTCCCGCAAAAAGTCCGGCAACGCGGGGTGTCGGCCGGCGGCGGATCCGTCAGGGTCGCCGGTTTTCCGGCATCGACATAAGGGTCCGCCAAACCGTCGAGCAACCGGTGGAAAGGATCGAAGTCGCCCTGTGAAACCGCGGCGTGGAGCATGGCCTCGACGACATGGTTCCGCGGGATCACCGCGGGATTGTTGGATCGCATCCGTTCCCCCACCTCGGCGGCCGACTGCGGTTGGCGGGCGAGTCGATCGTTCCAACGTCGGTGCCATTCCCCGAGGCCCGGGTCGGTCCAAGGGAATGCGGTGGGCGCCGGACCGGGCACCAGGCCGCGGAAGGTGTGGGTATGATCGGCGGACATCCGGTGCAGGCCCAGGAGCAGGTCCGTGGCGACGCCCAGATCCCCCGGTTCCTCGGTGAAGAGCCCGAGCTTGGCCCGAAAAGCGACCAGCCAATGATGGCGGGACCGCTCCTCGAAGGTTGCCAGCGCCTCCTGTGCGAGGGCGAGCGCGTGTTCCGGTTCGGGATGGAGCAAGGGCAACAGCGCCTCCGCGAAACGCGCCAGGTTCCATCCGGCGATCCGGGGTTGGGCGCCGAAGGCATAGCGTCCGTTGTGATCGATGGAGCTGAACACCGCGCCCGGATCATAGGCATCGATGAACGCGCACGGACCGTAATCGAGGGTCTCCCCGCTGAGCGCCATGTTGTCGGTGTTCATCACGCCGTGCACGAACCCGACCCGAAGCCAGTGGGCGAGCAGAATGGCCTGCCGTTCCAGGACCCCGTGAAGGAGCGCGAGGGCGGGATTTCCATCCCCGACCCGGTCTGCGAAATGGCGTCGCAGCGTGTGATCGCAGAGTTGCCCGAGCGATCCGGTGTCACCGAGGGCGGCGAACAGTTCGAAGGTGCCGACCCGGATGTGGCTGGCGGCGACCCGGGTGAGGACGGCGCCCTGCAGGGGTTCCTCGCGGAAGACCGGTTCGCCGGTGGTGACCACGGCGAGACTGCGGGTGGTCGGGATGCCGAGTCCGTGCATGGCCTCGCTGATGACATATTCGCGGAGCATCGGACCGAGTGCGGCCCGGCCATCGCCCCGACGCGAATAAGGGGTCGGCCCGGAACCCTTGAGCTGGATGTCGAACCGTTTTCCCGACGGCGTCAGGTGTTCGCCGAGGAGGATGGCGCGACCGTCGCCCAAGCGCGTGAGGTTGCCGAATTGGTGGTCGGCATAGGCTTGGGCGATGGGTTCCGCGCCCGTGGGAAGTTCGTTGCCCGCGAAAACGGCCGACGCCACCCCGCCCTCCAGGGCGTCCGGGTCCAGGCCGAGTTCCAACGCCAGCGCACGGTTGAAGACGACGAGTTGCGGCTTTTCCACCGGCGTGGGTTTGACGCGGGAATGGAACGGGGCCGGCAGACGGTCATAGCTATTGTCGAAGCGCCAACCGGCAGCGCGGACGTCGGGGGTGCTGAGCGGGGTCTTTACCATTTGCCAGTCCACCCTGCGGCGACACCTCCGGAAATGGAACCACGGATGGCAGCGTCGAGGTCCAGCCCAGCACCACGAACAACCCGATGCCGGGTTGCCCGAACCACCGGTCTTCGGTGCGGGCGTGGGGCAAGGGCTAACCGGCTTGCGGCAGGGCCGGCTCCAGGCCATGCCGGGCCAGGACCGCCTTCAGCTTTTCGAGGTCGGGCGGTCCACCCGCGTTGACAATCGCCGCCGTCTCCTTGAAGAAATCAGGGCCGATCAGCGCCGGGGTCACCATCGCCAGGGCCTTGGCATCCGTCTGCTTCAGGTTGTTGAAGCCATGGACCGCGCCGCGGGGGATGAAACAGGATTCGCCTGGCGCGAGGTCCACCACCTTCCCCTCCACGGTGAAAGTGATGACGCCGGCCACGCCGTAAATGGTTTCGTCATAGTGTGCGTGCGAATGCGGCATCGGCACTTTCGCCCCGACGGGAACGGTGAATTCAAACAGGGCCACCGAACCGTTCGTGTCGGCGGCGTCGAGCAGGAAGCGAATCCCAATCTGCCCGACACGGATGATTTCCTCTTTCATGGGGATGGTGTTACGGGAGATTGGGAGCAACGCCAATACTGCAAAGTGGTCCACTCGAATCCCTGCCCTACCGTGGGGAGGCTTCCCGCCGTCCGAGAAGGGAGGCTGGCCTGTCGTCGGGCTGCGAGCCTGCCGGTGCGCCATTCGCCACGCGAATCCGGCGTCTGGCCACGGAAAGCGGGCATTGACCATGGGAGTCGGCAGGTTCCCGCCGCATCACCCATGATACGAGTCACGTCACCCGCCCACCCAGCAGTCATTTGCGTCGCCTCGTTCTTGGCGGCGACCGCTCTCAACGCAGGGACTGGCATCGGCTGGATCGACGCCAACACCAACCTGACGATGAATGCCGACCTTCGTCTTCGCTACGAATCCGATTGGGATTCGCGCAATGCGGCCGGCGTGGAGCGGGACGATCGCCAGCGGGGTCGGGTTCGCGCCCGCCTTGGAGCGGGTTACGCGCTCACCGACGACTGGTCGATCGGTGCCCGCGTGCGGACCGGCTCCCCGGACAGTCAACAGTCGCCACACCTGACCTTCGCGTCCGGCGACGGCCAACAGGACAGTTTCGGTGTGGTGCCCGATCGGTATTTCATCCAATTCAAACACGATGGATTCACCGGCTGGGGCGGCCGCAATCTCACGCCGTTTTGGCAGCAGAACGAGCTGTTTTGGGACGAGGATGCGACTCCGACCGGCCTCGCCGTAAGTTATGAACAAAAGGTCGCGTCCGGGAACCTGACCGCCACGGTGGGCGCGTTCTATCTCCCCGACGGCGGATACGATCTCCACGGCCGGATGCTGGCCGGACAATTCAAATACACCCTTCCGATGCATTCCTCGCGGTTGACGTGGGCGGCGGGCATGCACTTCCTGGACGGCCAGACCGGTCCGACGCACCTGCGCAACCGCAATGGCGAACGCGACTACCTGATCGGCGTGGCCAGCGCGCAATGGAGTCTCCCGGTCGCGGACCGGCCCCTCGCATTCGGGGTGGACGTGTTCAACAATTTCAAGAACTACACGGCCGCGGAAGTCGCCCCGTTGCCGGCAGCCAACGCCAGGGAGACATTCGGCTACGTGCTTTCGGTTCAATGGGGGCAGTTGAAACAGGCCAACGACTGGGTGGTCGGATATTACTACGCCCATATCGAAACGCTGGCGGTGAACGCTTCCTATGCCCAGGACGACTGGATTCGCTTCGGCAATGGAACCCAGACCGATTCGAGTGATTTCAAGGGCCACGAATTCCGGATCGCCTACGCCTTGTCCAAGAATCTCAACCTGATGGCCCGCCTGTATCTCGTGCAGGCGATCACGACCGTCCAGGACGGGAAGCGTTTCCGGGTGGACCTCAACTGGAAATTCTGACACCCATGGATACCCCGCTAACGGCACCGTCCCGCTCTTCATCGATTCACCCCAAATCCAAAGCCGTCACCATGATCCGAACCCATCCTCGAATCACCGGCCGACTTGCGCTTCTGTTCTGTTTTGTCGCCGCCGCGCGGATGCTGGCCGAAACCACGTTCACGGTGCGTCAAACCTACACGGTGACGAACGTGCCGGCCGGCTCCAAAACCGTCCGCGGATGGTTCTGGATGCCCGAGGATCGCCCCCAGCAGAAGGTGCTCGAATTCCGCATCGTCGAGGCGCCCGAATCGGCCCGGATCACCCGGGACCCCCGCTACGGCCGTTCCTGGCTGTACGTCGAGACGGCCGCGAATCCCGAGAAACCCCTCAAGATCGTCACCGAGTTCCGGGTCGTCCGTGCCGCCGTGAGCGGATTGGCCAATCCCGCGAAGTCCCGTCCCCTGCTCGATCGCGACCGGACGACGTTCGCCTTCGAGAGCCGTCGCGACGAGCGACTGATGGAGGTGAGCCCGGAAATCCAGCGGGTTGCGGACGGTTTGACGGACTGGGAGCAAAACCCGGTGATCCAAGCGCACAAGTTCTTCGACTACGTCATCCGGAAGAGCGACCACTACTCCAAGTTCGGTCCAACGCCGAAGGGCAAGTGCCTTGGCAGCGCCAACGAGTGCATGGGTGGGACCGGCGATTGCTGCACCGACCAGCACGCCCTTTTCATCGCCCTCTGCCGGGCGAAAGGAATCCCGTGCCGCCTTATGTTCGGGAGCCGGTTGAAGCCCGAGAACGAGGGCAAGGACCACGACCCCGGATACCGCTGCTGGCCGAATTTCTACGCGCCCGGCCTTGGTTGGGTGCCGTTGGACGTTTCGTCGGGCGACACGGCACCCGCCGGGAAAGCGGACGACTGGTTCGGCGGCCTCGATGAGAACCGGTTGGAGTGGGCCGAGGGCCGTGATTTCGATCTGGAGCCACGCTCGGCGGTGCGTCCGGACCTGGTGATCCGTGGGTGGGTGGAGGTCGATGGCCAGCCCTACAAAGGGTTCAACCGGGTGTTGAATTTCACCCGGCAAGTCTCCCCGGTCGCGGGCGGCCAGGCGGCGGTCAAGTAGCCCGCCCAAGTTTCCGATGGCGGCTGGGAGAAACCGAATCAGCATCCCACAAGCATCACCCTGCAAGGTGCTTAAGACAGAAATCGGCTGGTGCGCCCGGCGGGATTCGAACCCACGACTTTCCGCTTAGAAGGCGGATGCTCTATCCAGCTGAGCTACGGGCGCTGACCTGATCCGATATTCACCGACCGGAGGACTGTACGCGAAGTTCAACGCGGGCGGCAAGCGGGTCTGGAGGTCCTGAAGACGGACACCCTGCCCTACCCAACGCTTCCCGCCAATCGGGCGTCCGGTGTCTCAAAGACGTACTCGAACACGGCGCCGACCTTCTGGCGGTACAGGTCCGGCGTGAAGGCCCGCGGCAGACCGTCGTCCAAAGCGTCCTCCACGGCCAGGCGCACCCGCGCCCGGGCCTCGGTCTTGTTCCTCCAGTCGAGCGTGATGATGGACTGCAGCCGGACCATGAGCTCGCGGGCGACCCGTTTGACCTGGTCGCGTTCCTCCGCCGTCAGCTCGGGCGCCGGCCGGGTCAGGATGTCGAAGATCGTCAGCTCTTCCTCGCTCAGGTTCTCCCGGACGTGCCGTTGCTGCTCATCACTAAGGTTGCGACCGAACTTCAGTAATTGCTCCAGCAATTCCTCGATGTTCCCGCTCCCGGCATTATAGGTCCCGATCAACTCCTCGAACTTCGCCAGGAAGTCCGTCCGGGTGGGGTTGATCCGGATGAGCTTTTCCAACTGGGCCCGGATCGCCGCCTTCAAGACCTCCACGTCGCTGTTTTTGTGTGACGACTTCCGGAGCCGCTCCCGCAATCCCTCGAAATCGATCTTCGAAAGGTCGATCGGCGGCGTGGATCGTTCGGGCATATCCACACCGGTGATGGATTCATCCAGAACGTCCCGGATCTGCCCCATCACTTCCCCAATGTCGGCCGGACCCGGGTTGATCTTGGTCCGGATCGCGGCGGCGATGGCGGAAAAGCACGCGGCCCGGCCCGCGAATTCCAACGCGGCCGGATCCGGTTTCACCGCACCGAGGAGGGTCGCCACCAACCGTTCGTGGTTCAAGAAATCGCGGCGAATCGGATCCGGCGCGACCAGGGCATCCACCGCGTCTCCCAACTTATGAAGGCGATCGAGGGACGATGTCTGGAGTTGTTCGACGGCCGTGAGTGACACTTTTTGCCCGTCACAGAAAGCGGTGGCTCCCCTGACGGCGGCACGCAGTTCCGCGACAAGCCTGGCCTTGTCACTGACCGGACTGTCGCCGCCCCGGCCCGCTCCGTAGATGGCGAGGGCCTTCTCCAGCGACGCCAGGACATTCGCATAGTCCACGATCATGCCGCTGTGTTTGCCCGGGAACACGCGGTTGGCGCGCGCGATCGTCTGCATCAGCGTGTGGTTCCGCATCGGCTTGTCGAGGTACACCGTCGAACAGCTCGGGGCGTCGAAACCGGTCAACCACATGGCGCACAGGAAGACCAACCGGAGCGGGTCGGTGGTGTCCTTGAATCTCTCGTCCAATCCCGGGTCGGAGTCGTTCATCCGCCTCCGATGCGGCGCGATGTCGAGGCCGTGCGCCTGCATCTGCGCGATCTCGTTCTGTCCGGCCGACACGATCAGGGCCATGTCAGTCGTCTTGAGGATTTCGAGACGCCGGTTCAGCTCTTGAATCTTCGCCGGGTCGTAGGAGTCGGGGCGACGGGACTTTGGCTCTTTTGAAGTTGGACTCCTGCCGTCGTCTCCTACGTAACGGGCCATCCCGGCGATCTCCCGTTCGACACGTCCCAGTTCCGTCGCCCAATGTTTCCGCACCTTGTCGTGCATCTTGAG
>JANYCC010000035.1 GCA_025360495.1 Verrucomicrobiota bacterium | reverse complement strand
CTCGCCCTGATGCCAGATCACGCCCCGGACGCCATGCGTGAGCCGGGCCTGCCTCACCCGCCGGAGCAACCGCCCATAAATCGTCGTCTCATCCCCCGGGTTTCGTCCGTTACGCTGGTGCTGGTCGATGCGCGTCCCCCCGACCGCCCCGTTGAGGATACAGATCGGCATCCGGTGATTCTCCACCAGGCGCCGGCCCAGTTCCACGCCCCAATACCCGACCTGCAATTTCCCGTCCTCCCGGCTGCGATGCACCGCGTCACCCCACGTCCCGATGCCATCCGGATCCCCCGACATGCTGCCGAAGGTCCGGATCCATTCACTGCGGAAGGTCGGCTCGTCCGGACCCCAATCCGTGGCCACCGCATTGGATTGCCCCTGGATCAGATAGGCATCGCCGCACACCAGGTTCGTGGCCGTGTGAAGCACCGTCTCGATGCCCCCGGTGCGCGACCCGAATTCGACCCGATAATGAACCAGGCCGGGCCGGAGTTTCACTGCCAGCGCGTACGACCGGTTGGCAGCCAAGTCCGCGACCACATTGGTATAAGGTTGTCGGTCCGCATACACCCGGAGGAAGACCGCGTCCGCCGCCCGATCCAAAGTTCCCTGTTGGAAGAGCGTCCCCTCGTTCCGGTCATCCCGGGCATAAAACTGGTTGTCCATCGGCCTCTCGTCCGGGTCCGGGATCCGTGCCACCCAAGGATCCTGCGCCGGTTCGGACACCCGGATCGTGGCGGTATGGACCACCGACCGCCCCCCATTGCCCACGGTGGCCGTCACGTTGAGGATCCCGCTGTTTTGGGCGCGCTGGAGCACCAGTTTTCCCGGGACAATCTCCCGGATCACTGCCAGGTCCGGGACGCTCCACTTATAGGTCCATTCCCCCGCCCCCCCGGCCCGCATCGCCTCCGCGTTGGCGACCCGTGCAATGACCTCGATCCGGGAGCGCCCATCCCATTGGGTCGGTGCCTCCAAGCTGAACTCCGGGTCGGGTATCGCCTCCTCGATCGTGATCGGGATGTCTTTCACCCGGGTCCCCGCAGCGGTGAGGACCTTGAATTGGAGCGTCGCCGACTGGTTCCCGGTCACCCGTCCGGCCACGAAATCATAATGAAGGCGATCCACGGCAACCACGGTTTCCTGACCGTCCCTCTTCAATATCCACTGGATCTTTTGTGCGCCGCCGGCCTCCGCGGACACGGTTGCGGACCGGCCCTCCTTCACCACGAGGCGCGATGGCGAGACGCCGAAGCGGGTCCCCGCCGACACCACGGGTCCCACCAGTGTTTGGAGCGTTCTCTGGTTCTCGAACGCCAGCTTCGCCCAGTCCGCCGACCGGGCCACTTTCGAAATCCGGACCTCGTCGATGTCCCCCACAAAGTCATAGTCATCCTGCCATCCGCCAATCCACAGCCGGGCCGGGCTCCGGAGGGCCAGCGGGTTGGACCGGCCCGCGGGCATCGCGTCCGGAACCCCGTTTATATAAAGCCTGGCGTTTCCCTTTTCATAGGCATGCACCACGTGGATCCATTCTGAGGTGGCCAAGGGTTTCCGGCTTTGGACGTTCCCATCCGAAAAATAGCAATCCATCGCCATGTGCGCCGGGCTGCGAAACTGCATCACCACCTTGCCCTGGGCCTGTTCGTTGCCCCAGCCGAGGACGGTCGTGTTCGGCCGTTCCACCCGGAACCAAGCCTCCGAGCTGTGGGCGTCGGCGCCGGTGGGATACCCGGACATCCGGTCGCCCCCGGAGATTCCGCGGCCGCCTGTAAAATGCCGCGCGGGACCCGTGACACCCGGGGTGGGCGACGTCCCGAGATCCTTGGTTTCCACCAAACCGGTCTCGTCCTTCACCGGGTCGCTCATATGCCAGACACTGAGGTATCCATTCGACCCATTGAACACCGCTTTCCCATCCGACTCACTGACCGCATCCGGCTTGCCCCAATGGATCCGGAGTTCCTGGCGTTCATCGCCCCGGATCGTCGGAATGCGCACCCAGATACTGGCGGTCCCGGCGGCCGCATCCCATTCCTCGATCTGATACGGCAGCGCCAGGCCGTCGCGGGCGGAGGAAAAACGGAGATCCTCGCCGTGGGCCTTCGCCTGGCTGAAATCGAAGGAATCCCGATGCAACCGCACCAGCAACGGGAAGCCGGTCTCCGAAGCCGTTGCCGGGAGCTGGGCGCCTTCCGGAGTGGTCAGGATGTAGACCGACCCCGAATGCTTCCAATTGGGATACGGCGAGGGCAGGTCCTGGTGCGCAAGCGCATTGAATTCCGCGGTCCGGCGCGACCAAAGTTCCGCAAGCTCACGGACTTTTTCCGGCTTTTCCCTCGCGAGATCTTTGGACTCGGAGCGGTCGCTGCCGACGTCATAAAGTTCCCAGGGACTCTCCTGTCCCGCGGCGACGATCTTCCAATCACCGACCCGCAACGCGCGGTTGCCCTCGTGCAGCCACCATAATGAATCGTGGGACACGGTGCCGTCCCGGGCGAAAAGCGGTACCAGGCTCAGGCCGGGTGCGACCGGGACGGGTGGGCCATTCGGGATTTCCCGACCCTTGGCCCCGGCCAGTTCCAAAAGGGTCGGCACGAGGTCGATGATATGCCCGGGGGTGTGGCGCAGTTCACCCCGCGCCGCAATGCCCCGCGGCCACTGCACGATGAACGGGGTGGAGATGCCGCGCTCGTGAACCCAGGTCTTGTGCCGGCGGAACGGGGTGTTGGCGAGGCTGGACCAACCCGGACCGATGCTCAGGAACGTCGCCCCGGAGCCACAGACGGCCTCCGGATCGTGACCGTCACCGCGCACCATCATTTCCGCACTGGCCCCGTTGTCGGAATGGTAACTACTCAGGTCCTATGGACCATGATGGTCAGATGAGGGGATGAAAGGACTGCCGAGGATCGCATTTTCGAGTTCATCCAGGATGTTTCTGCCCTGCTTGCGACAGGTGGAAATGTAGCCGCGAATGCGGGCGAAT
>JANYCC010000025.1 GCA_025360495.1 Verrucomicrobiota bacterium | reverse complement strand
GCTCCGGGGGGGCGGGTTTTCCTACCCGCCCTCCCACGATGCCCAGAGGCGCCCGGTGGAACCCCGCCCTACCAAAAACACCCCACCACCTGCCAGGGGATCCACGACCTCCATCGCCCCTTCTGCGGGTGGGCAACGACGATCCCGGCTCGCGGTCCGGTCGAATTCGGGTACCTTCTGCTCATCCGATGGCCCCGGGCGCAATCAGTCAGTCAACCGGTCCGGCGGGAAATGGAAACGCCGGACCCAAGACGTCATGCCCCTGAGCACCGAACAACTTCTGGAACGAAGCCGGAAGGAATTGCTGGATCTCTCCACCCGCAACCGCCTTCTTTCGATCCCGATCGGTTCCACTGCGGCCCGGGTGGTCCAGGTCGAGGACGAGTTGAGCGACCAGGTTTTCCGGTTGCTCGTCACCGGGAAGAAATCCCTCAGCTTTCTTCCCGGTCGCCCCTCCCATGTCACCCCTGCCCGTCCGGGTGACGCGCTCATCGCCGACCCCGGCGACGACACGGCGTCCGGCCTGCCACAACCGGATGACGACACCGGCGTCACCGGGGAACCGGCCCGGCGGCACGTGGACTCACGACTGCAAACCAGCCTCTCGCCCGAAGGCTTGCAGACCCGTCTCCTCACGCTTTTCCGCGATGCCCAGACCATGATCGAGGAGCAGGGCGTCAACATCCTCTATCTCGCCCTCGGTCACCTCCAATGGTTGGAGGCCGGGCACGCCGACCAACCACGCCACGCGCCCCTTGTTCTCATCCCGGTTGAAATCCGACGAAAATCCGCTTCCGAGAAGTTTCACATCCGCTGGCTCGAGGAGGACGTGCAGGAAAACCTTTCGCTCCGGGCCAAGCTCAAGGCGGACTTCGACATCGACCTGCCAGGGTTTCCCGATGAGGAGGATTTCGACCTGGTCGGTTACTTCGACGGGGTTGCCAAGGCGGTGGCCGGCGCACCGGGATGGGGGATCCAACGCGATGCCGTGACCCTCGGATTCTTCTCGTTCGCGAAATTCCTCATGTTCCGCGACCTCGATCCCAAGAACTGGCCGGAGGGAAAGGGATTGCTCCAGAATCCTTTCCTCACCGGCTTGCTTCAGGACGGTTTCCCCCAATCTCCCGCGACGTTTTCCGAAGCCACCCACCTCGACGAACTCATCCCCGTCACGCGACTGGACCATGTCGTGGATGCGGACAGTTCGCAGAGCCTGGCCATCGAGGCCGTGCGCCAGGGCCGGAGCATCGTGATCCAGGGGCCGCCCGGCACGGGGAAGAGCCAATCCATCGCCAATATCATCGCCACCGCGGTCCTGGACGGGAAAAAAGTCCTGTTCGTCGCGGAAAAACTCGCCGCCTTGGAAGTGGTCAAACGCCGGCTCAAAAAGGAGGGCCTCGGCGATGTCTGCCTGGAACTCCACAGCAACAAGTCCCACAAGCGGGCCGTGGTCGAGGAGATCGGCCGCACTTGGAAACTCGGCCGGCCCAAGGAGGACGATCTGGAGGGAATCGTCCCCAATTTGGAACATCATCGCGGGGTCCTCAATGCCCACGCGCACTTCCTCCACGAACGGCAACTCCCCTGCAACCTCACACCGTACCAGGTGATCGGACACCTCACGACGCTCGGGGAAAAGGGCCAGGAATCGGCCGGCATCGCGATCCCCGGCGCGGAAACCTGGACGCCGGAAAACCGATTGGAACGGAGTCGTCTGGTCCGGGACCTGGGCGAACGCCTCGCCCAGATCGGCCTCCCTTCCTCACACCCGTGGCGTGGCGCCGGATGCGACGTTGTCCTGCATCTGGATCTCGAGCCCTTGGCGGAACGGATCCGGTCCGTGCAGGCCGGCCTCAAGCCCGTGTCGGAGGCCGCCGCAAATCTGGCCGCCGCCCTCTCACAAGCCGCCCCCGAAACCCTCCGCGCGGGCGAAGCGCAACGACGCATCGCCGCGTTCATCGCCGCGGCTCCGCCCCTGGACCGAAAGGCATTCGGCGACGGGATTTGGGAGACCGGTCTTGATCGCCTTAAGAATCTGGTGACGGCGGACAAGACCTTCGCGCAGGCATCCACCGAACTCGCCGGACGGGTCACCGCGACCGCTTGGGCACAGGATTTGTCACCGGCCCGCACCCACCTCGCCGCGCAGGGCGAATCCTGGTTCCGTTTCCTCAACGGCGACTATCGACGGGCCCTCGCCGAACTCCGTGGATTGGCGGTCGGACCCCTTCCGAAACCCTCCGCAGAACGGCTGGCGTTGGCCGACCGATTGATCACCGGCCAGCGGGCACTGCACGCGATCCGCGACAACGATACGCTGGGCCAGGCGGCGTTCGGCACGCACTGGCAACACGAGTTGACCGATTGGGCGCAACTCGACGCGATTCTCGATTGGGCCTTTCAACTGCGCGCCGCCGGGCTGGGTGAAACCTTTCGCCGGATTTTCGCGGGCGTGCCGGATCCGGCGCGGGTGGGGCAATTGGGCAAACTCCTCGCCGAACGACTGACCGCGACCCGGGAAGCGATGGCCAAGGTCTTCCAAGAACTCCGCCTGGATTGCGCGGAGGCATTCCATGCTCCGGATCCCGACGACGTCCCCTGGGGCGCCCTTGCCGAACGTTGTTCGCTGTGGCTGTCGCAGATGGAAAGCCTTCCGCCATGGAACCGATATTTCGCCTGCCGCCGCCAAGCCCGGGAGAAGGGTGTCGGGGCGTTGGTGGATCGATTGGAGACCGGCACGATCCCTCCCGGCCAGGCATCCGACTGCCTGGACCGGATCTATTTCGTCCAATTGCTCCGGGAATTCATGAAACAGAATCCGGCGCTCGCGGCCTTCGATGGCGCCGCCCATGAGCGTTGGATCGATGAGTTCCGGGGACTGGACCGGGAACGTCTCACGCTTTCGAAATCCCGCATCCTTCGCGCCCATGTCGAACGCATGCCGCCGCTGGCCGGGATCGGTGCGGCCGGGATTGTCAGCAGCGAGATGGAACGCAAACGCGGACATAAGTCCGTGCGCCGATTGCTCCGGGACGCCGGTTCGGTCGTCCAGGCGATCAAGCCGGTGTTCCTGATGAGCCCCTTGTCGGTCGCCCAGTTCCTCGAACCGGGGGCGGTTGAATTCGACCTCCTCGTCATGGACGAGGCCAGCCAGATCCAACCCGTGGATGCCCTCGGAGCCATCGCCCGCTGCCGTCAGGTCGTCGTGGTGGGCGACAGCCGGCAACTGCCACCCACGCGGTTCTTCACGCGGATGACATCCGACGATTCGGAACCCGAGGATGACGGGGATTCGACCGGCATGGCCGAGGCAAAAGACATCGAAAGCATTCTCGGCCTCTGTTGTGCCCGCGGACTCCCCCAGACCCTGCTGCGATGGCATTACCGGAGCCGTCATCATTCCCTCATCGCGGTTTCCAACCACGAATTCTATGAGGACCGATTGTTCATCGTGCCCAGCCCGCATCCGACGGCATCAGGCCTGGGCTTGCGCTTCCACCACGTGCCCGAAGGGGTGTTCGACAGCGGTGCGTCCGGGACGAATCGCATCGAGGCCCGGGTCGTTTGCCGTGCCGTTGTTGAGCACGCGCGCCAGTCACCGGGATTGAGCCTTGGCGTCGCTGCATTCTCCGTGCGGCAGCAACAGGCGATCCTCGATGAATTGGAGATCCTTCGCCGTGAAAACCCCGGTATCGAGGCCTTCTTCGCCGCGCATCAGGACGAACCGTTCTTCGTCAAGAACCTCGAAAACGTCCAGGGCGACGAACGCGATGTCATCTTCATCTCCGTTGGTTACGCCAGGAACGCCCAGGGTTATATGGCCATGCGATTCGGCCCGCTGAGCACCGAGGGGGGCGAACGCCGCCTGAACGTCCTGATATCGCGGGCCAAGCTCCGCTGCGAGGTCTTCTCCTCCATCGAACCCGACGACATCGACCTGGAACGGGCCTCGGGACGGGGTGTCGCCGCACTGAAGGTCTTCCTCCATTATGCCCGGACCGGCCTGCTCTCGATCCCCCGGCAATCCGGACGCGAGGAGGATTCCCCCTTCGAAGAGGCGGTGTGTCGTTCCCTCGAATCGCTCGGCCATGAAGTTCACGCGCAGGTCGGGATCGCCGGCTTTTTCATCGACCTGGCCGTGCGGGATCCCGACCGTCCGGGACATTATATAATTGGCATCGAATGCGACGGCGCGGCCTATCATTCCTCGCGCTCGGCCCGGGACCGGGATCGTCTCCGGCAGGCCGTGTTGGTGGATCACGGCTGGACCCTGCACCGGATCTGGAGCACCGACTGGTTTCAACGGCCCGCCGAACAATTGCTCCGGGTCCGTCAGGCGATCGAAAATGCCCTCGAGAAATCCCGTGAGGCATCGGCCGATCACGCCTCGCCTGCAAGCCTCCCGGTGTTCCCGGAAGCGGGGATCCATGCGGATATAAGCATGGAAAGGGAGACGGGACGGGATGCCGCCGGCGAACCGGTGACCCCGATCTCAGGATTGGGGAACCTGGCTGTCCCCTATGTCCAGGCGCATTTTCCTGTCCCCACCCGGCAGGATCCGCACGAGATCAGCACCGCACAAATGGCCGACATCGTGACGCGGGTCGTGCGGGTGGAAGGACCGATCCATGAAGAGGAGATCGTGGTCCGGGTGCGGGATCTCTGGGGATTGGGAAGGGCCGGAAACCGGGTGCAGGATTCTGTCCTGAAGGCGGTTCAATCCGTCGTGGACGACGGGGTGTTCGTGCGCGATGACGGGTTCCTGAGCCTTCCCGGAACCATCATCCCGGTCCGCAACCGGCAGGAGGTTGCCTCGGCAAGTTTGCGGAAGCCCGAGATGCTGCCGCCGGCTGAAATCCGGGCCGCCATCCTTGTCGTCTTGGAGGCGCATCACGGGGCCACCGCTGAGGAAATCCCGATGGCGGTTTCCCGCGTCTTCGGTTTCAAGAGCACGGGACCCCAACTCCGGGCCGCCCTCGAGACCCAGCTTGCGGCCCTGCTCCGCGAACGCAAGATCGAGGCCCATGGCGGCATGCTCAGAGCTCCCAGGCAGGCCCCGTAGCCGACGAGGTACGAGGCGGACCCCACCGTTCCCGTGGCCGACGAGGTACGCGGCGGATCTCACCGGCCCCGTAGCCGACGAGGTACGAGGCGGACCCCCTTCATCCGTGGCGGCCCAGGCAGGCATTGCCCACGAAACACACGAAACACACGAAATAGGAAAAGCCGGCCCCTCTTTGCCCCAGCCAGATAGATCCGCCTCGTACCTCGTCGGCTACGGGGCCAATCATCAATCTCCAATCTCCAATCCAAAATCATCAATTTCCCCACCTGTCAGGATCCGCCTCGTACCTCGTCGGCTACGGGATTTGCCGCAAAAGTCGGAACCGGCCGGGGTGAAAGGGCCCGGTCGGTCGTTGCGTCGCTTTGCGTTTTTTGCGGGCCCGTCATCCGGGGACCTCCGGGCATCCCACCTGGCAGGTCCGGCCACCGCCCTCAGCGGACGCGGGCCCTATAGAATCGACCGGCATTCCCGGCGGCACCGGTTTCCACAAAATCAAGCTGGCTGACGGAGTTCGTGGAAAGCGGGGTCCAGAGGTCGAGACGGGTCGTGGCCTCGATCACATATTCCAAGCCAACCCCGGCGCTCACATGAAACCGCACGCTGCCATCACCCGGCAGTGTGAGCGCGGACAACAGCGGGGCGGACGGAGCGTCGAAGTTCAGCTTTTCATTCCAACGACCCACATATCGGGATTCCTTTCCCCCCGCGGAAATGAACGATCCGCAGACATAGAGATCCTCGCCGATGGCTGCCAATCCGTTGACGGATGGATTGCCCGTCGACGTGGCGGGACCCCGCCCCAGCCCCGACCAGGTGGAACCATCCCAACGCGCGAGCGCAGGGATGTCCAGGCCGCCCGCATTGGTGAACGTGCCGCCGACATAAAGGAATCCCTGGTGATGGATCAACCCATTGACCGTCCCACTCCCGCCGGGAAGTCCGGTCCCGAGCGCCGACCAGTGGTTGCCGTCCCAGTGGGCGACCCGGATGGCGGGAACTGTTCCTGCCGCTGTGAAGGATCCCCCCACATAGATATCCGGACCCTTCACGGCGATGGCGACGACCGTCCCATTCACACCGTTCTCCGGGCCGGTGCCCAGCGAACTCCAGTTCGATCCATCCCACTTCGCGATCCGGTTCGCCGCAACGCCTCCGCCCACCTGGGTGAACCGCCCGCCGAAGTAGATCCCGCCGTCCCCGTCCCCGACCGCGACGGCATTGACGTTGCTGTTCGCTCCACCTCCCACGAGCCCGGACCACTGTAATCCATCCCATACGGCGACCCGACTGGCCGCCACGCCACCGGCGAGCGTGAACAGGCCGCCGGCATAAATGGCACCGTCTTTTTCCGCCATGGACTGCACCCCGCCATTCACCCCGCTGCCGAGCGCCTCCCACGTCCGGGACTGGCCCCGCCAGACAGCGACATTGGACGCCGACACCCCTCCGGCGTTGGTGAACACTCCACCGGCGAACACGTCCCCGCCATGGAAGGCGAAAGCGGCCACCACCGTGCCCGACAGGGAATTCGTGCCCTTCACCCCGCTCCCCAAGGGTTCCCATTGAGACCCATCCCATCGTGCCACACGACTCGCCCCGACCGTTCCGGCCCCCGTGAAAAACCCTCCCGCATACAGCCCGTCGGGCCCGGCCGCCAATTCCCGTCCGTTAAGGGACAGTCCCTGGCCGGTGCCGAGCGGCAGCCATCGATCGCCCTCGCGACGTGCCACATGATTCACAATGACATCGTCAACCTGGATGAACCCGCCACCGACATAGAGGTCGGGACCCGTGACCAACAACCGGTACACCGCGTTGTCAAACGTCCCGGCGGGGAATATCGAATCGCCATTCCACCGAAGGATTCCCTGGGTCTTGAGGCCGGAAACCGTGCGGAACACGCCGCCCACAAAAACCCCGTCCGACGCCACCGCAAGGCTGAGGACCTCACCGTCCAGGAACCCGAAGGGCAGGTTTCCCCACGATCCTCCGTCCCACCGGGCCACATTGGATGCGAAACCCGTCCCCGCTCCCGAGAATAGCCCCCCCACGTACAATGCGCTTCCGTCCCAAGCCAGCGCGTTCACCCGCGGATCCCCGAACGCTTCCGACACTCCTCCGCCCACCGCTTCCCAAGCCGCACCGTCCCATCGCGCCAGGCACGGGACTGCAAGGCCTCCCGACTTCGTGAAGGATCCGCCCGCATAAAGTTCCGCACCGGTCCACAACAGGGAGATCACCCCGTCATAGGCGAAGTCAGCCGGCCCAAGCCCATCGCCCATCGCCTCCCAGCCGAACCCGTCCCACCGTGCGACATTGGCTGCCGGGACCTCGCCGGCGTCGGCAAAGTTTCCCCCGACAAAAAGGCCCGCACCGTCCGTGGCGAGGGCGAACACGTTCCCGGCAAAGCCACCCACCTCCGACCAACCGAACCCATCCCACCGCGCCAATCCCGCGGCCGGAATGCCGTCGATGGCTGAGAAGATTCCGCCCACGTAAAGATCGTCACCGACGAACTCGACATCGAAGACAGCGGGCGGCTTCCCCTCCACCCGGGCGAAGTCCGACCACGCCTTGCCGTCCCAAACCCGGATGACGGTGACCGTCGGATCGATCGCCAGGCTGGTTCCTGCGGCATAGATCCGTCCATTGTGCTCCCTGAGGGCGTAACATTGCTCGGAAGTCCCCGGCCACCCGAACTGGCGATCCCAGTGTTCGTTGCCGGGAGCCGCACTTAGGAACGGTGTGAAGCGGGTGAATGTGAATAACACCAGTAGTAAGACCCAAGCTGGGCCCGCGAAGGGGCCTCTGCGAATGGCGGAATAAGTGGTCACGGGTTGTGGGGTATGCGAATGCCCCTCCTGACCATCCACCGCACCGGCCGGTGGCGGAAATTCAACCGGGGCATTCAATCACCACCTTCATCCGCACTCTCCCGTGGATCCCACTGCTGTCAAGGCCTCCAATCTGCAGACTTGGGCAGATCTTTGAAACGTGGAGCCGGGGCGGCGGGTTTTCCTACCCGCCTTCCCACGATGCCCAGATGCGCCCGGTCGCACACGCAGGGATGTTTTCCCTTCTCCCGGCGGCATGACTCCGCTATCGATCGGGCCGACACCCGTCCCTGCCCCCCGCCCTCATGCAAACTTCACTCAAGATCAAACTGAGCATCTTCATGTTTCTCCAGTATTTCATCTGGGGTTCCTGGTACGTGAGCATGGCCACCTATCTTGGCAAGACGCTCGGGTTCGACGGCGGACAGATCGGACTGGCCTATGGTGCATTCGCCATCGGGGCGATGATCTCCCCCTTCTTTGTGGGCCTGATCGCCGACCGTTACTTCGCCTCCGAAAAACTCCTCGCCTTTCTGGGTGTGCTCGGGGGCGTCCTGATGTTCGCCCTGCCCAGCCTGACCGCTTTCGGCGCCTTCTATCCGGTGCTCATCCTTTACTGCGCTTCCTATGTGCCCACCCTGGCGCTCGGGAACTCGCTTTCATTGCATCATCTGGCCGATCCAAAACGCGACTTCCCCCTCGTCAAAACCCTCTCCGCCGTCGGCTGGATCGCCGGCGGTGTCACGCTGAGTGTCCTGTTCAAAGGCGAGCAATCGGCGGTGCAATTCCATCTCGCCGGGGCGGCTTCCATCCTGCTGGGACTGTTTTCCCTGTCCCTTCCCCACACCCCTCCGAGAAAGACCGGCAAGGATGTCCGTCTCGGCGAAATCCTCGGCCTGGATGCCCTCGCCCTTTTGAGGAAACCCGCCTTCGCAATCTTCATCGCCTGTATGTTCCTCATCTGCATCCCGCTTTATTTCTATTTCGTGAACATGAACCTGTTCGTCACCGAGCTGGGCTGGACCTATACGGCCGCCAAGATGTCGCTCGCGCAGGTCTCGGATGTCGTTTTCCTGGTCCTGCTGCCGTTGCTCCTGCGGACCCTCGGCTATAAGAAGACGATCTTTCTCGGCATCCTCGCCTGGGTGGCACGGTACTTCCTGCTCGCATCCAGCGTCGACCGACCCGGCCTGGGAACCGGGCTCATCTTCGCCGCCATCCTGTTGCATGGCGTCTGCTATG
Source organism: Verrucomicrobiota bacterium (assembly GCA_025360495.1). GTDB lineage: Bacteria > Verrucomicrobiota > Verrucomicrobiia > Limisphaerales > UBA9464 > UBA6176. The sequence goes on along the minus strand of JANYCC010000025.1, from coordinate 6,926 downwards.
ATTTCCTGTTCATCGCCGGCCAGCTTTATGTCGATGCCGAATCCAACGAACGCATGCGGGGCGCGGCCCAGGGGTTCATCGCCTTCATCCTGTGGGGCGTCGGCAATTTTGTCGGCAGCACCCTCGCGGGCCGGTCGCAGGCCTCGCACGCTCTCCCCGTGCCGCGGGGAGCCATCGCCCACGACTGGCATGGCATCTGGATTCACCCGGCCTGGGGCGCCGTCGCGGTGTTGATCCTGTTCGTCATCTTCTTCCGTGATCCGGCACGGGAGTCCAATACGAAGATGTGAATGGCCGCGAAAGAACGCAAGGATCGCAAAAACAACAGGCGCGCTTCAGCCACACCCAAAAACCCCTTTCGCGTTCTTTTGCGTTCTTTTGCGGCAAATATCCTCACACCGCTTTCTTCGCGGTTTCGTGGCTTCGCGTGAGTCATTCCTTCGGTTCCGGTTGCATCGTCACGGCTTACGGCGTCGCCATCCGGCGTGCGATCCATTCACGCACCTTCGGGATCCGCGTCCGGGCGATCCACGCAACCCCCTCCCCCGGGTCCGCCCCGATGAGCGGCTCGAGCGCATACCAGACCATCGGGGGCAGGTTCGGGTCCCCAGCGTCGTCCGCCCGCGCCACCAGTGCCTCCAACACCCCGCGTCGCCGGGCCGCCGGCACCCGTTGCAACGCGCCCGCCAGATGGAGCCGCACCAAGGGCGACGCCTCGTTCCGGGCCATCGTCTCAAACACCCCGAGCGCCCCGTCCGATGGCGCGGTCTCCGACAACAGTTCCACGGCCCACCCGCGCACATGTTCATCCGCGTCTTCCAGCGCCTGCAACAGGCGTCCCTCATCCACGCCGCCGCACGCATGGAGCGTCCACAGCGCGCGCAATCGGACCAACGGGTCGCGCTCGCCCTCGAACATCGCCGTCAACCGCAACCGCGCGGCGTCATCCAATCCGCGCTCCGCCAGCACCATCCGCGCGTGCCGCACATACCACTCGTTGCGCCACGACTGCATCGTCACCAATCGCTCCGTGGTCTCCCGCGAAAGGTCCACCGCTCCGGGCTTGCTATCGCCATAAGCTATGCGGAACACCCGCCCGTGTTCGCGGTCGGTGACATCGACGTCGTGGCATTCCCCCGTGTCGCTCCAGTCGATGACATAGACTGAACCATCGGGTCCGTATTGGGCGCTCACCCCCTTGAACCAGGGATCATTGGCGAGGAGGAAATCCGGACGATGCCGCGCCACGAGCCCCGAGCCATGGCGATCGAGGGTGTCGTTGTTGATCCGATGCCCGTGCGTGTTGCAAAGAAACACCGTGCCCCGGTACTCCGCCGGGAACGATTCCCCGAGATAGATCATGCAGCCCGCGTGCGAATGGCCGCCGCCCGCCTCGCTGTGGATCCCGAGTCCGCCGCGCGATTCCGTCCAGTCACCGCCGCCCCAGTGCAGGTGATCGGCGATGGTCGGCAACATCTCAAACGTGTGCTTCCCCGAGTCGCTGCCCCAGTTCACCCGCGGGTAATGTCCGCCGCGCACCACCTGCCAGAGATGCGCGACGACGTTGTTCGACATGACGAACTCGCCGTGCTCGTCGTAGTCGAGTCCCCATGGGTTCGCCGTGCCCTCCGCATACCGTTCGAAAGTCCGCCGCACGGGATGATAACGCCACACGCCGCGATTGAGGCGCACCCGCTTTTCCGTCGGCGTGCCCGGCGCCCCGATATCAAGGTCGAAGATCGTGCCATTGCAGCCATAAAGCCATCCGTCCGGACCCCACGTCAGTGAATTGGCGAGGTTATGGATCCCTTTCGCGCTCCACCCATTCAGGCGCACCTCGGGCGGACCCGACGGCCGATCGGCACCGTCCTTCACCGGATAGAACAGCAGGTTCGGCGCGTCCAGCACCCACACGCCGCCGCGTCCCACCAACACGCCGCTCACATAATGAAGTCCCTCCGCAAACACCGTGCGCCGACCCATCCGTCCGTCCCCCGCCGTGTCCTCAAGGATCACGATGCGATCCTTTCCATGCTCCTGCCACACCGGATACGAATCGTTCTCGGCGATCCACAGACGTCCCCGATGGTCCAGGGTGAGGGCGATGGGTTGGTGAACGTCGGGTTCGCCCGCGAAAAGCGTCGCGGTGAAACCGGGCGGCAGGGTCATTGCGCCGGCCGCACGCTCCAACGGCACCGGGCTGCCGACCTCGTGGCGCTCCCGTTGGTGAGGGTCGATGCCGTCGGCCCACACCGCGACCCCGACGAGCGCGCCCAGCACCGCAAACAGGCGGGCGGGTGCGTTCCGTACACCGTGGCGGAGACCGGGTGAGGGACTGAGACAGTTCAACACGGACATCGTCGGAAACGTGACGCCGGGCGTCGTCCAAGGAAAGCCCGGGCGCGGGGAACCTCTCGCGATCAAAGGCAGCTCACCCAGCCGTGCCTATCCGCGGCATCCGCGCCATCCGTGGTTGGACTCCTTCCCGGGTGTCGCTGAAGTCCTAAGGCAGCGGGGCCGCTTGGAGGATATAAAAGGTCGCCTGCGCGGCCGCGGGCAGGCTCACAACGAAGGCATTGCCAACCACCGTCGGGGCCACCGGGACGCGTGCCCAAACCACCGGATCGGTGTCGAGCACGGCACTGGAATAAAGCTCGTGCCGATGGGCCCAGTCGGGCCAGCGAAGGCTGGCACCGGTTGGCCCGGCCGTGACCGCCAACGTCGGGGGAGCCGTCGGACCCGGCCGGTAGGTGATCAGTTGGGAGGCGACCCATTGCCGGGCCGGGTTGCCCTCGTCAATCGTGGTGTTGGCATAGGTGCCTGCCACATAGGCCAGCGCGACATTCCGGCCCGGTATCGTCAGGGCGGAGATGTCGAGCACCCACGGGTCGACCCGCGACCCCGGGCACCAACCGGCACGGGAATACTGCCAGGTCCCGGGCTGTGGACGGTCGGGATTGAGATAACAATCGTTTCGCCACAGCACATTGGCGAAGGGTGTTGTCCCCACCTTGAGCGTGCGACCGCGCGACAGGAATTCGGCGGCGTTGTCCGCATTAGGTGCCTGGCCGTGCCCGGTCACCATCAGGCGCACTTTCGTCCGGGTCGCGGCGGCGTCCACCAAGGGGGTGAGCGGCTTGAAGAACGTGGCGATGGGCGCGGTGGGATCGCCATAGCGCGGTTCGCCGTTCCAGAGGTTTTGCACCCGATAAGGCTCCACCCCGGGTTCACCGGCATGGAACAACAGGTCGGCGGTGTAGAGCCAGCCGGAGCCGAACTGTCCGCCGGCTTGCGGCACATAGGTGTCGATGAACGCCTTGAAAACGGTGTTCCCGCGCAGCAGGGATTGAAAATCGGTCACGTCGGCAAACCAGACGCCGCCCTGGCCGAACGGCGTCATGAAGCGCGCCAGTTCATAGGTCTGTCCGCCCGACGTCACGGTCAGGTTCATCTGTCGGTCATAGACATCGAATCCGTTGGGCGGTTTCTCAAGCTGGAGTCGCAGGACCACCCGCTCCCAGGGACGCGTCGGGATCGGCAGCGCCGTCGTCTTTTGCGGATTGCGGTTGCCACCGTGGATCCAGACCCGGTCGAAGACGCGGACCGATTGCGCCGGCGCAAAGGCAACGTACGGATCGGTGAAAACGACGCTGACATTATCGACCCGGGAGGTGAAGGAGAGTCCTCCGGTGCGGGCACCAAACGCCGCGCGGGCCTCGAACGGAACCGGACCGGCAATGAACTCATCGGTGTACACGGCCACACCCGAAACCTTCACGGTGACCTCGGCACCCCCGGGCACGAACGCCAGATGGATCTGCACCGGGACGAACCCGCCGGTGCGATAGTCCACTGGGCACAACCGCTTCGCCAGTTCCACACCATCCCAATGCAACGACACCTCATGCGCCCCGAGACCTTGGTAATCGTCGGGATCATAAACATCGAAGCCGACCGACAAGGCATTGGCCAGTTCGGGTTCCTCAAATGGCGTCGGAGCGGCGGCCATGCTCCCGAACGGACCGATGCCGGTGGTGCCGTAATGCTCGGTGTCCAGGAGATGGAAGGAGAAGCCATCCGCGCCCGGGGTGGCCGAAATCCGGAAGTCGGCTGTCACCGCGCGCTGCGGGCCGTTGGCGGTGCGATTGAAGACGACGAGGGCGCTCTGGCCGGCGGCATAGGTGAGGCGCAAGGCACCCGCTTGCAGGAGCCCGCCCGCATAGTTTCCCCACGTCTTAGTCGCGTAGGGGGTATTCCCGGCGGCACCCGAGAAGTCGTTTGTCGTCGGCTCCGCCACCAACCGCAGCGCCGTCGCAACGAGCCAGCAGTTCCATCGACACCAGTTCCAGACTGAGTTCCCCACGCCCTGACTCTGGGGACGGATGCCCCACGGGTCAACCCTGCGGGTGGAACATATACACTCCAAGCATGGTCCAGACAACGAGGCTATTGGCAGCAAACCGCCAAAGGGGCCTGACAGGCCAATGCATCGTCTCACAACTCATGTCAGTGAGCCCAGGCAAGCGAACAATACACCGAGAACGAGGCCGCAACCAATGGCAGTTCCAAACAATACTGGCGCCTGACTTCTCGCACCGAAGATCAGTAGCGCAATGACGGCAATCGCGAAGCCAGTCGAAATGCCTCCGGCGAGACCTGCCGGAATCGACGAGGATAATGACGCGCTGCCAACCTTCACCACCGTCGCGTTTGCACCGGTGCGATAGAAAATGCGGGCGATCAATTGGCCCACACCGAAGCCTATGACAGCGCCGACAATGAGCCCGCCTCCTGAAAGCAACCAACTCTTCCCAAGACGCCAGACGAGGCAGGCACCAGAGATGGCGCCGGTGACAACCGCCGCCGAAACGACGAGCCCGGCAAGTTCGACCACCCTGTCTCCGGGATTGAGGCCTTGTATTGGCATGGTGTTGGTGGGCGGGCCATTGATCAGCCTAGGGACGCCGGGCTCGGAACGTGGGAATGGAAGCAGAACGTGATCCCGGCGGTCCCTGGAGCGTCCTGTTCGGCATCTTATGGGCGATCGACATGGCCGGCATCCTCGTCACGACGCTGATGCCAATAGCCGGGCTCCCGATGGCAATGCATGACCGCGACAATCAGGATGAAATCCGCTTCAACTGTATAGAGGATCGCATAAGGGAACACCTTCGTGAGACAACGCCGGACATCCTGTTCCACGATCCGCCCCCGGCTGGGGGCGGCGGCCAACCGTCGGAGAGCGGCCTCAACGCTGCTGACGAATCGCAACCCCAATCCATCCTGGCAACCAGCGTAATGCACTGCGGCCTGCTCATACTCCGCCAAGGCCTCGGGGTGGAACTCGCACCTCATCGGATCACGGTCCGTCGGACTCGCGCCAAGGCCTCCTCCCCGGACACTGTCCGCACTCGCCCGTCCCGCACCTCGTCGCGTCGACGCAGGGCCTCCGCAGCCCAGAGGCGGCGCACCTGACCGTCCTCGGCGGGATCGAGACTCTCCACCAAGCGATCCGCCAAAAGCGCCCTGGCCTCGCTGGGAAGCCCGAGCGCATCGTCCACGATCTCCTCGACCGTTCTGCTCATGGCCATATCGTAACCGCACCGGCCGGAACCTCAACCCCAAGCTTTGACTCCACCTGCCCCTTCTCCAGCCGAACGATCAGCTCAGGGACGCCGGACCCCAGGCGTAAGAATGGAAGCAGAACGTGAACCCGGCGTTCCCTGGAGCGTCCTGTTCGGGTACCCGGCAGACTGTGGTGGCGGAACTGTCCAGGAAACGCGCCTGTCCCGTCGCGTCGCACTCCGAGATGGCGACGGTCCTGAATCCCTGCATGCCCGGAATCTACGGAGTAGAGTAGGCGAAGCCGGGAGAGCGGAGTTGAACAGACCGTAGTTGTCAGTTTCCGATCCCGGCTCCGCCCCTCATCAAACCGGACAGGCGGTTTTACCGCATCCGGCTTTCCGAAGGCCATTCGGCGCATCGCTTCTCCGATCCGTCTTCCAGCCCGCCCGTTGCGGCATCCGGTACAGTCCGAACCGGTCATGGAGTTCGTCGTTGGTATGGCACTCCCACAGGGCACGGGTGCACCCGTGTTTGCGCCATAGCCACCGCCGCAGCTTCGTTCGCGTGTAGTCCCCGATCTGTCCCATCACCCGGGTGCTGTGGGCATAGTGAAAGTAGCCAGCCCAGCCTTTGAGCCGCCGGTCGAGTTGCGGGATCGCCTCCCCGATGGGCCGCCACAGCGTCCCTCGGTTTAGAATCTCCCGCACCCCGTCCCGCAGCTTCGTCCGGCTCTTGGTGTGCGGTTCCACGTGCGGATAGCTCCGCCCGCTTCTTCCCCGCCGCCATGTCAGGGAGAAACCCAGGAACTTGATCCCCTCCCGGCGGATGTCCACCAGTCGGGTCTTCTGTTCATTGAGCTTCAATCCCCTCCGTTCCAACCAGCCTTGGAGCCGTTCCCGCAGTCCGGACCCCTCACCCGGCCGGCACAGGATCACGAAATCGTCCGCGTATCTCACCATCACTGGTTTGAGTTCGCAGCGCTCATTCACGTCCCAGTCCAACCGGTTCAGGTAGGCATTGGCCAGCAACGGGGAGATGACGCCTCCTTGCGGAGTTCCGCGCCGATTCTCCCCACCCCCGCCCTTGCCCCCGGACCGCTTCCCCGTCTCCACCACCGGCGCCCGCAGCCATCCCCGGATCAGTTTCAGGATCGCTCCATCACTGACCCGGCGGGCCACAATGCGCAGCAATGGGGCGTGGGGGATGCTGTCAAAGTAGCCGTAACTACTCAGGTCTCTTTCAGCCGGAATTAATAGTAGACTGAGACTCTCGCTAATGAGGTGAAGGATTTTCGGATTTTGGGCTGGACTCTGCGGACGGGTTCAGCCAGTGTCCGCGGGCATGGACCGCGATTGCGTCAT
>JANYCC010000020.1 GCA_025360495.1 Verrucomicrobiota bacterium | reverse complement strand
CTGCGGTTTCCGTGGCCATGCGGGACCTTATTTCTGGGCCGGCTTGTTGGTGCGGGTGAAAAAGCCGCTGTTGCGAAACAGATCCCCGTTGATCTCGGTGACATGATGACCGATCCCGGCCATGTGCCCGGAGGCGAGGTCGTACGTCACCGTGTCGGCCCGCGTGGTGAACTGGGGCGACGTGATCCGGGGCATGTTGCCGAGCGGTCCGGTCAGCGTGACCAGGTTGTTCGTCGCGATGAACACGGCCCGGTCGCCGACAGCCTCGATCTTGACCGGGGGATCCGCCGGGGTGCGGCCGGGACGGATCAGGTTGATGACCACGTTGGTGGTGGCGACCAGGTTGTCGAGGCGGTTGGTGTTGGGGGCCTGGGTGGCGACGAGATCCTCGCAGGTGAGTCTGAGCACATCGGGAATCAGCACCTGAACGTTGCCATAATAATGGGTGATGCCGTTCTTATAATCGAAATCGACCCCGGTGGAAGTGATGGGGACACGGGCCTCCTCGGCGAGGGCGAAGCCGACCGATGCAAGGAGGGCGAGGAAGACGGGGACAAGGGGACTGGGGCGGCGTTTCATGCGCGGGAGAGAAAGGATCAGGGGGTGCCCCGGGTTTCCGGGCGCGGCAGGGAGAGCAGCAGGATGGACACGACCTTGTTGGAGACGGTGAAGCGTTGGGCCCCGTGGTCCCAACGGAATCCCTCGCCGGTGAGACTGAACCGCCCATTGGCCTGGATGAGCTGGATCGGGCCGGGCGATGTGACGAGAAACCCGTTGGTCGTGATCCGGACGCGGCAGGCCGGAGAATCGGCGGTCAGATCCCCTTCGCCATCCGGGCGGTAGGTGTCGACGTGGAACGTGGTGACCTGGAATTCATTCGGGCCGACGATCTGGGCGGTGTCGCCATGGAACCGGCCCTGGGTGTGCTCATCCTTGGTCAGGTTGAATCTCCAATCCTTGATGACCTGGGGCACCACGACCAGCGGGGCACGGATTTTCGGAGCGCTGGGGGCCGGTTTATCCGGGCGGGCGACCAAGGCTCCCAGCCCCCCCAGGAGCAGCAGCCACACCAGAGGACGGCGCTGGTTCATATGGAATGCAGTCTGGGAATCCGGGCCGGGGTTAGGAAGTGAATTTCGCGATCACGGCCTCCCACCGGCCCTGGGCTTGCAGCACGAGTTCCACGACTTCCCGCACCGCGCCGCGACCGCCCGGAAACCGGCACACATGGTGCGCCAGTTCCCGCGCCTCCAGGACGCCATCGGCCGGCACGGCGCTGAAGCCCGCGCGTTTCAGGGCACCGAGATCGACCAGGTCATCGCCCATGAACAGGGTCTCGTCCCAGTTCACGCCGGCCTCGCGCTGGATTTCCTCGATCAGCGCGACCTTCGACGTGCTCGATTGGCGGAGGTAATCGACCTTGAGATCGGTGGCGCGCTCGGTGGTCGCGGCGGAGGGGCGGGCACTCACCCAACCGACGCGCAAGCCCTCGCCCTGGAGGAGCCGGAGACCGAGACCGTCGCGGATGTGGAAGGTCTTGGTCTCGGGGACACCGCCGCCCATTGTGATCTGGGCTTCGGTGAGGACGCCATCGACATCACACAGGAACAATTTGATCCGTTGCAACCGCGTCACGAGGTCAGGGAGAATTTGCATGGGAATAGGAGATGGCACCGCCGCGACACTGGGAAAGGAGTCTAACCACGGATGACACGGATAACACGGATAGTCGTGACAGACTGCCGCTCAATATCCGTGTTATCCGTGGCATCCGCGGTTCATTTTCTGGAGATGTGCTTGTGGTGATGGGAAATGAGAGATGGGGAATGGCAGCGCGGGTCATTCCGCCTCCCCGCCGCCCTCGGCCTTGCGCTCCCACTTCTTGAGCGGCCGTTCGGGAAGCGTCTTGTCGGCCGTCACCAACAGGCTGTCCGGCCCGCAAAATTCCTCGATCGCACGCTCGAACTCGGCGGTGGGACTCACCAGGTAACGGTCGTTGGGTTCTATATAAACTGACGCCCGATCAGAACGGAGGCAGAGGAACAACGGCACACGACCCGCATGGGTCTCGATGATCCCGCGGAGGCTCTCGAGTTGACCGCGGTCCAACTGCTCGAGCCGGAGTCGGACCTGGACCTGGCGGGTCAGACGGCGCGGCGCTTCCTCAAGCGGGATGATGTCCGTCGGGAAAAGCTTGGGTTTGTCCTCGCCGGTCGTGACTTCCCCGCTGACCAGCAGCGCGACGTTCGGCGTGAAATGCTGGCGGAATCGGTCATAAGACTCGTTCATGGCCAGCAATGTCACCGAACCGGTCAGGTCCTCGAGGGTGACCATGGCATAAGGTTTCCCGGACTTCTTGGAGAAGCCCTGCTGGACGGCACCGACCAGTCCGCCCACCCGCGCCATGGAACGGTTCGGCAAGGCGGCAAGTTCGGCGATGGTGTGGAGCGTGAAACGTTCAAGCAGCCGTTCGAAGGGCTGCAATGGATGTCCACTGACATAAAACCCGAGCAACTCCTTCTCGTGCGCGAGACGCTCCGCGGCGGGCCATTCCGGCAACGGCGCGATCGGTGCCGCCGGGGGCGTTCCCTTGGGGACCGTCTCAAACGTGTCAAAAAACGAGGCCTGACCCCGGGCCCGGTCGGCGGCCAGCGACGACGCCCGGCCGATGGCGGATTCGATCTGCGACCACAGGGTCGCACGGGTGGCGCCCAGGCCGTCGCAGGCACCGGTCTTGACCAGGCATTCCAGCACCTTGCGATTGACGGTCCGGACATCGACGCGTTCGCAGAGATCCGCGAGCGTGGTGAAGCGACCGCCCTTCTTGCGGGCTTCCAGGATGCTGTCGACGGCGATCTCACCCACGCCTTTGATGGCCGCCAACCCGAACCGGATGATGCGATGTTCATCCGTGCCGGCGGGGGCGAACGCGACCTCGGACTCGTTCACGTCGGGCCCGAGGGTCTCGATGCCGAAGCCCTTCGCCTCGGTGATGTATTGGGCGAGTTTCGGCAGATCCCCCTGGTCGTTGGTCATCATCGCGCACAGGAATTCGACCGGGTGGTTCGCCTTCAGGTACGCCGTCTGATAGGCGACGATGGCATAGGCGGCGGCATGGGATTTGTTGAAACCATAGCCGGCGAACTTCTCCAGGAGGTCGAAGATCTCATTGGCCTTGGCGGCGGGGATCCCGTTGGTCTCGCGGCAACCCTTGACGAAATTCTCCCGCTGCAGGGCCATCTCCTCATGCTTCTTCTTGCCCATCGCGCGACGGAGAAGATCGGCGCCCCCGAGGGTGTAACCGGCCAGGATCTGCGTGGCCTGCATGACCTGTTCCTGGTAGATGAGAATGCCATAAGTCTCACGCGCGATCGGCTCGAGCAGCGGGTGCGGATACACGACCGCCCGGCGCCCATGACGGCTCTCGATGAATTCCGGGATCAGCTCCATCGGACCCGGCCGATAGAGTGAGATCAGCGCGGTGATATGCTCGACCGACTCGATCTTGAACTTGCGGCAGAGATCCCGCATGCCGCCGGACTCCAACTGGAACACGCCGAGGGTCTGCGCGTTGTTCAGCAAGGCATAAGTCTTGGCGTCATCGAGCGGCAGTTCGTCGACCTGCAGTTCGATACCTGCGGTGCGCCGGACCAGCTCGACGGTGTTGCGGATGACGGTGAGTGTCTTGAGCCCGAGAAAATCCATCTTCAGCAGGCCGAGATCGCCCACCGGATTCATGGCGTACTGCGTGACGATCCCGCCATCGTCGTCGGTCTTGAGGGGGAGCAGGTTGACCAGCGGTTGGGCGCCGATGACGACGCCGGCGGCATGGACCCCGGCGCTGCGGGCCTGGTCCTCCAGCAACACCGCCAGGTCGACCAGTTCCCGGGTCACCTCTTCGCCCTCATAGGCCCGCTTGAAATCGGGGTTCTTGGTGAGGGCATCCTTCAGTCCCCACTTGGGGTCGGTGATCATCTTCGCCAACCGGTCCGATTCCCCGAACCCGAGCCCCATCACGCGTCCCACGTCCCGGATCACCGACTTCGCACCCATCGTCCCGAACGTCACGATCTGGGCGACCGCCTCGGTCCCATATTTGCGGCGGACATACTCGATCACGTCCTGGCGACGATCGTCCGCAAAGTCGATGTCGATGTCGGGCGGGCTGATGCGTTCGGGGTTGAGGAACCGTTCGAACAGGAGGCCGTAACGGAGCGGGTCGACGTTGGCGATCTCGAGCAGGTAGGTGACCAGCGAACCGGCGGCCGAACCGCGCGCGACGCACGAGATGCCCTTGCTGCGACCGTGTCGGACGAAATCGCCGACGATGAGGAAATAGCTCGTGTAACCGGTTTTTTCGATCACGCCGATCTCCAATTCGAGCCGCGACAGCAGGGTGTCGACGGCGTGTCGCACCTCGGGGGATTCCGATGTCAGCGAGGCGGGATCCGGCGGGGCGACCCCTTCGGCGGGCGCGGGGAAAAGGAAGGCGAGCCGTTCCGGGCGTTTCGCGGCGTCGAACACGATGCGGCTGTCGTCGAGATGGGCGGTGATGCCGTAACGGGTGTCGAGTCCTTCGCACAGGAGTCGGCGGAGATAACCGCTGCGGGTCCAGGTTTCGGGGGGTTGGAAGACGGGATAATGTTCCGCGCCCTTGCCGAACCGGATCTCGACGTTGCACTTCTCCGCGACCTCCACGGTGTTGAGCACCGCGTCGGGCACCTCGGCGAACAACCGCTTCATCTCATCGGCCGAACGGAGGTAGAACTGCGCCTCCTGGTAGCGCATCCGCTTGGGGTCCGACAACTGGGACTGCGTACCGATGCAGATCAGGCAATCGTGAGCGCGCCAATGGTCCTTTTCGACGTAATGGACATCGTTGGTGCAAACGGTCTTGAGGCCGAATTCACGGGCGTATTCGAGCAGGACGCGGTTGACCTTCGCCTGTTCGGGGATGCCGTGGTTCTGCAATTCGAGATAGAAATTCCCCGGACCGAGCACCTGTTTGAACCAATCCACCGCGTTCCGGGCCTTTTGGTCGTCCCCTTTCAGGATGGACTCCGGGATCTCGCTGGCGAGGCACCCGGACAACCCGAGCAGGCCCTCGGAATGCGCGGCCAGCAGTTCCTTGTCGATTCGCGGCTTGTAATAGTAACCGTCGAGATGCCCGGCCGTGACCAGCTTCACCAGGTTGTGATACCCCAGTTCATTGCGGGCGAGCAGCACGAGGTGGTTGTAGACGTCGCGTCCGCCGGTGGAGGATTTCTTCTCGAGCCGGCTGCCGGGGGCGACGTAGACCTCACACCCGATGATGGGCTTGATCTGGTGCTTTTTCGCGGCCTGATAGAACTCGACAGCGCCGTACATGACGCCGTGATCGGTCATCGCGATCGCCGGGAATTGGTGTTCGACGGCCTTGGCCATGAGCTTGTCGAGCCGGCAGCACGCATCGAGCAGGGAATACTCGGTGTGCAGGTGCAGGTGGACGAAATCGCTCGGCATACCGGAGAGTGAAGGATGAAAGATGAAGGGTGAAGGATGAAGGAACGATCGGCGCCGAAGGATAGGACTTCATCCTTCAACGTTGAACCTTCAACCTTTCGGCGAGGAACCGGGCTTCATCCTTCATCCCTCATCCCTCATCCTTTCGGAGAATACACGTGCAGCGCGGAAATCCCCGCCCGACCGCCCAAGCGCAACCGGTGCGGCCCGTCCGGCAACCCCGAAACCCATGTTTCAACCCCCGCGGTCATGGGCCGGAACCGGTCGGTGCCCCGCAATTCCGCCTTCCAGGAAACCACGTGTCCGTCCGGCAGGCCGCGATGGAACACGTCGTGGCAGAACTTCAGGTTCCAATCGTCCGACTCGATCACGACCCGACGGGAACGCGAGACGAACCGTTCCCCCAGTTTTCCTTCGCCATCGTCGCCCGTCACCGAACCCCGCACCGTGAAGCGTCCGCCGGTGAGGGTTTCATCGAGATCATGGAGGGTCAGGGACCATTCCTCAGCCACCAACGCGGCTTCTGACCGGACCTGGAGCAGGATCGGCCAATTACTTTGCGGAAAGGCTGAAACCCGCGTGAATCCATGCGCCTCTGCCCATGCCGACGGGGGACGCCCATCGATGGAAATCTCCACGGGTTCGCCGGGCCCGGTCGTGACCGCATCGATGCGGCTGCCGGTGAATCCCACCTCGAGGGCGCTGTTCGCCGCGGGGACGGGAACGGTGCGGACCCGCGGGCAGTCGAACGGGTCGAATGCGGCCGGGGACTCGGGGGGATCCAGATAGGGTTTGAGGAGTTCGGCCATCACGAAACAGCCGTGGGCGTTGAGGTGGACGCCGTCCTTGAGCAGGGCCGCGGGTTCGAGCTGGGAATCCTTCAGGTACCTTTTCCAAAGCGTGTGGATGTCCGCCCGGCAGGCCCCGTATTTCTCGGCCACGGCGGGCAATTGGACCTGGTTCATCCACGCCGACCATTGCTTCGGCGTGAGCTTGGCCGGGTTGGTTTCCTCCGTGAGATCCTCGGGTTTCGTGAGGTGATCGGTCTGGAGCAGGATGTCGGCAACGGTGCGTTCGCGAACCCGCCGGATGATGTCCTCATAGCGTTCGTGATGGCCGTAAACGTGGAAGAAGAGGAGATCCGGTTGGAACGGGTAGAGATCGGCTTCGGCGGTCTTGACCAGGAGTTGGGCGGCATGTCCACCGATCGCGCGATTCTCGATGACGAGGTCGGCGTGGGGATAGGTGGTGCGCAGATGGGCGGCAACGGATTTCCACCAATCCTGCTCGGTGATGGACTGCCCGTAAAAAAGCACGCGGACCCGGTTGCGACGTTGCGGGGTGCTGGTGGCGAGGAGGGTGAGACTGCGGGTGAGCCGGGCGCGTTGGCGGGGATCCGGGGCGAAGGGGAGCGGTGGGGGGAAGTTCGGGGACGGTTCGACGGCGCGGGCGAATGGCAGGGCGGCGAGCAGGGCCGCGGATCCGACCGTGAACTGGCGACGATTCATGCGTGGAGCGTGCCCCGACCGGTCGGCGCTGGAAACCCTTTCTCCGGCAGGTCAACCGCTCTCATCCTGAGGCACGAAGGAAGAGAGCACCGGGTAGAGGGGGCTGCGGACCCGGCCATCATGCCTCGTCCTCATGCCTCGTCCTCGTGCCTCGGGTCTCGGGTCTCGTCCTCGAAACAACTCCGGGCCCGATCGAGGGGGACGAGGACGAGGAGGAGCACGAGGAGGAGCACGAGCACGGCAGAGTTGGCCGGCAGCCTCTCAGAAGCCGCAACAATTGAACAACAAAAGCCGGCCATTTGACGCCAAGTACTCCAAGATCAGGGAGCGTCTCAAACCCAAAAACCACTCGCCAAATAGTGAGTGGGTGATCCGCCCCGTGGATCAGAACTTCTGCCTCATTCTTTGCGGTCTTGGTGATCTTTTCGTGAAACTCCTTCTGCACTGATACGGCTAAGTCGCCGCCGCCAGCACCTCCACGAAGTACTGCAGTTCGGCATCGACCTCCCCCGGATCCGAAACGGTCCGGGCAATTTCGTCCCGCACCAATCCGCGGAACCGGCGTCGCAGTCGGTGGATCGCCACCTTGGCCGCCCCTTCATTGAGGCCCAGCGCGCGCGCGGCGAGCCCCGAAGTCAGTTTCTCCGATTCGCCCACCAGCCACGGTTGCAGCGCGTCGAAGTGTGCCCGCTTACCCGCGGTCGCCAGTTCCGCTTCCAACGCCGTCAACGCGCGGTCGAGAATCGCCAGCGCCCATTGCCGATCGAAATGAGTGTCGCCGATCTCCGCGCCCGGATCGGCCACCTGCAGTCCCGCCGCACGGTCGCCCGGATCGCCCGACTCCAACGATTCCGCCACCACTCCGCCGCCGCGTTTGACACAGGTATCGCGGTCGCGAAGATCGGCGAGGAAATGGCGGACGGCACCCAGCAGGTACGAGCGGAAGGGGCCGCGGGCCGGATCCGCCCCGGCCACACCGCCGCCCTGCAGCAACCGCGCGAAGAATTCCTGGGTCAACTCGCGCGCCGCGTCTTCAGTGCGTCCCTCGCGCACGAGAAACCGGAACACCGGCGCCCAGTATGCCGCGCACAATTCGCCCAGTGCCGCACGGGCCGCCGGCGTCTCGCCGCGCGCTGCGACGACCCGCGTCCACTGGGTGGTGACGAAAGCGTGGGCCGCGTGGCCGCCATGCTCGATCATGAGGTCTCCCACCATCCGTCCCGCTGGAGTAATCGGGTCTCCGGCTGGCCGGATGCCTTCGGACGACGAATCACCGTCATCACCGGATCGTTCGCGAGCGCCGCCAGCACCGCCTTCAGGGCGAGAAGCCGCTGGTCGAGCCGCCGGTCGAATACGGTCGCGTTTCCCGAAAACGGCCAGGCCAGCCGGCCCGACGGATTCGACGCGACCGCCGCAAGACAGGCATCGAGCTCGTTCAGCGCACCTTGGAAGTTGAGCGACGGCAGGCAGGCGAACGCGAAGCGCAGCCGCTCCGACTCGGGGGCTTCGGCCTCCGGACCCGCTTCGACCTCCACGCCGATGCCACAGCGCGGGTTCATTGGTTCGTGCTGTTCGGGAAGGGTTGCACGGGTCCACGTCCCCCGACCGGGGGCGCCGGCCGGTTGCGGTTGGCAATGATTTGGATGATCGCAACCGTGGCCATCAAGGTGACGAAAACACATCCCGCTTCGACCATCTGCCACCGTCGCACCGCGTCTTCCGTCCCGGCCCTTCGGGCTACGACGCGCCGGGATCGCAGCAGCAGCCAACCTGGACCGACCAGAACCAGGATCCCGCCGATTCCGGCGGCAAGGGCCAAGGGACGATTGGGCCTGATCGGAAGAAGGGGAGGTACGGCGCGATCAATGCACGTCAGCCCGGGATTGAATTCCACGGCCAATGTATCGAACGCCTTGTTGGCGCGCTCAGCGGCGTCGTGCCGATCCCCTCCACGGCCGACCAACCACCACAAACCCTCATCACTGATCTTCCACAGGCTCAGGGAAGTCCCGTCGATCAATCCGTTTCCGTTGGATTCGGCCGTCAGGCGGGATTCCAGCCCGATCTCGGCCCTGAAGATCAGGGTGGCCCGGTACTCAGGCGGCGTCAGCAACACGTAGAACACCGCCCACATGACCGACAGGGCCCCCGCCACGACGCCCACCAATCCCGCGGCGGCCTTCCAACGGGACGGCTGCATTGGAGTGGACGCGACGGTCGGGGTTGGACGTGGATCCGCCTCGTCGTGGAATCCGGCCCGGTGGCCGCTCCCCATTCCCTCAGGCGGCAGTGGCGCCGTGGTTTCGGCGGTCCCCAAGGCATCCACCTGGCTGCCCACCTCGCCCGCACTTTGCTGGCGCAGTTCGCGTTCCTTCGACAGCGCCCGCATGACGATCTCGTCCACGCGGCCGTCGATCAATGCCTTCACCGAGGGCGCGGAGAACCGGCCCAGCGGCAACTCTCCCGTCAGCAATTCATAGAACACGACGCCCAGCGAGTAGATGTCCGCGCGATGGTCGATCTGGGATGGCTTCTCGACCTGCTCCGGCGCCATGTAGTGCGGGGTGCCCAAGCGGGCGCTGCTCACCGTCAGGGTGATGTCCGCGGGATCGCTGCCCAGCAGTTTCGCGATGCCGAAGTCCGCGATTTTGACGTGGCCGTCGGCGTCGAGCAGGATGTTCTCCGGCTTGATGTCGCGGTGGAGCACGCCGCGGTCGTGGGCGTACTGGAGCGCCTCACAAATGCGGGGAACGATCGCGAGCGCCTCCCCGGGCGTGAACCGGCCCGCGCGCATCGCCTGCCGCAGGTTCAACCCGTCGACAAATTCCATGAGCAGATAGCAGAATCCGCCCGCGCGGCCGAAATCATGGACCGAAACGATGTTGGGGTGCGTGAGGTGTGCAAGGAACTTTGCCTCCCGGTCGAAGCGCTCCGCGAACGCCGGGTTGGCACTCAGCGATTGGGGCAACAGCTTCAGCGCCACAAACCGGTCGAGCCTCGGTTGGCGTGCCTTGTACACGACCCCCATTCCTCCCACCCCCACCAACTCGAGGATCTCCAGTTCCGGAAATGCCGCGGCCACCGTGGCGAGGGGCGGCGGTTGGATGCGGTGGTTGCCGTGGAACCCCGGTTCGCTGGGGGCCGCCACCCCCGCAATCATGCAGCGCGGACAAAGCCCGCGCGGCGCGTCGGGCGGGATCGTTCCGCCGCACCTCGGGCACGGACCGTTGGCCAGATCGGTTTTCATGTACCCCTTCCTGAGGGGGTCCGAACCGAAGGTTACACGGTCTCGACCACCAATTCTCCGATGGGTGCCGACTTTACGGGCTTGGTGAGGTTGGCGTGAGGTTTTTCCGCGGGGCGACCGCCACGGGGGCGCATTTTGGCACTGCCGTCAAGGATGCCATCAGGGCGGCTCGGGTGGAACCTCGCCCTACCAAAACAGACCGCCCCGGTGGGCACTTAGAATCGGTAGGGCGAGGTTCCACCCGAGCCGCTGGGGAGTCCGTCGCGGGGCAGTGCCGAGATGCACCCCAGTCACGGGCATGGCCCGGTTCATGGCATCTCTCTCCGGCGAGCCTATCGGCCAACCCCCGGACTACTTGGCGCCTGCCTTTTCCTCGTAGCTTTTCAACGTCTTCTCCAAGTCAGCCTTCATGTCCGGTTGGGCGACCGCGATGGCCTTCTTCTCCTGCGTGATAGCCTCGGCGACACGCCCATTGTCCGCCAGTGCACGGGCCAGCGTGTCCAAAATCGCGGCATCCTTGTAATTCGAGATCTTGGCCGCCGATTCCGCCGCCCGCAGCGCGAACTTGACGTCGCGGTGCTTCAACTTCGGGTTGGTCAGGATCGTCCACGCCACCTGGTTCAGGATCATCGCGTCCGGACCGGCATCCTTCAGGAATTTCTCCCCGAACTCCCCCGCACCCGCGTCTCCGGCGTCCATCAGATCCATGAATTTCCCAAACGTCTGACCCAGCTCCTGCATGTGCCGTTGCTTCTCTTCCCGCCCGTCGAACTCCTTTTGCGCGGCAGCCAGGTCATATTTCCCGGAGACGATGGCCTCCAACGCCACGTCCAACCCGCCCATCGGGTGGCCCACCCACGCGATCCGACCTTCCTTGTCGACCACGAACGCGGTCGGGATCCCGTCCTGCCCGTACGCCTTCATGTAGGCGTCCGACGTCTTGTTGTCGGTGTCGATGGCGACGACATAATCCATCTTGTCGCCCATCTTCTCGACAAACGGTTTCACCTTGTCGCTGGTCTCGTCACTGATGCCGATGAAGGTCACACCGCGATCCTTGAACTTGCCCTGCATCTCCGTGAGGTGCGGGATGCTGACCCGGCACGGACCGCACCAGGTGGCCCAGAACTCCACCACGAAAGTCTGCTTGCCCTTGCCCGCGGCGAGATCGACCGGCTTGCCCTTGACGATCTCCTTGAGCACCAAGGCTCCGGCGGGGTCGCCGAGGTGGGCGGCGTGGACGGAAAGATAACCCAGCGCGGAGGCCAGGACGGGGAGGAGGAATCGGTGGACTTTCATGAGGGATTCGGTTTGGCGGTTAAGCGACGATTCACGGCAAAAGGCGGCCGATTGGCAAGCCCGATAATGCCTGCCCTCATTCGGCCATTGCCCGGAAACATCGGGCGGAAACATCGGCCGGCAAGCCCAGTTCCACGACAAATGTTCCGTCATCCCCGCAGACGCCCGAAGTCACGAACGACCAGAGGTCCAGGTCCACCGACTCTTCCACTCGATAAGCGGCCCCGGGCGTGCCTGTCACGTGCAGATGGAGCAACCCCGTGTCGGCCGACATCTCCAAGACGAGTCGGGCCGCCGCACCCGCGTTGATGACGGTCAGGCTGACGGACGGCGAATGAAGGGTCCCGGCGCCGTTGCGAACCTCCACATCGTAGAGGCCGGCGTCGGACGGCGCGACCGCAGCGATGTCATAGGTGGCAGCCGTCGCCCCGCCGATCGCCGTCCCGTTCAACCGCCATTGAAACCCCAGCGGATCCGTGCCCGTCGCGACCACCGTGAACGACGCCGCCTCACCCACGATGCGCGTCAACGGGACCGGCGCCGTGGTGATCGCGGGCGGCACCAAAATCGTGAGGGCGACCGGTGCGCTGGTGACGCTCCCGGCGGCATTCGCGACGACCACCTGAGACGCGCCCGCACTGTCCGACGTGGTGGCGGCGATATAATAAACGGGAGCCGTCGCCCCGCCGATCGCCGCACCATTAAGGCGCCATTGGAACCCGAGCGGATCGGTCCCCGTCGCGACCACCGTGAACGAGGCCGCCTCACCCACGATGCGCGTCAACGGCACCGGTGTCGTCGTGATCGCCGGCGGCACCAAAACCGTCAGCGCGACCGGCGCGCTGGTCACGCTCCCGGCGGCGTTCGCGACCACCACTTGGTACGCGCCCGCACTGCCGGTCGTGGTGCTGGCGATGTTATAAACGGGAGCCGTCGCCCCGCCGATCGCCGTCCCGTTCAACCGCCATTGGAACCCGAGCGGATCGGTCCCCGTCGCGACCACCGTGAACGACGCCGCTTCCCCCACGATGCGCGTCAACGGCACCGGCGCCGTCGTGATCGCCGGCGGCACCAGAATCGTCAGGGCGACCGGCGCGCTGGTCACGCTCCCGGCGGCATTCGCGACGACCACCTGATACGCGCCCGCACTGCCGGTCGTGGTGGTGGCGATATTATAAACGGGAGCCGTCGCCCCGCCGATCGCCACCCCATTGAACCGCCATTGGAACCCGAGTGGATCGGTCCCCGTCGCGACCACCGTGAACGACGCCGCCTCCCCCACGATGCGCGTCAACGGGACCGGTGCCGTCGTGATCGTGGGCGGCACCAGTATCGTCAGGGCCACCGGTGCGCTGGTGACGCTCCCGGCGGCGTTCGCGACGACCACCTGATACGCGCCCGCCCAATATCTCATACTGCGGCTCCGGCTCCAGAAGGACGACGGGGCGATCGTCTACCTGAACAACACCGAGGTTCTGCGGAGCAATCTTCCGGAAGGCAGCTTCACGTTCCTCACCTTCGCGTCCGAAGACGTGAC
>JANYCC010000475.1 GCA_025360495.1 Verrucomicrobiota bacterium | reverse complement strand
GCCACCCCGCCGGCCACCTGAGCCCAGAGCCTGATCCAATGCACGCGCCCCAGCTTTCGGACCGTTGCGAACATCAATAACCATGAACCGAGATCCGCCATGAAAATCATCCTCGTGCTGAAAACAGGAGTTTTCTCAGCGTCGTTGCGATCGCACAGAATCCGGTGCCTCCCCAACCGCCGAAGAAACTCCCTCCCCAACCCCAACAACCGGCGACGCCCCTGCCCAACGTGGCCCATCCCAATCTGGCAAATCCCGATGGGTTCAACCCGTTCATGGGCCGTCGTCTCAACCCCGGCCCGGGGAATTTTTCCCCGGGCTGGTGGACCAATGCGTATCCCGCGTTCAACCCACCAACTGACCCTCCCGGAATTATAATTTATCAATGCCTGATCTCCAACCCGGAGGATGGCCCCCGGCGACGACGGGTCCGTGAAATGCCACAACCCAGAACCCAATGACATCGGTCAGACTTGGAAAGGTCAGCCCGTGCACCGCTCCAGCCCCTCCCCAACGCCTGCGGGATCGTCACGCGGATTTCCTCGACACGGTCCGCGACGGACCGATCTGGGTGAAAGTGATCCTGGTCCTCTTCACCGGTTGGATCCCCCCGCGATCCTACGGCGTGGAATTCACCTTTGAGCTGCTTCGCGACGAAGCCCGCGCGCTCGCCCGGACGCCCTTCCAACCCCCGCAATCGCCGACGCCGTCCGACCTCCTGAATCTCACTTACCTGGAACACGCCGCCATCCAGTTCCGTCCCGAACGCGCTCTCTGGCGTGGTCAGGGACTCCCCTTCGAGATCGAGTTTTTCCATCCGGGATATGTGCATCGGGACGCCGTCCAGATCTATGAAATGAACCGGAGTGAACCCATCCCGGTGACTTTTTCCACCACGCTGTTCCGGTACGGCACCAACCGCGTCGACCCGTCCACCAACGGTGCCTTCGCCGGATTCCGCATCAACCGGCCGAAAGACCAATTCGGGGAAGTGGGCGCCTTTTCCGGTGCCAGCTATTTCCGCATGATCGGGCGGGGGCAATCGTATGGTTCCTCAGCCCGGGGACTCGCCGTGGATACGCTGGGGCGGGAGGAGTTTCCGGTCTTCCGCAGATTCTGGCTCCAACGGCCCACCCGCAGAAGCGAGTCCTTGCTCGTGCTGGCGTTGTTGGACAGTCCCGGTGTCGCGGGCGCCTTTGAATTCGTCGTGCAACCGGGCCCGACGACGCGGGCCCACGTCCGTGCCGCGCTGAGTCCGCGCCGGGAGTTGACCGATTACGGATTGTCACCGCTGACCAGCATGTTCCTGCATGACGACAATGGGCGGCAGGTTTACACGGATTTCCGGCCCGAGGTCCATGATGCCGACGGCCTGTTGCTGCACACCGGTCAGGATCGGTGGATCTGGCGACCGTTGGAAAAGGGCCGGATGTTGCGGGCCAATGCCTATGCGGATGAAAGTCCACGGGGATTCGGCCTGTTACAACGCGATCGGGATTTTGAACATTATGAGGATCTCGTCGCCCACTTTGAAAGGAGGCCCAGTGTCTGGATCGAGCCGGTGGGGAATTGGGGGCGCGGCGCGGTGAAACTGGTCCAGTTGCCGAGCGACGTGGAATTCTCAGACAACATCGTGGCCTATTGGACGCCCGAACCGCCGCTCCGGCCGGGCGATCTCCTGGAGTATGAATATGTGATCCATTGGACCACCAACCGCGTGGTGCCGGATTCGCTGGCGCAGGTCCGTTCCACCCGGATCGGCGTGGTGGTGGAAGAACCCCGGAAGACGCCGCCCAACCTCCGCTTCGTGGTGGACTTTGATCCCGGTCCCAAGGCCGCCTTGCCGGACGACGGCCAGCTCAAGCCCGAGGTGTCGTGCGGTCCCGGAGCCCGGCGGGTGTCCGAGACTTTCCTGCGAAATCCCCTGAACGGCACCTGCCGTCTCGTCATCGAAATCACCCAGCCCACTGCGGCGGTGGACCTGACCGCGGTCCTCATGGCGAACGGCCGGCGTGTCTCTGAAACATGGAACTACACGTGGCAACCCTGAAGCCCTTCCTTCCTCCGACCGGATCGAGGCAGGAATGGAATGCCGCCCATTATCGCCTGGACGATTACCTGAAGGCCCATGGGCTGCGCGATCGGATCC